>QZJS01000037.1 GCA_003597945.1 Desulfobacteraceae bacterium | reverse complement strand
AGACCCGCCTGCTGGGGGAAATTTTCAGCCAGACCATGGTGCGGGAAATCGTCACCGGCCTGATGGGCCGGGGAATCCTTGCCGTTTCGCCGGACGTGACGCCAAAGTTTAACAAAAAGCGGTATCCGAACGTGGGGTGGGCGTCGCCCTGGTCCCACCGGCACATCGCCTATGCCGCCGGGCTCGGCACCTTCGGCATGCAGGATTTCCTGATCACGGAAAAAGGCTGCGCGCATCGCCTCGGAAGCTTTGCGGTCAACCTGAAACTGACGCCCAACCGAAAACGGCAAGAGGATATCCACGCCTACTGCCTCCACCATCAGGGCATATCGTGTTTAAAATGTGCCGCACGGTGTCCCGTAAACGCCATAACCGCGGAAAACGCCCATAACAAGGAAACCTGTTATCAAAAAGTTGCCGACTCACTGAAATACTGCAATAAAAACTATCATATCTTTATTTACGGATGTGGTCTTTGCGCAACAGACGTGCCGTGCGAATCCGAAATTCCAAAGCCGTTACGATGATATGATTTTTTCATATTGCCGCCAGTACCCGACGGAAAAATAGAAAACCCGCCACGGTTGCGACGGCGGCAACATAAATAAAACCGGGAGTGAAAATGAAAAAAACCGGAATAATTATTGCGGTTCTTGTACTTGTTATTTCTGTAACCGGCATTTTTATCCTCTGGGATCAGAACAGAATCTTTACCAACGATTTTGTCGGCGTTGAAATGCACACGCATGACCGGTGCTTCCGATCATCGGCCCTTATACCCGAACCGGCGGACGGTCCCTGGTATCCGACGGTTACGCCCGGTGAGGCGTTTTCTTCGGAAAGAACGCATACGTTCCCGCATACATGCGCACTCCCCGAAATCGCCGGATCGAACCCGGTTACCGTCCAAACAAGAACCATCAAAGGTCTTCCCGGAATATACAACGTCGTAACCCGCGACAAGGGGGAACTCTTTGCCCTTGGCGGCGCCACCATGTCCACTGAAACCTGCACGGCTGACGGCGATTCATGCGCCACCGGGCCTTATGCGGCGAAAATCGATGCATACTCCATGGAAATATTATGGAAAACCCGGATTCATGATGCAAAAAAAGACGAGGACTGGGATTACCCCGGAGTCATCGGCGTTCACGGCAATGGATACGTCTATCTTGTCAACGGCTATCACTTGGCAAAAATAGATCCTGCGGACGGCAAAATTCTCAAGCGCCTGAAACTGCCCACACCCCAGGGTCGAAAACCGGGCGACACGGTTTATAACGGCTTCAGCATCCTGTCCGACGGACACGTGGTCGCCAAGTCAATGACCCGTAAAAAAGGCGCTACAGCGGACAGCATCCGGGCGCTGCTGTTCCATCATGACAAGGATGTCCCTTCCATCATCGCCGTTGTCGAGCCCGAAGAGTTGAAGCTCGTGACCGCCGCAACGGTAAAAGAGCCGGTTCTGGGTCGCATCAGCAGCACCGTCTTTAAGGATGTCGATTATATTTACGTGTCCGGCATCAACAACCTGTTCCGGTATATTTATCGAAACAACCGGATAACCCTTGACCAGCAATGGGGTCCGGTCCAATATTGCGCCGGTCATCAGAAACCGGGAACGGCGCCGGCTGTTTTCGGAGAGTTCGTGGTCGTTCAGACGAACTTTCAGTTATCATGGGCGCCGCTCTCCCTGACGGCTGTTTCCCAGGCGGATGACGGCAAGGTCTTTCACTTCGCCCCTTTTGCCGGCCACCAATGGCTGCCCGGATCACTGCAATGGAGTCTGCCGACGGTGGATGTTGAAAACAACAGGATTTACGCCTATGACTTCCTGAAAGGAAGGCTTGCCGCCATTGATTTTGACGCGGAAAAGGGATTTTCCACGGCGTGGACTGTCAAACAGCGATCCCTGAGCTTTGCCGCGATCATGGGCCCCCCGAATAATCGCACGCTGGTTTTAGATGATGCGAATCCGCCGTCACTTGCAACGGCGTGTCTTGTCTGGCGGGACGCCGCCACCGGAAAAGAACTGGCACGAAGTCCCGCACTGCCGCAGGGCGCCGGACTTCCCATCACACCGGGATTTGACGGCGTCATGTACTACCCATCTCACAAGGGAATGCTGACCGAACTAAGCTTTTGATATGCGCCGGTTATAGACGGCTAAAGCTTTTTCATTTAACGCCTTAGGGCAACAGGAGGGAAAAACAACATGAAAAAAGCACTGATTATTACCGTCATCATTCTTGTGGCCGGGGCTCTGTTCGCCTGGCTCGGTCTTCCGGCAGGATTGAAGGCCATGGGGCTCCATCCGGCCTATGAGGGGGAAAAAGCCACCTTTCCCGGGGGCAGGGCCCTGATCATCACCACCAGCCATGACCGGCTTGGCGATAAAGGATCGAAAAAGACCGGTGTTTTCGGGTCAGAGATGACCGCTCCCTACTATGTATTCAAGGACGGTGGGATGCAGGTCGATCTGGCCAGCATCAAGGGCGGGCCGATTCCCATTGATCCCATGTCATTTGAATGGTTTTTGAAAACGGAATATGACGATCGATATTTGATGGATGCCGAATTCCAACAAAAGGTATCCCGATCCATGCGCATCGACGACGTCAATGTATCGGCCTATGATATCATCTACATGGCCGGGGGATGGGGGGCGGCCTATGATCTGGGAACCTCCGCGGCGCTCGGCGGAAAAATCAGCGAGGCCCATAAGGCGGGCAAGGTCATCGGCGGGGTATGCCACGGACCGCTGGGCCTTCTTCAAGCCAAAGACCAGAACGGTGAATCCCTGGTGAAAGGGCGCCGTCTGACCGCGGTTACGGACAAACAGGTTCAGGAACTGGGCATCACCATGACGCCCCAGCACCCGGAGCGGGAATTGCGAGCCGCCGGGGCGCTGTTTGAAAGTGAAACGGCTTTCAGAGACTTGTTTGCCGACCATATTGTGGTGGACGGCCGCATGGTGACCGGCCAGAACCAGAATGCAGGGGTTGCGGTAG
Source organism: Desulfobacteraceae bacterium (assembly GCA_003597945.1). Lineage (GTDB taxonomy): Bacteria > Desulfobacterota > Desulfobacteria > Desulfobacterales > Desulfosalsimonadaceae > SURF-33. Next base: position 34,988 of record QZJS01000037.1, on the reverse strand, counting down.
CCCATAAAATGATGATCATCGCCAAAGGAGGCCAATGATGACTATTTCCTTAAAATGGTCCGCAGGCGAAACCATCTTCCGTCTTTTGACAGGTTTTATCGGCATTTTGTTTTTAAATTTAGGTATTGGGTTTGTCGTTTTTCCCGATATTCTTTCAACGGCGTTTTTCGTTTACCCTGCCCATGCCCAGGGTCTGAATGCCATCCGGGGTGATTTTGGCGGCCTTTTTCTCGGCATGAGTTTTTTCTGCCTGCTTGGCGCGGCAACCGGCAAAGGCCGATGGCTCGTGGTTCCCGTTATTTTTCTGGTTTTTATTGTTGTCGGACGCTCCATCAGTCTGTTCCTGGACGGCTTTTCAACCGCGGGCACGCAATCGATTATGGCCGAGATCTTCTTTATAACCGTTTTAACAGCTGCCATCACGTTTTTTGCCCGAAAATCGAGGGCAGAGGAAAAACCTTTCGCGATTTCTGAAATTCTAAACCGTAAATCCCTGATCGCCGTGGCCCTTGCGGCGGCGGTCCTGGCCGGCCTGATTTTTTCGGAGAAAAAAATCGGCTTGACACTGGCGCGCCTGATCGCGACCGATTTTATGACGTCAAACGTCATCAATGATCTATCCGATGGACTCCATGTGGCCCTTGTCGGTTCCGGCTGCCCCCTGACCGATATGAGGCGGGTCGGCCCATGCACGGCCGTAATCGCGGGAAAACATCTCTATGTGGTCGATACGGGGCCAAGCAGCGTCAGAAAACTTGAAATCATGCGGTTCAAGCCTGATAACGTCAAGGCCGTACTGCTGACCCATTTTCACTCCGATCATATCGGCGATCTGGGAGAACTCATGCTAAAACGATGGGCCGGGGGAGCGATGCAACGTCCTCTTGATATTTACGGCCCCGCCGGGGTCGAAACTGTTGTTGATGGATTCAACCTGGCCTACTCTCAGGATTCCAAATACCGCGTTGCGCATCATGGGCCTGAAACCGCGCCGCCCGGAGGCGCCGGGGGCATAGCCAGGCCTTTTCACTTTACTTCGGGAACAGAGGAAATGATCGTCATCGACTCCGATGGACTTACGGTTACCGCCTTTGTTGTCGATCATGAACCCGTCAATCCGGCGGTAGGCTACCGCTTTGATTACAAAGGCAGGTCTGTGGTCATCAGCGGGGATACCGTGTTTGTGCCTTCCCTTGTCCACCAGGCCCGGGGGGCCGACCTGCTGGTTATGGAAGCCCTCCAGCCGTCCATGGTAAAGGTTCTCAAGGATGTGGCGCAAAAATCGGGTCGCCCGAATAATGCCAAGATCCTTGAGGATATACCGCATTACCACGCTTCTCCGGAAGACGGCGCCAGGATTGCCAGAGACGCAGGGGTTTCGCATCTTCTGTTTACCCACATCGTACCCCCGCTTCCGGTTTCGAATTTCAAGCCGGCTTTTCTTGGAGACGCCAATAAAATCTACTCCGGCCCGATTACCATTGGGGAAGACGGCATGCTGTTCAGTCTTCCTGCCGGCAGCGACAACATATTAAGAAAATGGCTTTTATAATTATATCAGGGAAAAAACCATGCAGAGGGCCATAAAAATCGTCGCGCTTTTCATCAAAAAAAAGGCAATAAGCTACTTTACCTAACACTTTCATACTTTCATAAGAGGTTCCACCCATGATGGTAAAGTTGTTTTTGAGACTCATCTTGTGCCTGGCGTGGAGTTTTCTGCCGATCAATGCCGCTCTTGCCAAACCTCCAAATATCGTACTGATACTGGCGGATGACCTCGGCTTTACAGATACCGCACCCTATGGAAGTGAAATTGCGACTCCCAGTATCAGCAGCTTAGCTGATGAAGGACTGGTTTTCACCAATTATCATACGGCAGCCTCCTGCGCACCAACCAGAAGCATGCTGCTGACAGGCGTAGACAGCCACCGCAACGGGGTGCCCAACATACCCGAGGCGATCCCCCCGGCCCAGGCAGAACACGAGAATTACAAGGGAACACTGAATCATAACGTGGTCACCGTCGCCACCCTGCTCAGGGATGCCGGGTACCACACCTACATGACGGGCAAATGGCACCTGGGGATGACGCCGGATCTGCTGCCCATCCGGAGAGGATTTGAACGCACCGTGACCATGGCGGATACCGGCGCCGACAACTGGGAGAAGAAACCCTATCTGCCGCTTTACCAAAAGGCCAACTGGTTTGCTGACGGCAAGGAAATCGATCTGCCGGACGATTTTTACTCCTCAAAATATTACATCGACAAGGCCATTGAGTTTATCGATTCCAACAGAAAAGACGGAAAACCCTTTTTCTCCTATATCTCTTTTCAGGCGGTTCATATTCCGGTTCAGGCCCCCGCGGAATTTACAGAAAAATACATGGGAACATATGATGAGGGATGGACGGCGCTGAGAGAAAAACGACTTGAAAATGCCAAGGCAAAAAAAATAGTGCCCCCCTGGACGGAAATGGTGGCGATGCCGACCACAAAAGACTGGGAGTCGCTAAGCGATTCGGAAAAACGATATGAATCCAAGAAAATGGCGGTTTACGCCGGCATGGTGGATGCCATGGATCACCATATCGGGCGATTGATAACCTATCTCAAAGACAACGATCTGTATGACAATACTGTTTTTATCTTTACCTCGGATAACGGCGCTGAGGGCTCTGATGCGTTTGACGGACCCGCCTGGCAGACGCTTTTCCTGAAACTGTGGCAAAAGTCCAAGAGATATAACCGGGATTACGAAACATTGGGAACCCGCGGCAGTTATATCAATATGGGGCCAAGCTTTGCCAGTGCCGCTTCTTCACCTCTGGCGGGATATAAGTTTACGGCATGGGAGGGGGGGATGCGGGTCCCCCTGATTCTTTCAGGAACGGGCATTACTGAAAAAGGAAAGATTACCCACGCGTTTGCCTATGTGACGGATATTGCCTCCACCATCCTTGAAATCGCCGGGGTGAATCCGCCCCAGGGCCGCTATCAGGGCCGCGAGGTCGAACCCATGATCGGCAAAAGTCTGCTGTCTCTGGCCAGAGGAGAAGCCGACAGAGTTTACGGTGAAGAAGAGACCATCGGCTATGAAATGGCGGGCAATGCAGCGCTTTTTCAGGGCGACTACAAGATTGTCAAAAACAGGGGGTCTGCAGGCGACAACCAGTGGCGCCTGTTTAATATCGTGGATGACCCTGGGGAAACAAGGGATCTGAAGGCGGATATGCCCGGGCGATTCACTGCGATGATGGAAGCCTATCGCAGGTATGCGGCGGAAAACAATGTAGTGCCGGTCCCCGACGATTTTGATCAAATTAAACAGGTCAGGCAATATTCCACACGGACCCAGATCAAAGCCCATGCGCCGTTTTTCCTGGCGGGCGTGCTGATCCTGGCGGGGCTTTTTATCATCCGTCGCTTCCGCAAGAGCCATTTGGAATCGGGCTTGCGAAAAACGGTTTTTATAACCGGCTGCTCATCTGGCATCGGCAAAGAAGCGGCGCAGTTCTTTCAGAAAAAAGGCTGGAACGTCGCGGCCACCATGCGGTCGCCGGAAAAGGCCGGGGATCTTGTTCATTTTGAAAATATAAAAGTTTTTCAACTGGATGTTCTTGACACGGATTCCATTAAAAAGGCTGTCCATGCATCGATTGATCATTTCGGCCGGATTGATGTTCTGGTCAATAACGCCGGGTACGGGCTGGTCGGGCCGTTTGAGACCGCATCACAGGAAAAGATAGACCGCCAGTTCGGAACCAATGTGTTCGGCGTTTTTAATGTGACGCGGGAACTGCTTCCCCATTTCAGAAAAAACAAAAACGGCACGATCATCAACATCTCCTCCGTAATAACCTCCCTTAATTTTCCGTGTTACAGCCTGTATGCCTCCACCAAACATGCCATCGAGGGATTTTCGTATTCTCTCTGGTATGAGCTGAAACAATTAAATATCAAGGTAAAAGTCGTCCTCCCCGCCGGCGTTGCAACCGATTTTCATGGGGCCTCGATGGATTTTTCCGATTCCAAGGGCATCCCCGCGTATGGGGATTACGCCGGCAATGTCAGCCGAAAAGTAGATTTCATTGCAACGAAAACCGCCTCGAAGCCTCTTACAGCGGCCAAAACCATTTTCAAGGCGGCAACGGCGGACAATTTCAAGATTCGATATCCGGTGGGAATCAACGCCAGAGGGATTTTGCTGCAGAAGAAGCTATATCCGTTTGAAATGCTGCAAAAAGCGATCGGGTTTATCATCAGAGGATAGATGCGGGGGACGGCGAATGACAATTGACAGCGATTGGATCAATGAAAGGCTCAGGGAGGCGGGTATCGATCTGGTAGGGATTGCAGGTGCGCAAGATCTGATTCTGGCCTACCCGCCGAGGCCGGCAACAGCTCTGATGCCCTCTGCCAGAAGCGTCATCGTCATGGCTGTCGCCCACAGCCTGGGAGCAGTCTGTTCGCCGGATATCATGCTCTGGACCCGCAATAAAATGCAAACCTCCCGGCTGCTGGATGAAACGGCTGAAAAAATGGGCCGCATGCTCGAGCGGGAAGGATTTCTATCCCTGCCGATCTCCGCGGATAAACCGGTTGAAATATTCAAACATGACCCGGAAACCGGAAAAAGATTTCGCCAGACCCGCACGCTGGGATTCCTATCTTTCAAGCATGCGGCCGTTAGCTGCGGCATGGGGGAGATCGGGAAAAACAATCTGCTGCTGACGCCGGAGTTCGGACCGCATCAACGACTGTGCGCCATCATCACCGAGGCCGAGCTTGCGCCGGACCCGAGGCAGGCGTTTCATCTGTGTACAAGATGCAATAAATGCATAGACGCCTGTCCGTCCGGCGCCTTGACAAAAGACGGATATGATGTGGATCCATGTTTTGTATACTGGTCGCTGGGGTTCAAGCGCCTGCCGCCCGCCGGACTGCGGGAATGGCCGGGCTATATCCGGATGATACGCCGTCATCTGAAGCAAAGAGATTTTCTGGTGGAAAGCGGGCAAATCTACATCACGGACGTTGATTTCTGCATTGAATGCATGCGCGCGTGTCCGGTGGGAGAGAAGTGGACAAAGCTAAGACCTCTGAAAATTCCGCCCCAGAACTCCGGAGGACAGGTGTAAATGACGTTAATCCAACGGGGTGTCGGCACGCGGCAACGGTTTGCCGGCAGATGGGTGCAACGGTCATTGACGCTGACTTGCCTGCTTTGCTTTGTGCTGCTTCCGGGGATCGTCCCTCCGGCCCACCCTCTTGTGCCTGAGGTGGAATCATCCGCCAACAAACAGGCCGGCCAATACTCAGGAACGACAGCATGCCGCGAATGCCATGCAACATTCTATTCGCTCTGGGAAACTTCCCATCACGCAAAAGCCATGCAGCCTTTTTCAGCGGATCTGGTGGTGTCCGAAACAATCTCCGGGCCGGCGGAAATCCATATCGGCGCGTATCGCTATCGGGTGGATGTCTCCGCCGGCATGGTCTATGAGAAAGGGCCGGACGGCGATAAACAGTATCCCATCATCCATGCCATAGGCGGTAAAAATATTTATTATTTTTTGACCCTCATGGAGCGGGGACGCCTGCAGACCCTTCCCGTGGCCTACGACGTGCATGAAAAGAAATGGTTTGACATGGCGGAAAACGGTGTGCGCCATTTTCCAGATTCGGCATCCGATAAACCCATCAGTTGGAAGGACTGGCCTTATACCTTTAACACCGCCTGCTACAGCTGCCATGTGAGTCAACTGGATACGAACTATGATCTCAAAACAGATACCTACAGCACCCGATGGGCCGAACCGGGCATCAATTGTGAAACCTGTCACGGCCCCTGTGATGAGCATATCCGGGTCTGCCGACAGGCCCCGAAGGATACGGTACCCGAAGACTTGAAGATCATCCGCGGGGGAAGGGACTTTACAGCAGAGCAGAACAATGATGCCTGTGCCGGCTGCCATGCCAAGGCCATCCCATTGACAAAGGAGTTCATGCCGGGAAACCGGTTTTTTGATCATTTCGATTTAGTGACCCTGGAATGCATTGACTATTATGCCGATGGCCGGGACCTTGGAGAAAATTATACGCTTACCTCCTGGCTACTGAGCCCTTGTGTAAAGTCAGGCGAACTGAATTGTTTGCACTGTCACACCTCCAGCGGGCGGTACCGACATAAAAACGCCCCCAACCAATCCTGCGCAACTTGCCACCCCAAAAAAGTAGAAAACGCGGCTGCCCACACCTTTCACAAACCAGACAGCCCGGGCAGCCGATGCATCAACTGTCACATGCCCATGACATCGTTTGCCAGAATGCGGCGCAGCGATCATTCCATGCTTCCCCCTACGCCGTCCGCCACCATCGCCTTTGAATCCCCCAATGCCTGCAACCTGTGCCATGATGACAAAGACGCAGCATGGGCAGATGCATGGGTTCGGCAGTGGCGCAAAAGGGATTATCAAGCCCCCCTGGTCCAACGGGCCGAATTGATCGATGCCGCCCGCAGGCAAGACTGGAGCATGCTCCCCGGGATGCTATCGTATATTAACAGCAAAGACCGGGACGCGGTTTTTGCCGCATCCCTGATCCGTCTGCTCAGGACCTGCCCTGATCCGGATATCGGACCGGTCCTCCTGGATGCGGCAAAAGACCCTTCCCCCCTGGTCCGGTCCAGTGCCGTCGAATCTCTTGGCCGGCTTTGGTCCGAACATGCCGGAGACGTTTTATTGACGGACGTTTTATTGGCGGCGACCGGTGATAATGTCCGGCTTGTGAGAATTAAAGCGGCGGCGGCGCTTGCCGGTTATACAGGGCCTGCGAGGCGGGAGGCAGACGGTGCTTCGGTCGACCGGGCAACCCGGGAGTACCTGACGACCATGAAAACCCGTCCGGACCAGTGGACCTCCCATTACAATCTGGGCAATTTCTATCTGAATGCCGGAAATTTTCCGTCAGCCCTGTCCGCTTATCAAATAGCGATGAGGCTTGAACCGTGCGCGGTCATGCCCATGGTCAATGCCGCAATGGCCCACGCGCGTTTCGGGGAAACCAGCAAGGCCGAAGAATGGTTAAAAAGGGCCCTGGATGTATCACCCCTTAATGCGACGGCGAATTTCAATATGGGGCTTTTGAAAGCGGAACAAAAAAAGACGGCCGAAGCGGAGATGCATCTTCGCAGCGCTGTCCAGGCAGAACCCGCGATGCATGAAGCGATGTTCAACCTGGGGGTGCTTCTGGCTGAAAAAAACCCCGGTGAATCAATCGACTTGCTTTTCAGCGCCTTTGAAATGAACCCGGATCGCAGATATGCCTACACCCTGGCTTTTTATCTCTATCAAAACAACGATTTTGAACGGGCCGAGCAGTTGCTTCGCTTTATGATCGAACGCCTGCCGCCGCATGCTGATTCTTATTTGCTGCTGGTTGACATATATCATCGCCGAAACAAGAAGCCCGAAGCGATTCAAATTCTCAACGATGCCTTGTCAACCAAAGGAATAAAAGCGCAGGACCGATTCCGAGTCTCAGCGAAACTTCGGGAACTTCAGAACAATCCATAAACGATGTTGTATTACTTGAAAACAGGAGAGATCGATGAAAAAACAAGATAAGGGTACCGCCCCGAAAAATCCGCAACCTGTTTTTACACGGCGCGACTTCATCAAGTATTCATCCATGATCACGGCGGCTATGGCAATGCCCGGCCTTTTAAACGGCTGCGCCTCTTTCAAGCCCCGCCAGGACTGCCTGGCGCAGATCGGACAAACCAAATCCCATCGCAGTGATGCCGTATTTGCACCCGCGCGGATCGGTTCCATAACGGTTCGAAATCATATTCTCCGTTCGGCGACGACATTGGGAATGGCGGAAAAAGACGGGAGGCCCAAACCAGAACTGATAAACGCCTATGTGGAACTCTGCGAGGGCGGCGTCGGCGCCATTATAACCGGGGGCTTGGGTGTGCAGAAAAACGGCAGACTGGGATCGAACTATACTTATCTATTTCACCAGGACGATTACATACCGGATTATCGACGCGTCACCGACCGGGTTCACGCTCATAACACTCCCATTATCGCACAAATCGCCCACGGCGGCCGTCAAACCCGGCGGGCCGTCACCGGTGAGGCAACAGTGGCGCCTTCTCCCATCACCGACGCCTACTACAATGAAGAAACACCCAGGGAGTTAACTGAACTCGAAATACGCGAGGTGATCCAAAATTTTATATCCACCATCGAACGCACGCAAAAAGCCGGTTTTGACGGCGTACAACTGCACGCCGCCCATGGCTACTTGCTCTCCGGCTTTCTGTCTCCCGCCACCAACAAACGGACCGACCAATGGGGGGGATCAACAGAAAATCGATTCCGCATCATCCGGGAAATCTTTCAGGGAGCGCGAAAAAAGGTGGGAGATTACCCCATCCTCATCAAAATAAACGCCTATGACCATCAATCGGATGGAATGCGGGTTTCCGAATCGGTGCGCATCGCCGTTATGCTCGAGGATGCGGGCTTTGACGCCATTGAGATTTCCTGCGGCATGGGCGCGGATGGGTTTTCCACCATCCGCGTCCCCGAAATACCGGCTGAAGCCATATTGACCTTTAGCTTCCGGTATAAAAACAGCAACCCGGTGGTTAAAACCATCCTGCCTGTTCTTGCGCCCGTTCTGGTCAAACGTCATGAACCTCTGTTCAACTATAATGTGTGCGCTGCCCAGGAAATCAAAGAACAGGTAACGATTCCGGTGATTGCAGTGGGAGGAATCCGCAGGCTGCCGGACATCGAACAGATAATCGGCAACGGTATGGCTGATTTCGTGGCCATGGGCCGGCCGTTTATTATTGAGCCGGATATCGTCAACAAATTCAAAACCGAAGGCGGGCAAGCTTCCGCATGCATCAACTGCGGATACTGCCTGCTCGCCATCGAACAGGGCGAGACCCGCTGCTTTTACGGCCAACTGACCTGATCCGCCATTCTCAGGACAGCTTTTCTATTTCAGCAGATATAAAAAATAAGCCCAAATTAAGGGGACAACCATGCAAACCATTATAATGAAGAAAATATTCTACAATTCCTTTTGGATGGCCGCCATGATTGTTCCGGTCCTTCTGGCCGGGTGCTCGTCCTTTAAGACGCAGCCGGACACCATTGCGGCCAATCCTGACCTGGCGGCCCATTCGTCGGAGTTCCGTCAGGAAGTCATGGAGGTGGCCGACGGTGTTCATGTAGCCATCGGCTTCGGTCTGGCCAATTCCATCCTGATTGAAGGCGATGACGGAGTCATCATTGTGGATACAATGGAATGCGCCGAGGCCGCGGTTCCGGTCAAGGCAGCCTTTGATTCCATTACCTCAAAGCCGGTAAAGGCCATCATCTATACCCACTTTCATTCTGATCATACCTTCGGCGCCACCGTTATGGCCGGAAACGACCATCCGGAAATCTACGCCCATCAAACCACCCGCCATCACCTGGACCGCATCGTCAATATCACCCGGGACACCACCTACCGACGGGCCATGCGTCAGTTCGGCGTGCTGCTTCCCCCCGGCGGTCTGGTCAACGCGGGTGTGGGGTCGCGGCTGCTTTTTGATCAACACAGCACCCCTGGCCTGCTTTACCCTACCAAAACCTATGACGACCGCATGGAACTGGAAATCGCCGGGGTCCGGCTGGTCCTGATTCACGCGCCGGGGGAGACGCCGGACCAGACCATCGTCTGGCTGCCGGACAAGGACGCACTGCTTTGCGCCGACAATTATTACAAGTCCTTTCCCAACCTTTACGCCATCCGCGGCACGGCCTACCGGGACGTGACGCTGTGGGTAAAAAGCCTGGATATCATGCGGGACCTGCGGCCGAACCATCTGGTTCCGGGTCATACCCGGCCCCTTGAAGGTGAAGCGATCATCTTGGAAACGCTGACCAACTACCGCGACGCGATCCAGTTCGTCCATGACCAGACCATCCGCCACATCAACGCCGGCCTTACTCCCGAAGAGATTGTGGGGAAGGTCAAGCTGCCGCCCCATCTGGCTTATCAGCCCTACCTGCAGGAGTATTACGGCACGGTGGAATGGTCCGTCAAAGCCATCTTCAACGGTTACCTGGGATGGTTCGGCGGCAATGCAACGGATTTATTTCCACTGCAGCCCAAGGAAAGAGCCAAACGCTTTACCGCGCTGGCGGGCGGAAGGGAAAATTTGCTTAAGGCCGCCGACGCGGCTTTTGAAACCGGGGACTGCCAATGGGCTCTTGAGCTGGCCGACCAATTGCTCATTCTTGATCCCGACATGCCTGAAGCCGTCTCGCTAAGGGCCGCATCCTTGGAATGCCTGGGGGAAAAACAGATCACGGCCACCGCCCGAAACTATTACCTGACCCAGTCACTGGAAGCCGAAAACAAACTGACCATCGGAAAAGCTTCCGTCAATCATCCGGAATTTCTTCATTCCATACCCGTAGCTGCTATTTTTAACGCCATGGCCGTGAATCTGAACCCGGAAAAAAGCGCGGACGTGGACCAGGTGATCGGTTTTCGGTTTCCCGACACCGATGAGGCTTATACCGTGCACGTGCGCCGGGGGGTTGCTGAAATCCAGCCGCGATTTCCACAAAACCCCGACATCACCGTAACGGTGAATTCAAACATTTGGAAGGAAATCGCGGCCGGCCTGCGAAATCCAGCCGTTGCCATCATCCGTGATCTGGAAGTGGAAGGCGGGACGATCAATTTGATCCGGTTTCTGACTCTATTCAAATAAAACGGCTTGGTAATGGCATGAAAAGGGAACAAATTTTAGCTCTATTTCTATTAAAAAGGACTTTTAGATATAATGTAAATAACCCGCCTCACGAGAGTTGAATTTGCTCCAGAGCATACGCCCGGCAAGCGATGAGGCGTTCTTCGTCGGTAGGGGCCACCAGGATCTTGACGTTGCTGGTGTCAGTGGAGATAATGCCGGCGCGGCCGTTTACGGTCTGCTCGTTGGCGGCGGGGTCCAGTTCCAGGCCGAGGGGTTCCAGACCGTCAAGGGCCAGCGCACGGATTTCGGCGCTGTTTTCTCCCACGCCGCCGGTAAAGACCAGGGCCTGGGCGCCGGAAAGCGCAAAATGATAGGCGCCGATATACTTGCGCAGGGTGTGGATATACATATCCACGGCCAGGACGGCATCGGGATGGCCGTCGGCGCGGGCGGCCATAATGGTCCGCAGGTCCCGGCCGACGCCGCTGACGGCAAGCAGCCCGCTTTGAGTGTTCAGCACCTCCACCATGCGGGCCAGACTCATGCCGGTCCGCTGCTGAATATGGAGCAACACTGCGGAGTCGAGATAACCGCAGCGGGTGCCCATGATCAGGCCTTCCAGCGGGGTGAAACCCATTGAGGTGTCCATGACCCGGCCGCGATCAAAAGCCGTGATGCTGGCGCCGTTGCCCAGGTGAGCGGTGATCAGTTTCAGTTGATCCGCGGCCGCACCCAGCATGCCAGCGGCGGTATGGGTGACATATTCATGGGAAAGCCCGTGAAACCCGTAGCGCCGCACGCCATGTCGGGAGTACCAATCCTCCGGAACGGCATAACGATACGCATAAGCCGGCATGGTGCGGTAGAACGTGGTGTCGAAACAAGCCACCTGCCGGGCGTGAGGCAACCGGTCCCGGCAGGCCCGGAGCACGGCCAGGGCCGGCGGCATATGCAGTGGCGCTAATTCCTGGAGGGAGACCATTTGAGCCAGAGCGTGGTCGTTCACCAGGCTCGGCCCGGCAAAAATCTCACCGCCGTGCACCAGGCGATGCCCAATAATTTCGATATCAACGCCATGGGGAGACGTCCGGGAGTCCTCCCTTTCGATGGCCGAAAGTAGCAGCGCCAGTGCCTGATGATGATTCGGGCAATCAAGACCGAGTGTTTCGCGTTGTCCGCCCGGACCGTTTTCGATCAGCCGCGAACGGCCTTGGCCTTCGCCGATACGCTCCACCATGCCTGCGGCCAGCAGGCGCTCGGCGGGCATGTCGAAAAACTTGTATTTGAGCGACGAGCTGCCGCTGTTTAACACCAGGATGTTCACCCGCTATTTTCCCTTCCGCTCAATGCTTGAACTTATTAAAAAAAGTCAATTATGAGCAAGACCGTCATCAATGGTGCGTTCGATTTGAAACCTGATTGCTCGTCGGTGATATCTTACGCATTCAGATGTTTGTATTTATCCAGATAACGCACCGGCATCTTCAGGGCGTCCCGGCGGAATGGTTCGGCCAGAACTTCGGCTCCTCCCTGGATCATGGCGTTGATCACGCAGGGCTGGTTGGATGCCACGGCATCGCGCACCACGTCGCCCACCTCCCGGTAATCGGTCAGCAGGTAACCTTTGGCGCCCATGTCCTCGGCCAGTCTGGCGTAATCCGGGTTTTCGCGAAGGTTGGCGCCCACGAAGCGATTATCATAGTAGTCGATCTGGTTTTTCTTTTCAGCCCCCCATTCCAGGTTATTGGCCACGATGGCAATCACCGGGATCTTTTCGCGCACGGCGGTCATCACCTCCTGAATGCCGCTGATGCCGTAGGCCCCGTCGCCCTGGAAAGCGAAAACCGGCGTATCCGGACGGCCCATTTTGGCGCCCATGGCCGCGCCGTAGGCAAAGCCGCAGTTGCCCCAGCTCAGGGCCGAGATATGCTGGCGCGCGCCGGTGAATTTGAAATAGGCGTTGCACATGGAAGAATTGTTGCCGATATCGGTGGCAATGATGGAACCCGGCGGAATAGCCTTTGACAGTTCGGCCAGGAACCGTCGGGGATGCATCAGCTCGTTGGTGGCGGACGACCATTGTGCCAGTTCATCGGCCCAGGTCCGGTTTTCAGCGGCGACCTCATCCAGACGCGCCTGATCCGGGGTCGGATTCGGCTTAAGGACTTTCAGTCGCTCCAGCAATTCGGCGGCAAAGGCTTTCACATCCCCGCAGGAGGCAATGTCGGCCCGCTTGCTCAGGCCCAGAACAGCCAGGTTGACATCCACCTGAATAATTTTGGCGCTGGCGGGCCAATAGGCCATGTCATATTGCGGCAGGGTGCCGAAGGGACCCAGGCGGGAGCCCAGGGCCAGCACCACGTCGGCTTTGGCAATGGTGCGCATGGCGGCCTTGGAGCCGCAATAACCGATGGGGCCGGCGGCCAGGGGATGTCCGGTGGGAAACGTATCGTTATGCAGATAGGAGTTGACCACCGGCGCGGTGAGATATTCCGCCAAAACTTTCACCTCTTCCAGTGCGTCGGCCTGACAGACCCCGCCGCCGGACAGAATCACCGGATATCTGGCTTCCGCCAGAAGTTGGGCGGCCCGTTGCAGGGCTTCCCCGTCGCCCGGTCCCCGGCCGATGAGCGGCGTGGGATAGATATCATCTTCGCAAACCCCGTAAAAATAATCTCTGGGGATATTGAGCTGGGTAGGGCCGTTGAAATTTTTGGCCATGTAAAAGGCCCGGCGGGCCAGTTCGGCCATGCGCTCGGGGCGGTTGACGCGCACCTGGTAGACCGTCTGCTTTTCAAACATGGCCATCTGATCCAGCTCCTGGAAACCGCCGGTGCCGATGCCCATGGAACCGGTTTCCGGAGTGATGGCCACCACCGGCGAATGGGCCCAGTAAGCGGCAGTCATGGCGGATACGAAATTGGCGATGCCCGGTCCGTTCTGGCCGATGCAGGCCTGGGGCCGGCCGGTGACCCGGGCCAGGCCGTCGGCCGCGTGGCAGGCGGCCTGTTCATGGGCCACGGGAACAAAACGGATGCCGGCGGCCGGGAACAAATCCAGGGCATCCATGTAGGCGCTGCCCACAATACCGAATACGGTGTCCACTTTCTCGGCCACCAGGGTTTCCACCAACGCTTCCGAAGGGGTCATTTTCGGCATATCACGATCTCCTTTTTTTACATTAATCATCGTTCCAGTTCTTTGCGCATGGAGCGCACCATCAGCCATTCATAGAGTCGGGGGGACAGTTTGTTGATCAAACGGCCCAGGCGGCCGATGGGGGTGAGCACCAGCAGGCGCTTATTTTTTTGTGCTGCATTAAAAATCTCGTCGGCCACCTCTTCGGGTGCGGCCGGTTTACCGGCGGTGGTCTGGGGGTGACGGGTGATGCTGCCGTCGCCGTCCAAAGCCGCCGTGCCGATGCCGGTGGCGGTGAATCCGGGGCAGACCAGCAGCACACCCACGCCCGTGCCGCCCAGTTCGCTGCGCAGGGAATCAAACAGCCCGTGCAGGGCATGCTTGCTGGCGGCATAAGCCGTGCGGCCGTAAAGGGGCGTAAAGCCCGCCAGGGAGGAAATGGTGATGATCAATCCCTTGCGCCGGCAAAGGACGCCCAGTGCTGCCTTGGTTCCATAAAGGGGACCGAAGAAATTAACGGCCATGACCTTGTGAAACACTCCCAGATGCGTATCGGTAAAAGCGGCCCGGGCGCTGATGCCGGCGTTGTTGATCAGGACATCGATGCCGCCGAAATGTTCCACGATGGCCTCAATGGCAGCAATGACCGCGCCGGGATCGGAGACATCGCAGCCCAGCGCCAGGGCCTCGATGCCTTCCTGGCGTAAGGTATCAGCAGACACGGCCGCCGCTTCACGATTAAGATCCAGCATGGCCACCTTGGCCCCGGCGGCGCCGAAGCGCCGGGCCAGGGCAAAACCGATGCCCCCGGCCGCACCGGTGACCGCCACCACCCGGTTGTTAAAATCTCGATGTTTACGAAACATGGCGCCGCTGCTCCAGATAATATTCAAACACCTCGCGGGTCGTCTTTTTGGGGATGTACCCGAATTCCTCCTTGAGCCGACGGTTGGACAGGACCGGCCGGTAGCGCAGAAAACCGATCTGCTCCGGCCCATACTGGGTCAGCCCCAGCCGCTTGCCCACCCAGAGGCCGGCGGCCACCAGCCAGACCGGCAGGGCCCGGTAGGGTTTGCCAAGCATCCGGGCCATCTCCGGCAGGGTCAGAATCCCGTCCCCGGCCAGATTGTAAATGCCGTCTCCGCCCTCATGGATGCCTTTTAAAATGGCGCCCACCACGTCCTGGTCCCAGATAATGACAAAGGGGCTGTCCGCGCCCTTGATGCCCGTAATCCGGGGCTGATCAAACAGATTGGTGATCTGATTTTTCGTGGAGGCCCCCAGGATAAATCCCGGCCGGAAAATAAGCTGTTTTAAATCAGGATGGTCTTTGCGATAACGGGCCAGCATCTCTTCCACCAGGCGCTTGTGATGGGAATAGGCAAACTCATCGTTCCCCCGGATGGGATCAGTTTCATCCAGCCATTCCGGGTTATCCGCGTGGTAGCCGTATGCCGCGCCGCTGGAGGTGTAGATGATTTTTTTAACCCTGCACGCGACGCCGGCCTTCAGGATGTTTTCCGTGCCCTCCACATCCACCTTGTATTCCAGGGTCCGGTCGGACTGCTTGCCGGGGGTGACCACCGCTGCCAGATGCACCACCAGATCCACGGCAAATTTTTTCATTGCATCGGCAAGTCCGGGATCGCAAATGTCGGCGGCCAGATAATGAACCCCCGGCAATTGCTGTTCCGGCGGCACAGGCCGCAGATCGGCGGCCACGATGGTGGTCGCCTCGCGGGGATCGGCGGCCAGGGCCTCGGTAAGCTGGCGGCCGATATAACCGCCGGCACCGGTGATAAAAACCGAACGATAGGGTGTATTGGGTTCGGTCATGACGGATTCTCCCCGGCGCAAATCTGTTTTAACGGCCGGTATGACCAGAAAAAGGCCACGGTCAAACCGGAGATGATATGCCAGATACCCCACCACCCGGCGATAATGGCCATGCCCCCCAGGCCGTCGAAAAACGTAAAGATCAGAATCAGGGCCAGGGCCGAATTCTGGATGCCCACCTCAATGGACACGGCCCGGCGGTCGGCCTCCGAAAGCCTGAACAAACGGGCCGAGGTATAGCCCAATGTCAGGGCCAGAGCGTTGTGCACGAACACGCCGAAGGCCACCAGTCCGATGGCCCGCAGGAAATTCTGCCAGTTCGCGCCCAGGGCTACGGCCACGAAAAGGCAGAAAATCACCACCGATATCACTTTAAACGGTTTGCGAATCTTCTCGACAAGCCGTGGATAGGCCCGGGAAGTAGCGATTCCAAGGATAAGAGGTATTCCCAGGATCACCACGATGGTCATAAAAACATCCATGGGGTTTAAAGATACACGCCTCAGAATCTCATTGGTGACCGGGTTAAGGCTGCCCCAGATGGCCAGATTCAGCGGCGTCATCACCACGGCCGCGGCTGTGGAAACCGCCGTCATGCTCACCGACAAGGCGGTGTTGCCCTGGGCCAGATACGTCATGACATTTGAGAGATTGCCGCCCGGACAGGCCGCCACCAGCATCATGCCCAGTGCCATGGATGGCGTGACCGGCAGAATAAAGGTCAGCAGAAACGTAAAGGCCGGCAGAAGAATAAACTGCGCGCCCAGGCCGATGGCCGGCCCCTTGGGCGACCGGATCACCCGCTTGAAATCTTCGAGTTTCATGTCCAGGGCCACGCCGTACATCATCAGGCCGATGACCGCGTTTAAGGCCATCAGTCCACTTTGGTTGAAATTGAGGTTGATCTGGTCGATTGCTGCCGCGTCCATGTGTTCCCTCCTTGTGGAAAGGTTATTCGCCTGACGGTTCCTGGTGCATCGCCTTGAAATAGATCAGACCGGGCGCCATCATATGGGCCTCGGGGTTTACCTGGCAATAGATCACCGCGCATTTATCCACTGCCAGGGCCTGGTCCAGGGCCGTTCGAAGGGTTTCCGGCGAATCGGCCCGGGCTCCGACAGCGCCCATGGCTTCGGCCAGCCGGTCCCAGGCGATCTCTCCCAGGTCGGTGTTGATGGTGCCCGTGCGGTCCGGCCCCAGGGCCGTGGCAAACATCTCCTTGACCGGATCTAAGGCAAACATCTGGTTGATTTTCACCATGCCCCACGCTTTATCCGCCACCACCAGATAAATCACTTTCAGATTGTGGCGAACGGCGGTTTCGATTTCCTGCATGTTAAAGCCCATGGCCCCATCGCCGATGATGCAGTACACCTGTTTATCCGGCCGGGCCGCGGCCGCGCCCAGGGCCTGCCCCACGCCGGCGCCCAGATGGCCCATGTGCGGGGTGCCCAACTGGGTGTTGGGCGCCAGGAGGGCGGTATAAAAATTGCCCCAGACCGCGGTATTGCCGCCGTCAAAAACCACCACGGCGTCATCGTCGAACACCTGGCGGCAGATATGGGGCACATGGCAGGTGATCATGGGCTCGGCCGGAAGGGCCAGCATTTCATCCAGCTTGGCCCGGTCCTCGGCGATCGTTACGGCCAGTTCGGCCACCCGGGTTTCGCGACCTGCGAGATCCATGGCGCTGGACCGTTTTCGCAATTCGTCCATGAGCATTTGCAGAAAAAGCCCCGCGTCTCCCATGATAACCAGATTGCCGGGCCGGTTGCGGGCCAGGCGCTCTTCGTCGATGTCCACCTGAATGAACGTCTGGTCCGCAGTTTTGGCCCAGTAAGGGGCTTTTCCCCACCAATCGGTTTCTCCCATATCCGATCCCAGACAGAGGCAGACATCGGCGCTGTTTCGCAGGGCGTTGTTGGCCTCGATATGCACCATGGGCCAGGCCAGGGGATGACGCTCGTCCAAAACGCCCCGACCGGACCAGGATGTGCTTACCGGTGCGTGAAGCAGCTCGGCGACCTCCCGCAATTCCGCAAAGGCCTGGGCGTGAATAATGCCGCTGCCCGCGTGGATCATGGGCAGCCGGGCGTTTGCCAGCAGATCGGCGGCCCGTGTCACCAGTTCCGGCAAAGGAGCCAGGGGATGGGTGTTGCGGTATTGCTCCGGCATAAGAATGGGTACGGCCGGACACGGCCCGTTGATCAGGTTTTCCGGCACATCCAGATGAACCACGCCGGGTCTTCCCTCATAGCACTTGCGCAGGGCCGTTCGCATCAGCTCGGGAATCCGTTCGGCATAGGCGCAGGCGGCCGACCACTTGGCCATGTGGCGGATCACCCCCACCTGATCAAAGCACTGGTAGGCCCCGCCCCGGTCCGGATAGGTGATGCCGGTTCGCCGGGAGCTGGTGATGAGAAGAACCCGGTTTCCTTCCGTGTTTTCCACGGCCACGCCGGCCAGCATGTTGGCCACGCCGGGACCGTTGCTGGCGATGCAGACCCCCAGTTTGCCGGACATCCGGGCATAGGCCCCGGCCATGTGAGCGGCCACGGCCTCATGGCGGGGGGTGATCATCTCCATCCCCTCTTCCACGCAGTGAGCGAACAGTTGCAGATACGTTCCGTCGACAATACCGAAGAACTTTTTCACGCCTTCGGCTTTGAGCATTCTGGCGATGATCTGACCGCCGGTGGTGTTGCTGGACATATTAGACCTCCTGTTATGATTCCAATTCACGTTCAAACTGCATTGGCGTTGGCCGCGTTGTCGGCGCTATCAAACTTAAGGACCATAGGCGCGCATCGTCTTTTGGCTGTCGCCCATCATCTTGAATACAAGACGAAGTTACGATGCGGCGACTGCGGGATGAAGCATATGGTGAATCATGGTCGTGGTGCGGGCAATCACCCCGTCCACGCGGTCTTGGTCAAAGTCATCCTCGATTTCCAGGTATTCGCGCATACGGATCTTGAAGTGGCTGGAAATCAGGGATGTAATGAAAACGATATAGAGGCTGTTGATCATAAACGCGGTCATGTTCACATCCAGATCGTTCCGGACGATGCCCGCGGCCATGTCGCGCCGCAGCAGGCGCTTGAGGTGATCGGCGGTATAGTGCTCCACTTCCCGTGAAATCTGTTCGGAAAAACGCTCCATGCCGGCAGATGCCACATTGATATATAGGATCAGGTATTCGGAATGATCCAGGACAAAACGGGCCCCCTGCCGGAAGATATGGTCCACCTGTCGATAGATGTCCCATGCCGGGTCCATGGTGCCGTAAATGGCCTTGCGTGAGCGTTCGAGGCCGTCCCGGCAGACATAAAGATACAGCGATTCCTTGCTGTCGAAATATGTATAAATGGACCCTTTGGAGATCCCGGCCCGCTCGGCCAGCCCGGCCATATCGGTCTGGTTTAAGCCCTTTTCGGCAAACATGCGCGCCGCCTGACGCAACAGACGCTCCCGTTTGACTTCCGCGATTTTAAAAAACGTATCCTTGGGCATATGCCTCTCCAATACAAAATGACTGACCGGATAGTCATTTTGTAAAAAATCAATACGCCCTTGTCAATAAAAAAAACCAGGACATCAAAAATATGGCGCCCCCGATCCGGGTTTTACGGATGATGCTATTTAACCAGCATCATCGCGCCAAGGACAAAAAGAAAGAGATGAATGATCCGGCGATAGGCGTATTCATTAATTCTGTTGAAAAGGAACATTCCCGTAAAAACGCCGGATATCAATGGGAGAACACAGTATTGAAAGGAAAGAAGCACTTGTCCGGTTATAAATCCGCTGAAAAAATAAAAAAGGATAATACCGGCGCCCCCAAGGGTGAAAAAGGCGACCATTGTGGCCTTTACCTGCTGTTTTGTCCATGGCTGAAGGGAGGTGTATACAATGATCGGCGGTCCGGGAGCACCGATGCTTCCGCCCAGCAGACCCGCGACAAATCCCGCCGCCCAGGCCCAGAAATTTTTTAATTCTTTTTCCGGGCTTTTGGAAATCCAAATGGCCGCAGCCGTGAAAAGAATGACAACCCCGAGCAGTATTTCAAGGTGTCGGGGCTCCACGGTCTTTAAGACGTAAATCCCCACCGGAATACCCGGAAGTGAAGTTAACCATAAGGGCAGCCATTTTTTCCGTTCAATAAATGACGCGAGCTGAAAAAGCAGCATGACATTGATCACAAATCCCAAAAGAATGATGAGCGGGACGGCGGACTTGATATCGATAACCAATACCATAAGCGGCAGGGCAAACAGCATGACGCCAAAACCCGCCAATCCTTGAACAAATCCGCCCAGAAACGCAATCAGGCAAAGATAAACCATTTCAGTCGGCATGCATCTCCAGCTTTTCGACTTTGGCCAGGTCGGTTTGATAAAAAAATGACGCGATAATATATAACACCGCGGCCAGCAGACTGGCAACCGGCACGATGGTCAGGGCCGTGTGGATATCATATCTGTCGGAGAGCATGCCCGCGAACAGAGGCCCCAGCGAACTGCCCAGAAGGTTCTGGCTGATCACGCAAAAGCTGTACGAAGTCGCCCGCAGCCCCGGATGCACCACGTCCTGGGTCACGGCAATGGCGGCCGGAGAAAACAAAGCCGCCGCGATGCCGCCGGCAAGAATAAGGTAATATTGAATGGCTCCTTTGATATAATAAAACGCAATAAAAAATATCATGGCGGTGATCAAGGACGACATCGCGGGGAAAAGCAATCTGGCCCGAACCTGTTTTTGACGCCATTTATCCACCAGAAAGCCGCCCAGGGGAAAGCCGATGATGCCCAGCAGCATCACCATGCTTCCTTTCATCCCGGCCTTTTCCATGGGCAATCCCTCCATGCGGTGATAAAATGTGGGAAGCCAGCTCATGTATGCCGCCACCAGAAACATGTTCCCGGCAAAGGCGATATAGGTGAGAATCAGCGACGGCGTATGGGTAAACTGACGCACGATTTCGATAAATTCCATCTTCTTTTTGTCATGTGACCCGTCGATGTTTTTGATCCTGGTTTCAAGGGCGACGGTTTTATAATCCCGAATAAAAAAGAATAACAGGGCGATTATAAATCCGGGAAGCGCGACAATTCCGAAGGCATGCCGCCAGCCGAAATGGACGGCGATATAGCCGCCTGCCATGATGCCGATGGCGCTTCCCAGGGGCAGGGCCGCGGTCCAGAGGCCCACCATCATGGACCGTTTCTTTTCCGGAAACAGGGCCGCAATCATGGCCGTCCCGCCGGGCGCGTAGCCGGCCTCTCCGGCCCCCACGACGATTCGCATCATAAACAACTGTTTAAAATTTTGGGTAAACGCGCAGGCCACCGTCGCGATACTCCAGACCACGGCCATCACGCCGATGCTTTTTTTGCGGCTCCACCGGTCAACAACCACCGAAATCGGAAACGACAAAACCACAATGGACCAGTAAACGGCCGACACCAGAAGCCCGCATTCGGTGTCGGAAAGCCCCCAGTCGTTTTTCAGGTAGGGAAAAAGGGAAACAATCACCATCCTGTCGATGAAATCAAACATGTACAGGAGAAACAGCAATCCGAAAATGTAATAGGAGTAGCCTTTTGAAAACAGATATCCATCCGGGTTATCGCTGTTTTTCATGGCAGCCGTCCTTTGCGTAAGCGATGCGGGTTTGTCGGCATTTGTGTTCCTGCCTTGTTCCGGCGAAATCGGCCCTTACAGCAGGGACGCGGCTTTTATCAGAAGGGTTTCATTGGTGCCGTCCATGATTCTCAACAATTTGGCGTCCCGGGCATATTTTTCCACCGGGTATTCCTTGGACAATCCATAGGCCCCGAAAACCTCCATCATCTCCGCGGTATGAAAAATAGCCTGCTCGGTTGCGTACACCTTGGCCGCAATGCTGGTTTTGAGATCCCCGGGAAACGCTTTGGCGCTCAGCCAGCTCCCCTTCCAGAGCAGGGCCCGGGCCGATTCAATGGCCAAATAGCAGTCAAAGAGTTTTTTGGCGATGAGCTGATGTTCAAAGATCGGCTTGCCCCATTGCACCCGTTTTTTTGAATGTTCCAGCGCGTATTCGTAGGCCGCGCGCATGACGCCTACGGCAACATATCCCACGGCAAGATTGCCAACGGTCAGGATCGCGTTGTGGAGCATAGGGTAATCGTTTCCGCAGGGGAAAATCAGGTGGTCCTCGGATATTTCAACATTATCGAAATATACCGCGGACTGATCCAGCACGCGAAGACCGATTTTATCCAAAGGCTCGCCTCTTTTCAGACCTTTCGCGTCACCGGGAACCACAAACGTGCCGGAACCCTTGATCCCCAGTGAAGGATCGATACAGGCAAATACGATAAATGACCTGGCGATCCCGCCGTTTGAAGGAAAGTCAGACTTTGCACCGTTTATGATATAGACGCCGTCCTTTTTCTCGGCCGATGTGTGATGGTGGATGCGCAGATCATGATAGTTTTTCCCGTCCGACCCGATTTCCGGCTCGCTGCTGCACCATGCGGAAATATGCCGGCCGGTATTGTCCTGGCAAAAGGGTATCACAAATTGATCAATAAGCTTCTGGTTGGTGGGCGCCAGAAAGCTGATGAGCTGAGCCACGATACTGCCCGGCATCAATGTTGTGGCAAAACCCGGCCCCCATCGCGCCAGTTCTTCCCATACCATTCCGGTGGTCTGTGCGTCCAAGCCCATGCCCCCGTATTCTTCCGGCAAGGCCATTTTAGAAAAGCCCAGCTCAAAGGCTTTTGCCATGACCTTCCAGAAAAGATCGCTCTTATAAACGGTTTTCGGGTCGGCCATGCGATCGAGTATAACTTCGGCCGGGTGGATGACTTCCTTGCCGAACTCCCTGGCCGAAGCTATAATCTGTTTCTGCGTCTGGGTGGGTTCAAAATCAACCATGTCGGCGCCTCCTGTTTCGATGTTGTTTGAGTAAAAAACTTATTTGGAGGGCATCATCCTATTTGCCCGCAAAAAAATCGGTCATTTTGAAATAATAGGGAATATACGCATCCGGATCCACCTCGGCGATGACGCTGCCCGGCAGCATGGTATTGTCGCTGACCAGATAAAACGCCAATGTGACTTTCGGGTTTTCGAGTTCGGCCCATGGATCGGCATTCGATTCCGTCAGAGAAAGGCTGGCCGATCCGATATCAAGGCTTTTCATTTCAACATCGGTTTTATGCCGACATAAAAACACCGGTCCGTCAAAGCCGGGTTTAAGATCTATTCGCGGGGATGCCTTAAACAAAAAATTGGCGCCCATTTCCGGCAGTACGGGAAAAGAATCGGTCAGTTTTGCCTTGATCTCAACAAACCGGATCCCATGCCGGACAACCCAGCCCACCGCTTCATCGGCATTTCGTTCAAGATGAATCCGGGCCATTTTTTTGGGAAAACCGAAAATATCCCTTCCGTTGTAAAGCCGCGATTCTTCGCTGTCGATGGGCATGGAAAGACAATAGCTTCCCTGCTCGCCCCCGTATTTACAGTTTATAAATAATGCCGCCTCTTTGTATCCGGGGCCGAGATTGGTTTGGGGGTAATGCGCGATAAAAATCAGGCCCGTGGGCGCATCCGCTGACATCAGCGGCGGCGGCAGCAGCCTGGATACAATTTCAGGTTTTGTCTCAAAAAGAACCCCGAGCATTTCAGCTCCGATAAATTTCCGGACTCCGAGGCTGTAATAATCATCCAGCTCTTTTTTTGTTTTCACAAAACCCATGACATCCTCCCCTTTTGACGGTTGTTAAGCCATGCAACGCGGCAAGACGGCATGCCGCTGAAATTATTCTTTCTATCCAATCCGATTATATGCTATGCATACGCCTATCCGGTTCTTGTTTCAGGTCATTTTTTGACAAAGCGTTGTCATTAACACCGGCAGGTCCTGAAAGGGACAGATGGATCATTCCCCAAAAAAACAGACCACCATCAGCAGTTGGGCCACCGTTGTGGTCAAAACCATTGCTTCATACGGGCATAACCCGGACCCCGCACTGGAAACCGCCGGTATTGACAAAAGACTGCTGAAAGATCCCGACGCACGAATCAGCGCGGAAAACATGTCCCGGCTCTGGCGCGAAGCCGTGAAAACAACAAGCGATCCCTGCTTTGGATTAAAAGCGGCGCTTAATGTCCGCCCGACCACCTTTCATGCCCTTGGATTCGCGCTCATGGTCAGCAGCAGCATGTGTGACGCATTGGAACGCCTGCATCGGTTCTACCGGATTGTAAGTGATGTTATCGAAATGCGGTATGCGTCCGCCCAGGGCGCGATGGCGATTTATCTGGATCCGGCCGACCGGCCTCCGCAGCAGCCTGATGAGGCATTTGATATGATTGTGGCCACCGTGGTTTCCTTCGCCCGAATGCTGATCGACAGCGAACTGCGTCCTTTAAAAGTTGAACTCATCCGAAAAACACCAGCCCGGCCGGAAGAGTTTAAGACATTTTTTAAAGCGCCGGTCCTGTTTAACCAGGATCATAACCGGATCTTTTTTACTATTGATGACATGCAAAAACCGCTGCAGGCGGCAAACGCTGAAATCGCAAGGCGCAATGATGACATCGTCGTGGAATATCTGGCCCGGTTCGACAAAAGCCGGATCTCCCATATGGCCCACGCAAAACTGATAAAACTCCTGCCCTTCGGCGAACCTTCAATTGAGAAACTGGCCGAAGCCCTGGGCATGACGCCAAGAAGCCTGCACCGGCATCTTCAGAAAGAAAATGCCGGCTATCGCGATATCCTTAACAATATCCGCCGGAACCTGGCGGCCCAGTATTTAAGACAACGGCATTTATCGGTTATTGATGTGGCGTTTCGGCTGGGATATTCCGATTCGAGCAATTTCACCCGGGCCTTTAAACGCTGGTTCCAGGTTTCTCCAAGCCAATACAGGGAACAACAGAATTAACCGCTTTCTTTTACCCTTTAGAATATTTCATCCTGTTCATCCCGACCATATGACAATCACCTATTTTGGAGGCGGCCATGGAAAAAAAAATCACGCGGCGAGACCTTTTAAAAAAAACCCTGAAAGCCGGAGCCCTGGTGGGAGGCGCGGCCGTTCTCGGAACCGGGGCCTACAAATTCCTTAAAGTCAATCCTATCGAAGATCTTTACGGATCCTATCCCGAGCAGGCCGCCGACTATCCCCTGGCCATGGCGGACCCGAACGCGCCCAAACCCAACATCATCCTTATTTACTGCGATGACCTGGGATACGGTGATCTGGGCTGTTACGGCAACCACGTCATCCGCACGCCACATATCGACGCCATGGCCGGCGAAGGCATGCGCTTTACCGAATACTATTCCTGCGGCGCCGTTTGCGCCCCTTCCCGGGCCGGGCTTCTGACGGGCCGCTATCCGTTTCGCACCGGCATTATCGGCAATGTTTATCCCGAAATAGAGCCGGCCGCCCGCCGCCTTGCCCGAAAGTTCGGAATGGCCCTCAAAAGCCTCGGCGTGCTCGATATCCGGGAAGATTACGTGGCCCGGGGGATTTCCAGGCATGAAATCACATTGGCCGAAGGACTCAAAAAAGCCGGATACCGCACCGGCATGCTGGGCAAATGGCATTTGGGCGACTACAGCAAGCAGCCGGAATTCAATCCCTTGCGGCATGGGTTCGACTCCTATTTCGGCGTTCCCCACAGCAATGACATGGTCCCTTGCCCCCTGTTTCGCAATGAGGAAATGCTGGAAGCCGATATCGGGACCAACCAGGCCCGCCTGACGGGAATGTATACCAAAGAAGCGCTCAAATTCATCGACGAGAGCGGTGACACACCGTTTTTCCTCTATTATGCCAGCACGTTTCCCCACCAGCCCCTTTACGCGTCCGAGCATTTCGAAAAACAATCAAAGGCAGGCCTTTTCGGGGATGTGGTGGAAGAGATCGACTGGAGCGTGGGAGAGATTGAAAAACATTTGAGAAAAAAAGGTCTTGCGGACAATACGCTGATTGTTTTTACCAGCGATAACGGCCCGTGGTACGAAGGAAGCCCCGGCAGTTTCCGGGGCCGGAAAGGCCAGAGCTACGAAGGCGGATTCCGGGTGCCGTTTATCGTCAAATGGCCTGGACAGATTCCCGCCGGCCGCACCAGCAGGGTGCCCATCATGAATCTGGATCTCTATCCCACGTTTTTTCATCTGGCGGGCGTTGAACCGCCCGGCGACCGCATCATCGACGGGAAAAACATCTTCGACATTTTCTCCGGCAAACATAAGAATCACCCCCATGAGGCCATCTACTTTTACCATTTTGATCTGCTGGAAGGCATCCGCATGGGGCGCTGGAAATACTTCGATAAGATCAACCGCTACGTCTGGCCCATTGCCATGGACGCCGCGCCGGTACCGGAAGCCCTGGGCGGCAAGCAAATGGGGAACCGCTGGCCCCTGCTCTATGATCTGAAAAACGACCCCGGCGAAAGCTACAACGTGATCAACACCTATCCCGAGGTTGCCGCGGAGTTGAAGGCCGCTATGGAAACCTGGGAGCGTGCCGCCGCCAGCAACCCGAGGGGTTTTGGTATATGAAAAAACCCTTAAGCGGCCTGCTGGTAAAACCGGCCGGGGCCGACTGCAACATGGCCTGCCAGTATTGCTTCTACAACGACAAAGGAAGTCTTTATCCGGGTCCAAAGCAACACCGGATGGATGACGCGGTTTTAAAAGAGATGACCCGGCAGATGATGGTCCATGGGGAATCCGAGGTTTCCTTCTGCTGGCAGGGCGGGGAGCCCACCCTGATGGGGATCGATTTTTTCAGACGCGCGGTGGATTATCAGATGCAATACGGCCGCGGGAAAACCGTGGGAAACGCCATCCAGACCAACGGGCTGCTCATCGATCAGAACTGGGCGGATTTTCTTTTTGATTATCGCTTCCTGACGGGCATTTCCCTTGACGGGCCGCAGCATATACATGACCGCTACCGGCGCATGGCCGGCGGCGCTGCGTCCTGGGCGAAAACCACAGACGCGACAAAGCGGCTCCTGGATCGCGGGGTTTCGGTCAACGCCCTTTCGGTGCTCAATGATTATTCGGCGCGATACCCGGATGAAATTTATGGATTCCTGAAAGAAGCCGGCCTTTCCTACATGCAGTTCATCCCCTGCGTGGAAACCGATCCGGCCGCCCCCGGCCGTGCGGCCCCCTATTCGGTATCATCGGATGATTACGGCCGTTTTCTCTGCCGGATCTTTGATCTCTGGCTTGCTGATTTTCAAGACGGCAGGCCGGCCACCTCCATTCGATTTTTTGAGTCCCTTCTTTTTTCTTATGCCGACATCATCCCCCCCGATTGCTCGCTGATGGACGAATGCGGCATCTATCTGGTGGTGGAGCATAACGGCGATGTTTATTCCTGTGATTTTTTCGTGACCCCGGAAAACCGGCTGGGCAATGTGATGACCGACAGGCTGGATAATATGCTCAATTCCGTCGCGCAGAAAAATTTCGGGAAACAGAAAAAGTCTCTGCCGTCCGCGTGTCTCAACTGCGCATACCTTAGGCTATGCCGGGGCGGATGCCCCAAGGACCGGATACGGGACCCGGCAGATAACGGAATGAATCACTTCTGCGGCGCATACAAAATGTTTTTCGATCACGCCGGGCCGGAATTGCAAAACATCGTTGATGTCTTTCGTGAAAAACAAAGATCCAGCGGAACCATTGTTCGGGAGCCATCCGAACGCGTGGGCCGAAACCAGCCCTGCCCCTGCGGCAGCGGCCGCAAATACAAAAAATGTTGCGGCGCTGCCGTTTAGACAACGATAAACGCGCGCTCCCTCAGGAACGTTAATATTGACGGCTGCGCAACCGTCAGGTTGAAGAATTAAAACGCGTAACGAAAGCCCAGGCCGAGCCATGGATCATCGATATGCATCAGTTCCGCATAAAGTGAAAACTGCCGGTTCAATTTGAAAAGAACGCCGCCGCCTATGGCCGGATCCATCTCTGAATCCGATCCGCCGTTGCTTACCCGGGTGTAATTGATGCCCAGATAACCATAGAATGTGAACATATCGATGTCCTTGCTGGCAACGGCGCCGATATTCATGGTAATAATATCAACGGAAACGCTTCGCGTACGCCATCTTTCCGTAACAGGATTCCAGTGGGGGCCTGCATATTTTAAATCAAAACGTGTATAGCCCAGCGTTCCCCGGGCCGCCATATTAAAGGGAATATCAGTTATCGGCAGCGCGTATAAGCCGCCGCCCTGGATGCCCCATCCGGTATCGCCGGGATCGGGATCGGTAAATCCGAAATCCCCGAACAGGGTAAAGCGGTTATCCATGCCATAAGCGAAGCGGCCGCCGAAAAGATCCACATCATCGCCGAGCACAAATCCTCCGGAAATACGCTTTGCGCCCTGATTCAGGGGGACGGCGCCGTCGGCAATGGGCAACCCCGCCATATGGCCGTTTGCCGATCCGGCAGACACAAGCAACACCATAAGAATCATCATCAATTTTTTCATTTTTCCCTTTCCTCCTTCTTAAGCTGGCAATTCGATTAAGTTTTAAATAATTTATATAATTTATAAAATCCCTATTGCCCCGGGACACCGTGAGCACCGGGTTTGAAGCGATAGATCTGGTAAGGCGCATGGGATTTCATGTGCCCCGGGGTCCTGCCGATGACCTGGTGCAGAGCGCTGCATGTTACATAAAGCCAGCCGTCTGGGCCGAACCCCAGTCCATCCGGCCAGCGGATACGATCATCCTTGACAAGCGTCTCCAGATCGCCTTGCGGCGTGAGGCGGACAATGGCGGAATTTTCGATATCGGTGATGTAAATATTGCCATCAACATCCATGGTCAGTCCGTCGCTCATGGTTTTTTCAGCAAATTTTTCAACCTGTTGGGAAAGCTCATGTGGTGGCAGAGTGGCGTCCTTTAAATCCGCCGCCCGGATTCTGTACATATAATGACTGGTCACGGGCGCGAAATACAGCCAGTGACCCGATTTGTCAAGGGCGATGGAATCCACGCCCGGACGGACGGCAAAAATCCCGAATATCTGCATCACCCGCCCCTGAACCACCGGTATGTAAGGGTCCGGAATGACCGACGGATGATTCTCAAGAAGCCGCCGGCAGGTCCGGGTGGCAATGTCGTAGACGAGTATGGCCGGAGTCTTTGCGAAAATTGACGCGTCGGCGATATAGATGGTTTCTGCCGCCGAATCAATCTGGAAATCATTTAAATGCGAACCGAATCCGGCATATTCTTTGGGGAAATCGAATTGATGAACCAGGGAATCGCTTGACAGGTCAAACGCGAGCAGGCGCGGCTGCCCGATTCCATGATTGGCAAGATCAAGGGTCCAGAGCCTGTTCTTTGCGTCGATTCTGACCGACAGCACCGTGTCAAAATGAACATCCTGTTTTCCGGGGCCTTGATATGCATCGTTCGGATAGGCAACGGCAATTCCGTCTCTCCACTCGGCCACCCGGATATCCGGCCGTGCTTCGGGATGAAAAGAAAAAAACAGCCGGCCGTCTTCGGAAACCGCCAGATTCCCGGGCGGAACCATTAGATCCGCGGCAATCTCAAGAACATCTCCATCAACCACCGGAGAAGATGTTCGATCGGGGAAACCGGTTTGCCCGCCGCCGTATCGAAGCCGGACAAACAAAGCGATGGAAATAAAAACAGCCAGCAACAGACAGATGGCGGCAAATAATATTTTTTTCATAAAACGCCCCCGGTTTATTTTGATAAAGTCGTAAAAAGTCCAATTTTACTAGCTGTCTGAGCATTTTCGGGAGATGCTCCGTGCTTCGCTAAAAAAGCTGAGATTGCCAGCCTCTTTATAACTCAGAGCCATTTTTTCCGTTTGAACAGGATCAGCATCACCACGAACAGTAAAATGGCTGCCGCCCAGAAGGCCGGATAGGCAAAGCGCCACTCCAGTTCGGGCATGTAATGGAAATTCATTCCGTAGACGCCGGCAAAAAACGTCAGCGGAATAAAAAGCGTGGCGATAACCGTCAGCACTTTCATGACCTCGTTCATTTTATGGCTGACGCTCGACATGTAGATATCCAATAGTCCGGAAAGCATATCCCGATAGGTCTCGATGGTGTCGGCCACCTGGATGACGTGGTCATAGACGTCGCGAAGATAAAACCGGACATCCTCATGAATCAGGTCAAAAGATTCCCGCAGCACTGCGCTGAGAATCTCCCGCAGTGGCCATATGGATTTACGCACCATCAGGTGCCGGTGCTTGCAGTCATAAATCCGTGCAAGAACGGATGAATCCGGTTTGGACAGCACCATTTCCTGAAGGGCTTCAATCTCCTCGCCCATTTCATCAAGAACCACGTAGTAGTGGTCAACGATCATATCCAGCAGGGCATAGGCCAGGTAATCGGCGCCGGATTTTCGGATTTTCCCTTTTCCCGTCCGGATCCGCCGCCGGACCGGATCAAACACATCGCCGGCGACCTCCTGGAAGGAAATGATGAAACCCGATCCCAGCACGAGACAGATATGTTCGATCTGCAGAGACCCGTCGTCGATATCATTATAGACCATTTTTAAAACAAAGAAGAGATAGTCCCCGTAATCATCGATCTTCGGCCGGTGACCGGTATTGAGAATATCTTCGAGGGTCAACGCATGCAGGCCGTAGGCATTACCGATTTTTTCAACCACGGCGACATCGTGGATGCCGGAAATATCGATCCAGACAACGCCATCTTTTTTTTCAAGGGCAACGGCCTGCTCAGGGGAGATTTCGGCCCATTCCTCCACATCACCGGCATCATAGGAGATGGCGGAAACTTTTGCCGGGGATGTTTTCTGCTCGCCGACATAAACCAGGGACCCCGGCGAAAGGCCTTTTTTTTCGGATAAACCTTTATAGCCCATCTTTTCTCCTGTCGGCACCTGCCGGATTGAGATTCACTTCATGCAGCGTTTGTGAAATATAGAAATATAATATCTTTCATTTATGCCATATAATGTGACTTTCATCAAGCATACATCAGCGGTCGCGGTTTGTCATCAACGGCTGCGCCATGAGTTTACAGGTGATCTTCTATCCCGGCGGGGAATTTCACATCCGTTCCGAAGCATCTGTGAGCCATAATAATACATGTATGAACCATGACTTGACCGCTTTGCTGATTTTTTCTATAGACGATTCATATTTTTATCGTTTTATAATAACGATGATAACGACCTATTTATAATGAAACATAGGCGCCGGGGCGCTTTCCGGCCTGTCAATACCTGCCCTGCCGCCCTTTTGCGATAAACAAACGATTGTCACGGAGCGACAGATGAAAAAAAATATCCTCGGACTCACCGACGCCCCAAAGGGGTTTACCTTAGATCAGGACAAAATCATAACCCCGGCGGAAACCCTCCGACGGGTTAAGGAAAAATTTAAACAATTTGATCTGGATATCCTGAAACAGACCGTTCGCATCGACACCGGCCGCCTGGATATCCCGGTGTTTTTCAGCGTGTGCGGCACGGACGCGGCACGCCTGACCGGCACCGCCAAGCAGATGGGAAAAGGCGCCACCCCGGAACAGGCCGAAGCCAGCGCCGTCATGGAGTTGGTGGAGCGGTTTAGTTTTTACAGCTTTGCCGGGAACCCGGACAACTTCGTGGTCGACACCTGGCGAAATCTCAAGAACCGCGCCGTCTCATTTGATCTGATCGCCAAGTCGGTCCATGACGACTCCGACGACCTGGCCGTCACCCGGGAAATTTTTGCCGATCTGCCCATGCGCTGGACCAAAGGATTCAACCTGACCGACGATTCAGAACTGCTGATCCCCTTTGACTGGTTTTTCGCCATCAACCAGTTCAACGGCACATCCGCGGGCAACTGCGCCGAAGAAGCCCTGTGTCAGGGGATCTGTGAAATCGTCGAACGGCATGTATCCGCCGTGGTGTGCCGGGAAAAACGCCCCGTGCCCGGCATTGATCTTGAATCACCCACGGACCCCGTGCTCCGGGAGATGATCGCCAAATACGCGAAAAACAACATCCGGCTTCATGTATCGGATTTCACCTTAGACATGGGCATCCCCACGGTGGGGGTCCTGGCCTGGGACCCGGCCACATTTCCCGGAAAAAGCGAAATCGTCTGGACCGCCGGCACGGCCCCCTGTCCCCAGAAAGCCTTCAGTCGGGCATTGGCTGAAACGGCCCAGCTTGCCGGCGATTTCATCAGTTCATCCAACTACGTGGCCTCCGGCCTGCCGAAATTTTCCACCATCGAAGCCGCCGCCTACGTGACCCATCCGCCGCATCTGCGCGGAATCACGGACCTGCCCGATATTTCAGACTTCAACATCAAAACCGAAGTCTTCAACTGCATCTCAGCCCTTTCAAGCAGGAAACTTTCGGTGATCACCATCCCCACCACCCATGCCGGACTCGCCGTCCCCGCCTTTTACACCCTGGTTCCCGGCGCCTGTTTCCGGGAGCGGGCCGCGGCCACCAGCGTGGGCATGTTCGCGTGCAAGCTCATTACTGAAAAACTCGAGCCCGCCATGGCTCTTCAGATTCTGGCGCAAGCCGACCGCCGCCTGCCAGGCCGTTACTATCTCCAGTTTTACATGGGACAATGCCATTTGGCTCTTGATGATCCGGAAACCGCTTACCGGCATTTCAGCGGCGCCCTGGAACTTAAACCCGATCCCCAGGATATTCCGTCCATTTATGTTTACATGGGCATCTGCCGGAAGGAGCTGGAGGATTACAGAGGGGCTTTGGAAATCCTGCGGAAAGGACGCGAATGGGACGCCGAACGCACCGACATTTATAATCTCATGGGATTCTGCCATTTCAAGCTGAAAGAGCATGAAATGGCCATTGCCGCCTTTCAGGAGGTCATCCGTCTGAATCCGTCCTCAGCCATCGATTACGCCAATATCGGTTCCAACTACCGGGATATGGGAGATGTGGACAACGCCGTAGCCTATTACCGCATTGCTTTAGATATTGATCCGGGCATCGATTTTGCCCGGGAAAATCTTGAAAAACTCACCGGAATCTAACCGGACGCAATGCCGCGGCCAGACGTCGGCGGATAGTTGCCTGCCCGCTCAATACGCGTGCTGCCGGCCGGGGCGGTTGATCCGCTGAATTTCTCAAACTCGGGACATGCCCTCAAACAATTAGAAATTCTTAACGCGGATCAACCGCCCCGGCTTTTTCGGCAACCCGCGCAAATTCGCTCCCAGGCAACTATCCGCCGACGTCTTTTTCCTCGATATGGACGGACCTGTTCGTCAAGACAAACGTATGTTGGTGTTGATGAATATACCGGCCGGGAACCGGGGTGACCCGGGGAAAACGGTCCAGGGGATTTTCATCCACCAGCAGGGTGCATCCGTATACGGTTTCCAGGGTCTCATATGTCAGGACATCCGCGGGCGGCCCGCATCGGGCGATCCGGCCCTGGTGGATCAGCAACAGCGTGTCCGCATACATGGCGGCCAGGTTGAGATCATGGGAGACCATGACCACGGTGATCTTTTTTTCCGCCTTCATTTTTTCCATCAGATCCATGATCCGCAATTGATGGGCCAGATCAAGGGAAGCGGTAGGCTCGTCAAGTACCATGATTTCGGGATTCTGGCAGATGGCCCGGGCGATAAAGACCCGCTGGCGCTCGCCGCCGGAAAGCTGATCCAGTTGACGGTTTGCAAGATGATCCACTTCGGTAAAAGCCATGGCCCGGCGGGCGAGGGCCGCGTCGTCGTCCGTGGCCAGGCCGAAAATGCCCAGATGAGGGGTCCTGCCGAACAGCACCACGTCCTTGACGGCAAAGGGAAAATCCATTGGGATG
This sequence comes from Desulfobacteraceae bacterium, assembly GCA_003597945.1. GTDB lineage: Bacteria > Desulfobacterota > Desulfobacteria > Desulfobacterales > Desulfosalsimonadaceae > SURF-33. The sequence continues at coordinate 1,375 of QZJS01000037.1, read as the reverse complement.
AGCTGGGGGACAAAAGCGATTCTCCGGGCCCTCTCCTTTCGCCCATAAGCCGTCATGGATCTCCCGAAAATGTCGACTTCCCCCTGTTTCGGTTTTATCAGCCCGGCGATGATCCTGGCCAGGGTGGTCTTGCCCGAACCGTTGGGACCGATGATAATGAAAAATTCACCTTGGCGGACGGTAAATGATAACCCGTTTAATACATGGGTTGCCTGATAGGCATAAGAGAGATTGCGGGCGCGCACGGCCGGATTCATCGGGACGACCTTTTCAGCAGAAAGATAAATACCGGGGCGCCGATCATGGCGGTAATCACGCCTACGGGCATTTCACCGGATCGGGGAAGAGTCCGGGCCAGCAAATCGCAAAGCACCAGGTACGCGCCCCCGCCTAAGATGCAGGCCGGCACCAGAACCCGGTGATCCGCTCCCAGCAAAAGCCTGAACAGGTGAGGAATCACCAGCCCCACAAAGGCCACCAGCCCGCAATGGCTCACGGTGGCGCTCACCATAAACGACGTGATCATCAACAGCGCCACGGTCAGCGCCTTGACGTTGACCCCCATGGAGTAGGCGGCTTCCTTTCCCATCATCAAAAGATTCATGGCGTTGGACATCCAGAAAATAACGATAAAACAGGGGATAACCATGACAGCCAGAAGTAATGCCTCTTCTTTTCCGCCGGCCGACAGATCCCCCATGAGCCAGAACAAAATATTATGCACCCTGGCATCATGGGTCAGGGAAATTAAAAACATGATCACCGCCGAGCAGAAGGCGTTGACCATCACCCCGGACAGCAGCAGCGTCTCTTTTTTCAACAATGTCGGCCCGGAAGCAATCACCAGCACCAGAACCAGGGTGGCCATGCCGCCGGAAAAGGCGAGAAGGCTGACGCCCGGGAGTAGAGACAGACTCAGCAGAATTCCGATAATGGCGCCGATGGCCGCGCCGCCTGAAATACCGAGAATATAAGGCTCCGCCAGGGGATTGCGCAGCAGGGCCTGAAACACCAGGCCGCCCAAAGAAAGGGTGCCCCCGACCATGGCGGCCATCATGATCCTCGGAAATCGAAGCTGCCAGATGATCTGGTAGTAGAGCGTTTCCGGATCACGGAAACCGCGAACGGTCTCGGCAAGGGTTGTCCAGCCGGCGCCGGCGGAACCGAAAAAAAGCCCCGCGGCCATGGCGCCCGCCAGCATGAGCAGGGTGACCATTGTCGTCAAGAGTATGCGTTTAACCACCGTTTGCATATCCCCGGCCTCCCCTATTGATCACCGGTTTTTGGATGAATCAAATCCACAAGAAGTTCGAGGGCGTCGATGAGCCGGGGGCCCGGCCGATCAAACAAGCCGGAATCCACCACAAAGACATGG
>QZJS01000046.1 GCA_003597945.1 Desulfobacteraceae bacterium | reverse complement strand
TCCGCCGTCGGCAAGGGCGATTTCAGCGACAAACCGGCCGGGCAATCCCCGATGAGAGACCACGGACGCGCCGCAATACATCGTAATCAGGGGATGCTGTTGCGCGCGCTGAAGCAGAGCCGAAACAGATTCCCTGATTTCCGCGGCATGAATATATGCGGTGTTGCCGCCCGCCCCGTCTGATTTTTCCACCACGGCTACGCGGATATTCAAATCCGCCAAAGCAAGGGCCGCGCTCAACCCGGCCGGACCGGCCCCTATGACGAGGGCGGTCTTCTCAACCAGGGCCTGCTGGCCTGCGTTCCCGCTCCGGGACCGCAACCGGCCGACCTCCATTTCAATGGCGGTCAAAAGTTCCGGGGTATTCAGGCCGGATCGATTTTCAAGGACAAGCGGGCGGACATCAATAACCCGGATCAATGACGGCATCAAACCGATCCATTTGCTCCATTGAGAGATTTTCACCAGATGAGGCGCAGCCGTGACAATGACCAGCCGATTGGCTTTGGAAGCCCGGATTTCGGTGATGGTATCTTCAAGGCCCTTTTCACAGGATACACCCCCTGCCCGGGTGATGGGGATGTCGAGGCCTGCTGCCGAAAGACCGGCTTTAAATGCGTCGGAATCAAAAAACGGAAAGGCGGATTCGAACATGCCGTGCAGCACAAGATGATAAGCAGGTTTCCGGCTGAACAGCGCGGTCTCGCGGCTTTTTGCTTCTTCGGCAGCGGCGTCTGCAGCAAGGGATCGGGGATTGACGGCCTGCGGTAAAACCGCTCCTGCGGTGCCTTTTTCCTGCATCCGGCGCAGCAGGCGGCCTGCCGCGGTTCCGGCGGCAATGATGGATGCCGAGATATCGGTCAGTCCGGGAACGGTGTCGAGCAGAAAAACCCCTTCATGGGCGGCGAAATCCGGCAGGGCGTTACCGACGGCACGGCCCGTGGAAAGCACCGCCAGATCGAAGGCTTCTTCGGCAAAACCGCCGTTGCCGTCAACATAGGAAATCTTGACGCCGCCTTCCCCGTCGATGGGTTCGATGCTGTGAATCCGGCACCGGACAAACCGCACGCCGGTCTCTTTTTCCGCCCGGTCCCGGTAGCGCTGAAAATCACGGCCGAAAGTGCGCATATCCATGTAAAAAATCGCGGTTTCCATGGGCCCTGGTATTTTTTCATGGGCCATGACGGCCTCTTTAACGGCAAACATGCAGCACGCCGAAGAACAATAATCGGCCCCGATCATGATATTGCGCGATCCCACGCACTGGACCCAGGCGATTTTTTGTACCGGCCCGCCGTCCGACGGCCGGACCGGCCGGCCTGAAAAGGGCCCGGAGCCCGACAACATCCGTTCAAAGGCCAGGGCCGTAACCACATCGGGTAAAACGCCGTATCCGTAAACATCGACTGCGGACGGATCAAACAAATCCACGCCCGGAGCGTAAATTATGCCCGCGATCTTTTCCAGAACCAGGGCTTTAGATTCCGCCTCAAGGTTGACGGCATTTTCCGGGCAGGCCTCCACGCAGGCATTGCAGCGGGTGCAGGCCGTAACATCAATGACGGGCGCCATCCGGTCGGCCTGATGAGGAACAGGAAAGTAGACGGCCTTGCGCCGGCCGAGACCGGCATTGAAAATATCCGGGATGTCCACCGGGCAGGCATCCATGCAGGCCCCGCAGAGGGTGCAGCGCTCCGGATCGATGCCGGCCGGATTTTGAATCAGCGTCACATTCAGATTGCCGGGAGCACCCTCGACAGCGGCGACCTCGGTCCGGGTGAGCACAGTGATCCGGTTGTGGTCCAGTCCTTTACGCAGACAGATCTGTCGGCAGGCATCCCGGTCGATCATGGGCAGTATACGGCACATGCCGCAGCCGTCGTCGGGGAACTGATGATCAAGCTTTGCAAGCAGTCCTCCCACGGCCGGGGCTTTTTCAACAAGGATCACCCGACAGCCGGACTCGGCCAGTTCCAGGGCCGCGTGCATGCCGGCAATCCCCGCGCCGATGACAACGGCGGCAACATCATTTTTGTCTGCTATATTGTTTTGCTGATCCACCATTTTATTCAACGACCGGTTTGTCATACACCATCAGCGGCATGGGCTCTTCAAGATCCCTGCCGGGTTCGTATCCGTAGCGTTTCTGCACTTCGTTTCCCACCTTGATAAAGATGTCGGCAACGGGAATATGGCTGGGACAGACGCTGCTGCAATGGCCGCAGGCCACGCAGGCATGGGCCATATGTGCCATGCGGGTCAGGTGAAACATGGTAGTGTCGGCCGGCAGCTTGATCATTCCTTTTTTGGCGGCCCGGCGCATGAGCACCTGGGGGTCGTGCGCGAACACATCGGTGAGAAACACGCATTCCCGGCAGTAGCACACGGGACATGCCACCCGGCAGTTATAGCAGTTGAGGCATTGGGCCACGTATTTCTGAAATTTTTCAATGGTATCGGTTTTTCCGGCGGTTTCCTGAAACGCTCGTTCACGTTCCTGTTCCCGAAGGTCACGCATATTGGCCACGGCATCCTCGCGTCCGGGAGAATCAGGACCTTCAGACAGGCCGAGTCTGCCCACCAGGTCTTGGCCGGCCGGGGTTTGCGGGACAATGCCGATGCGTTCGTCGGTGGGCTCGCCGATGACGCGTATGGCGATATCAGCAGCCTGAGGCAAAAACCGCGTGCAGATACGACACGACGCGCATACAGCATCCTGAAGGCCCGGATCGCGGTAAAACGCGGCCGTGAGATCCGGGTTTTCCGCGGCCTTTTCCAGATAAATCGGAGTTTCCATTCTTCCCCGGCACTCCATGCCGATGATGACGGCATCGTCAAGCACGCACTGTTTCAGCTTGACCAGCTCCACCAGCGCCCGGATTTCGCAGGGCCGCAGAACCAGGACGATTTTTCTTCCTGATTCGTGCCGGAGAATGGATACCGCCTGGCGGGCCGCGTTAAAGGGCGCGGCCGGGGCCAACGGGTCGGCGGCCTCGATTTTTTCCGGATCAGTGATCACAGCCGGCATGGGCAGCGGCGAATGCGGGGTCCGTGCCGACACCAGTACCGCGTCGGCAAGGGATTGCGAAAGCATCCGGCCCAAAAACGCGCTGACGCCGGCTTTGGGGTTTTTGTCGGTTTTGAGATAAAAGACGGTCATGGCGGAATTCTTTTCCATATAATCTATAAAATCATGGCGGTTGCGGCCTGACTTGGACCAAGAGCCCTTATGGTTTCCACAAACCGGGTGATGTGTTCCTGGAATTCCGGGCCTTCGCTGGCGCCGATCCATTTGAGTTCAAGCCGCTCGGAGGAAAAACCGAACTGTTCGAGAATGGCCGCGATGCCGGGAATCCGTCTGGCCGCCTTTAGATTGCCGTTGATATAATGGCAGTCTCCGGGGTGGCATCCGCCGATGAACACGCCGTCGGCCCCTTCCAGAAAGGCCTTGAGTACGTACTTGGCATCCAGCATGCCCGTACACATCAACCGGATAATCCGGACGTTGTGGGGATACATCAGCCGGGACGTGCCGGCCAGGTCCGCGGCCGTATAGGTGCACCAGTTGCAGACCATGGCGATGATTTTCGGTTCAAACGCGCTCATGTGATACCTTCTTTTTTTTCCAATTCATCATTCTCATGTCAGTGCCTCGAGCTCCGCCATGATCTGGCCGTCATTGAAATGCCGGATTCCGGCCGCGCTGCTGGGACAGGCCGCCGCGCAGCTCCCGCATCCCTGGCACAATGCATCGTTGACCACGGCCACACCCGCGCCATCATCAAAGGAGATGGCCGAATACGGGCACATATCCACGCAGATCCGGCATCCTGAACACCGGTCCGGATCAATATAGGAAATCTCCGCCAGGGTCCTCACCGTTCCCCTGGAAAGCAGAGAAACCGCCTCCCCGGCCGCGGCCGATGCCTGGGCAACAGTATCCGGGATATCCTTGGGCCCCTGGCAGCAGCCGGCCAGGAAAATGCCGGAGGCAGCAGTCTTTACCGGCGCCAGTTTGGCATGCAGTTCATTGTACCATCCGTCGGCGTCGCGCTGGATGCCCAGCATCCGGCTCACCGCATCCGAACCCGCGGCGGGCTCAAGGCCCACGCTCAAGATCACCATATCCACGGGCACCCGCAGGACCCGCCTGGCCAGGGTGTTTTCCGCCACCACCGTTAGACAGCCGGCATCTTCGGGATGATCCGTAATGTCGGTGATCTGGGCCACCCGGCCCCGCACCAGATGCACCCCTTCCTCCTGGACCCGGTTGTAGAATTCCTCATAGAGCTTGCCGGGGGAGCGCATGTCGATGTAGAATTCCCAGACTTCGGCCCCGGTTTTTTCCCTTACCAGATGGGCGAATTTCATGGAATACATGCAGCAGACCCGGGAGCAGTATTTCCGGTAATGCCGGTCCCGGGAGCCTACGCAGTGAACAATGGCGACCTTCCGGGGCGGCTGTCCGTTTTTCATCAGGATCTTGCCGGCCGTGGGTCCGGTGGCATTGTTTAAGCGCTCAAATTCCAGGCTGGTGTAGACTTCCGGGAAAATCCCGTAGCCGTAGGCCGTCAGGGGCGAGGGATCAAAGGCTTTGAAGCCCGTTGCCGCGATCACGGCGCCCACCACGATATCAATAAATTCGTCGGCCTGGTTGAAATCAATGGCTGCGGCCTCGCAGAATTTTTCGCAGGCCCGGCACTTGCCTTTTTGAAAATAAATGCAGTGATCCTTGTCAATCACCGGCGTGTTGGGGACGGCCTGGGGAAAGGGCGAATAGACGGCCTTGCGGAATGCCAGGCCTTCATCAAACTCGGACGGGACCTTGACCGGGCATTTCTGCTGGCATACGCCGCAGCCCGTACACTTTTCCATATCTACGTAACGGGGCTTTTTTCGGACGCGCACTTTGTAGTTGCCGACAAATCCTTCAACGGAAACCACCTCGCTCCAGGTATGCAGATGGATGTTTTCCTTCTGGGCCGCCTCCACCATTTTCGGAGTCATGATGCAGGCCGCGCAGTCTAAGGTGGGGAACGTCTTGTCGAATTTGGCCATGTGCCCGCCGATGGAGGGCTCGCGCTCCACCAGATGCACGTCGTAGCCCGCTTCGGCGGCGGTCAGGGACGCCTGGATGCCGGCAATGCCCGCGCCGATGACCAGGATCGATTTTTGCACCGCCACTTCCCGGCTGGTCAGGGCCGCGTGACCGGCCACCCGGGCCGCGGCCGCGGCCACCTGATCCTTTGCCTTTTGCGTGGCATGTGCGCTGTCCGCGGTGACCCATGAGGTCTGCTCCCGGATATTGGCCATCTGGAAATAATGCGGGCTGATGCCGGCTTTTTCACAAGCCTTGCGGAAGGTGGGCTCGTGCATCCGGGGCGAACAGGATGCCACCACCACGCGGTTGAGACCCATTTGTTTGATGTCGTTGACGATAAAATCCTGTCCTGGATTGGAACACATGAATTTATAATCCCGGGACACGGCCACGTTATCCAGGCCGGCGGCAAATCGGGCCACGGCCTCGACATCCACCTTGGGGGAGATGTTGCTGCCGCAATGGCAGATGTACACACCGATTCTGGGTTTCTCGTATATCATCGGATTTTTCGCAGCAGAGTATCTATTGGATTTAACAGTTTATCTAGACCAAGAGCGACCGGCGAGAGCCCCAGGGCCAGTCCGGCGAGCTGAGTAAAATACGGCACCGGCATGGGCGGTCCCTTGCGGGTCTCCTGACCGGCATCCAGGTTAAGCTGGCAAAGCGGGCAAAGCGTGGTGACGACCTGGGCGCCCTTGCGGCGAACCTCGGCGATGATTTTATCCACAAGGGGCCGGCACTGGTCCTGGTAGGGGAAAAAATGGGAAGCCCCGCAGCACAGCGTTCTGGCCGAATGGTCGACCACCGTATATCCGAGGCGCTTGATGAATTCATCAAGCATTTGCGGTCGCTCGGGATGATCCACGTCGCCCCAGGGCCGGGTGAGCTGGCAGCCGTAATAGGCGGCCACGGCAATATCGCCGATGCCGGCAGGCGATTTTCCGGTCCATGCCGCGGCATCGATATCCTGATAAAACACTTCCAGCAGGTGGCGGACCTTGGGCAACAATGTAATGCCGAGGCCTTCGGCGACAAGCTGATGATTGATGACGGCCAGAAGGCCGGCATCGGCTTTAAGAATTTTGCGGGTTTTTCGAAGAGCAGTGTAGCAGGCGTTGCAGGTGGTGACCACCGCATCAAAGCCGTACTTGCTGGCCAGGGCGAAAATACGGGCCGTGAGAAGATGGGCGTTTTCAGCGTCCATGCTGATCATGCTGGTAGCGCCGCAGCAATTCCAATCGGGCAGTTCCCTCAATTCAACGCCGATGGCTCGGCACACCGCCTCGACGGATTCCTTATAACCCGCCTCGGATTTATAGGAGCATCCGGGATAAAAACCGTATTTCATTTTATGTGCGTGCGTTTTCGTTTCAGCAGAGCGGCGATTTTTCGGGGATCGACCATCTTCTGCGGGGTGAAATCAAACCGCCGGGTTTTGAGCAATCCAAGCCCGGTGCCCATTTTGGAAGCCATGTCCACCGGATGCCGCAAACCGTATCGGCCCATCAGTATCGATCCGGTGATTTTACCATATCGGGCCACATCCTGGTTGAAAATCTTATAGAGGCCCGGCATTTTATGGCCCTTTGGAAATATGCCGGCTTCGGCGGCCATCCGCTTCAACGCGTACATGATATCGGTGACCGGGATCTCCCGGGGGCATCGCACCATGCACTGGTAGCAGGAAACGCAGAACCACGGAGTGTTGGAGCGGAGCACCTCCTCCATGGCGCCGTCGCGCACCAGGGCGAACAACTCTCGGGGGGCATGATCCATCTGGTCTGTCAGGGGACACGAGGCGCTGCACGTGCCGCACTGGATGCATCCCAGAATCTCCCTGCCGCCGGGGGTCTCGTAAAGCCGCTGCTGCCATTGCAATTCCCGCTGCGGTGATCCGGCGGACGGTTTTTCAATATTATTATTTAGCATATGCTCAAATTATGGCCTTGATTGCGGGTTGTCAAGAGCAAATCCATCGGCAGTAAAAATTACACAAAAGCGTCCGAACCGCAAGAACCCGATGCGGTTTAACGCGGCAGTGGCCCTGTCTATAGCTTTTCATACTGGCGTCTGACGTCTTCGGGGCTATGAAGCCGCTCCAGACGGCGAACGATAAAATGCCCTTTTGCCATGTCCTGGAAATGATCGATGAACAGCGTATTGATTAACGCTCCGCCGAAAGCGCCCACAACGGGCACCGCCTGGGCCGCCGCCTTTTGAGACACGGTTATGGAAAAGCGCGAAGCGATCTGGCTTAAAAATCGAACGATTGCAGGGGCACCTTGATCCAAAAAGCCCTTTTTTGCCAGGTGGGCCGCTGCTTCCGAGACGGATTTGGCCATTGCCGCCCGTGCGGCAAAATAGGCCGTATTCGCGGCATCGTCGCTTGTCGAAGGACCGCCAAGGGCCAGAACCTGAATGCATTGAAGCTTCGCTCCCGGCGTTTCCAGATTCTCCCCCTGGCTTCTGGCGATATCCGCGATGGATCTGAGCATGATGGCCGTGGAAACGGGCAGTTCAACGGCAAGCGCCGGCAGCCCGAAGGCGCCGCCGACCGCTCCGGTTGTTCCGGCCGCCAGCTTATGCCACCAGTTTGACGGCGGCAATCCCTGCCTGCTGCGATCCATGGTCCACATGGCAACGGTGATGGCCGCCTCGATGGATTTTCGCGTGGCGTCATTGACCACTTGGCTCCAATTCCTGGGCAGCATATCAAAGCCTTTTTCAATGGGGGAACCCACAACATGGCTGATTTTTACGGCAAGGCCGGGATGTTCCAGCAGACGCCTGGCGGCGTTGAGGTCGTCAATGTCTGATGACGAAAGCGTCATTGAATGCTCCTTTTCAAATCTATTCGAATCTGCCTGTAAAAACTCCAATCTTCTTAGCCGGTTATAAAACAGCGGAAACATTTTTCAGGAAAGATACCCCTTGTCTTTCCAATGCCGCAATACATTGGCATAAACATCCTCCCTGCTCCGGAAAACAAATCGCTTCAGGACAAACCGGTCAAGGGCATAAGAGGCTTTCCGGGCAATGCTTCGATCTTTTCGGGTCCGGATATCTTCGACCAGCCGGTCCACGGCCGACGTGATGCGCGCCCTGATCTTATGGTCCATGGGTCTGGCCGGAATGCCCACGGCAAAATGCAGATGCCCGGAAAGGCTGGTATTGCAGACATCCTGCAGACCAAGCAAACGGCGATTGACCGACTTGCCGCCCATATAACCGACAGCGGAAATGGCCAGGGTGTGTTTGTTTTCCAGGAGAAGCGGAAATCCCAGGCGATAGGTGATGCGCTCGTAAAACCTCTTGTAGCAGGCCGTGACATCACTGTTTCGAACGGCGGAAATCATGACGTAACCATCGGTTTGCAGCATTTTCGAAACAATATCATCCATATCGTCTTTAATGGCGCAATTGCCGGTTTTCAGGCACTGGAAGCAGCCGACACAGTCCTGGATGCGCGCATCCCCGAGCATCACCAGCGATGCTTCAACCCCCTGAACGGATAACCGGTTCACGACAAGTTCCGTGGCATCGGCAATAAACCCGCTTTTTTTCGGATTTCCATTAATCACCAGAATTTTCATTGCGCCCCCATTTCTCTTATTTTAATCATCAACTTCCCGTGGTTTGGCAAGAAGTTTAATCCCTTCATATACCTGATTCAAGCGTTCTCGCGTCGTGGCCCCGATTTTTTGTCCAGAAAACCTCCAATCGCTTCAACCTGTTGCATCATCGCCCCGGTAGGCATCGGAATCAATTCCGGTGCGCTGCAGGATTTTCTGCAGGGCCTGGCGGCTCAAGCCGGCTGCCTGAGCGGCCCGGGTGATGTTGCCTCTGGTTTTTCGAAGCAGCTTATCGACGTATTCGGCGGTAAACGCATTCACCACCTTGTCCTTTTCCAGCAGGTAGGATGAAATCTGATCCGCCCCGGGATCGGTCGCCGTCCCCGGCAGCCCCATGTCCGGACCGGCCGTGCTCCTAGCCGCCTGAAGCCCTTTTTCATCGATCTCTTCACCTGTGGAAAAAACCACCAGCCGGCGTACGAAATTTTGCAGCTCCCGTGCATTGCCGGGCCATTCCCGGCCGGCCAGCCATGCCATGACGCCGGGCGCGACGCCTTTAACCGGAATTCCCAGCTCCCTGCAGGCCTTGGAGGAAAAATGCCTGACCAGCAGGGGAATGTCTTCCCGCATCTCTCTGAGGCTCGGCGTGGAAATGCTGACCACGTTCAGGCGGTAATAGAGATCATCCCGGAACGTGCGATCCCTGATTTTTGCCTCAAGGTTCTGATTGGTGGTGGACAGGATGCGCACATCCACCTGGAACCCCCTGGCGCTGCCCAGCGGCCGCACCTCCTGTTCCTGGAGCACCCGCAGGAGTTTGGTCTGTATCGTCACGGGGATATCGGCGATTTCATCCAGCAGCAGGCTGGAACCGTGAGCCTCTTCGAAAAGGCCCTTGCGATTGGCGACGGCGCCGGTAAAGGCCCCTTTCTGGTGTCCGAAAAGCTCACTCTCCAGCAAATGTTCCGGAATGGCCGGACAGTTGACCGCCACCAGCGACCGGGTTCCCCTTTTGCTCATGCCGTGAATGGCTCTGGCCGCCAATTCCTTTCCGGTGCCGCTTTCGCCGCGAATCAAAACGGCATAATCGGTGTTGGCCACCGAGGCGATGGTTTCGTACAGGCGCTGCATCGGGGGCGACTGGCCGATAAAGGCTTCAAAGGCTGTTTTTTCAGACACTTGCCGTCTCAAGGCAAGATTTTCGTCAATCAGCCGGCTACGCTCCAGCCCCTTTTTCAATATGCGCACCAGGTCCGGTATTTCAAAGGGCTTGGTGATAAAATCATAGGCCCCTTTTTTGATGGCCGCCACTGCGGTTTCAATATCGCCGTAAGCGGTCATCATAATCACGGTGGGCCGCTCATCAAGAGCATCCATGGCCACCAGCAGATCCAGTCCGTCCATTTCGGGCATGCGCAGGTCCAGCAATACCAGATCGAACCGCTGTCGGCGAATCAGATCCGGGACCTCCAGCGGGGCCGCCGAAACGACGATTTCAACCCCTTCCAGCTCATAGGCCAATACCCGCTGCAAGCCTTCCAGCATATCGTGTTCATCATCAACGATAAGTATTTTCTGTGGGTTCATCATAACCTCTCAGTCCGAGACTTAAGCGGGCATCCGGATGGAAAAGCAGGCCCCCTCGCCGGGATCGCTTTCCACGGTGATGTCGCCGCCGTGCTCCTGAATGATGCCGTAGCTCACCGACAACCCCAGGCCGGTGCTGTCGCCGGTGGCCTTGGTGGAAAAAAACGGGTCGAAAATCTTGTTGCGGATGGCCGGATCGATGCCCTTGCCATTGTCCCTGATTTTGATTTCAAGAATCTTTTCGGATGCCGACCAGGCCGTGGAAACAACAATAAGGCCGGGTCCCTCCATGGCCTGGCCGGCGTTCATGAGCAGGTTGATCAGCACCTGCTTCATTTTGTTCACATCCATGGGGACAGCGGGTACGGCCTCATCCAGGTCCAGGGTCACCTCAATTTTTTGCTTATTGAACTGGTGGGCCAGAAAATGGACCACCTCGCCAATAGCGCTGTTGACCATGGCCGGCTCCTTGGCGCTTTCATGGCTGCGGGCGAACTGGAGCAGGTCGGATACGATGCGCTTGGAATTATGCGCCTGTTTTTCGATCACGCCCAGATCCTTCAAGCCCTGGGGAAAGTCGGCCAACTGCCTTTTGAGCAGATCCGTATAGCAGAGAATGACGCCCAGGGGGTTGTTGATCTCATGGGCCACCCCCGCGGCCAGTTGCCCCATGGCCAGGAGTTTTTCGGCCTGCTGGATTTTTTGTTCCACCTTTTTCTGGTCGGTGATTTCACGGCTGTAGCGGATAATGCTTTGCAGATCGCCGTTTTCGTCTATCAATGGATAGAATGTCACCAGAAACAGGTCCCCGCCCGGATAGCGTATCTCCGTGCTTAAAGCGGTTTTGGATTCGGCCACGGCCGGCAGCTTGCACCCCGCGCACACCTCCAGATTCCCGGAATGCGCTTCATAGCAGCAAATGTTGTACACGTCCTTTAACGCCACATGGTATCGGCGCAGATAGGCCTTGTTCACCATTTTGATGCGAAAATCCTTGTCCAGCAGCACCACCATATCGGTGATGCCGTCGAAGACCGACTGGAGCAGTTCCTTCTGCTGCTCCAGCTCCGTGTTTTTCTGCACCAGAACCTCGCGGCCTTGCCTCAGCCGGCCGGCCATGGTTTCAGCCGCCGCCGTCAACGCCCGCAATTCGTCCTTTTCCGATTCGACTCCGGTCAGATCCGGCTCAATGTCGGGGTCCAGAGACGATCGGAAGATATCGAGCACCCCCCGCAGATTGGTCACCACGATGCGGTCGAAAAAAAAGATTAAAAAAAGATAAAAAACGGAAACACCCAGAAAGACGGCAATGAAAACCGATGCGGCCCGGTCCCGGATATCGGCCAGGGCGCTGTCCACCGGAATCCCCACGGCGATAATGCCCGCCAGCTCGCCCGGGAAATGTCCGAAACCCTGGGCGTCGCCGTAAAGTCTTATCAGCTCTGAAGGAGCGTCGCCGGGATTGCCGTGACAGTGCATACAGGAGGTTTCGAAAAATACCGGCTGAAACCGCATGTAACTGGCATCGCCATCCTTTGTTGCCAGGCCCTGCCAGTTGCGTTGACCGGGGTTTTGTTTGAAATAACCCATCATTTCTTTTTCCAGGTCATTGGCCTCCGAGTGGGGATTGCGGGCGTTGACCGACACGCGCCGGTAGTTGAAGTTCGGGACTTTCCGGCTGAAAATATCCATAAACGCCCGGCCCGCATACGAGGTGGACATGGCCTCCAGCATGAAAAAATCGTGTCCGAACTCCGCATACATTTTCGGTCGCAGTTCTTCCCGGATATAGGCGCGGCTGGCTTCAACGGCCGCCATGACCAGATCGGTCCTGGCGTGGGCGATCTCTTCTAAAAGAGACTTTTCATGGCGATAGATCAGAAAAGCGCTGACAAAGCATACAATGATTAAAAAAGCGCCGATGCCGATATGAAATCTGGCCCGCAGACTCAACGGAGATAAAAAAAACCGTTTTTTCATCATCTTGTTCCTTGCCATGTCGTGATGGCGCGTTTCGGTTTGAAAGTTGCAGGGCAACAGAGTGTCTTATATGCCGCCAACCATGGTTTACATAAGCGCAATCCCTGATTGGCGATACCAGGGGTATGACGGCCGGCGCTCCCCGCGCCGGAAGCGTCCGAAGACGCCTATTGTCCGGTTTATATACACATTTGTTCCAATCGTCAACTCTGGCACTCTTCTTGCCTTAAAAAGCGGCATTTGGACTTTTCGTTGTTTCAGGGTCCGATTCCACTACGGCCCTTGGGGTTAACCATCCAATCATATGATAAGGAGAGTGTTTATGGCGCCTGTTCAATCACCGGCAATTCCGTCGGGAGCCACGCTGGAATCAAGCCCGGATGTGGTTATCGACAAGCAGAAATGGGAATGGTCCGAACTCTATAAAAAAGAGGACTGGTGGGCCATATGGCTGGGGTTCCTGCTGATTATCGTCGGCATGTTGATTTTTTTGCCCAGACCGCCGGCGGATATGGCCGAAAATCTTGCCAAAGCCGACGCCGTCCTGCAAGCCGAGGATGCCCGGGCTCCTTTCCGCACCGTGGAATGGCACAAGGCTAATGACGCCAAAGGCGGACTTCGGGCCACCAATGAACCCTATGCCAAAACCATCAGCAAGTGGCTTCAAAAACCGGATCGATGGAGCAGCAATCCCGCCGAATCCCTTTACCTGAGCGAAGCGGCGGCGGCAGCGCGCCGCGCCAAGGCCGAGCCGGCTTACAAAGAAGCCCAGGAAGCCACCAAGGCGGCGCTTACCAGGGCCGAAGCAGCCCAGGCCCTTGCGGCCGCAGCCTTTTTTCAGGACGCACAGCTCAATGCCGCGGCGGAACAAAATATCGCCGAGTGGCGCCAGTTGCGGGAAAAAGAACGCGGCAGCGTGCGGGCCAAGGCCACGGTGCAGGCTTATAACAAAATCCCCTACCATATCGGCCTGCTGATTCTGACGGGATTGTTTTTCACCATCGGCATCCTGTTTTTGAAGATCGATACGACCAAATTCTGGAAAGGCTTCTGGTTCCTGTTTCTCATCGCCGTGGTCGCCATGATCATCGGGAATCAGGAAACCATGCGTAAATACGGATTCGGCGACGTGCTCTGGGCCATTGTGCTGGGCATGCTCATCAGCAACACCGTAGGGGCGCCCAAATTCGTCAAGGAGGCGCTTCAAACCGAGTATTTCATCAAAACCGGCCTGGTCCTGCTGGGCGCCGAGATCCTGTTCAGCAAAATCGTAGCCATCGGCGTGCCAGGCATCTTCGTGGCCTGGGTGGTCACTCCCATCGTGCTGGTCGCGACCTATGCTTTCGGGCAGCGCATATTGAAAATGGAATCCAAGACGCTTAACATCACCGTGTCGGCGGATATGTGCGTTTGCGGCGTGTCCGCGGCCATTGCCACGGCCTCGGCCTGCCGGGCCAAAAAAGAGGAGCTGACCATTGCCGTGGGCATGTCCATGCTGTTTACCGCGGTGATGATGATCGCCCTGCCCACCTTCATCGTTTCCATCGGCATGCATCCCGTACTGGGGGGCGCCTGGATCGGCGGAACCATCGACTCCACCGGCGCGGTGGTGGCCGCTGGCGCTTTCCTGGGCGAAACCGGCATGTTCGTGGCCGCCACCATCAAGATGATCCAGAACGTAATGATCGGGGTGATCGCCTTCGGCGTGGCGGTTTACTGGTGCGCCCGCGTGGAATGCGCGCCGGGCCAGATGGTCAGCAAGATGGAGATCTGGTATCGATTCCCCAAGTTTGTGCTGGGATTCATCGCCGCTTCCATCGTTATCTCCATCATGTACAGCGCCATGGGCAGCGCCGGCGAAGTAATGATCGAGCACGGCTTTATCCGCGGCCTGACCCGCGACGCACGGGACTGGTTTTTTGCCCTGGCTTTTGCCAGCATCGGGCTGTCCTCCAACTTCCGGGAACTGGCCCATCATTTCAAAGGCGGCAAGCCGGTCATCCTTTATGTCTGCGGTCAGAGCCTCAACCTGATCCTGACGTTGACCATGGCCTATATCATGTTCTTTCTGGTCTTCCCGGCAATCACCGCCGGCCTGTAAGAGAGAATCTGTCAGGAATTGATGAAACTATTTGAAACGGCGGGAAACAGACGAAGCAATAATGAGCGACAAACCAACTGAATCGGAAAAGCTGAATATCTTCGGGCAACGGATCAAAGCGTGGCTGCTGCTGGCCATAGGTCTTGGCCTGATATGGGTCATGGCCTTTGCGGCACTGCCCCTGGGCCAACGCCTGCCCGCTGTCGGCCCGGTCATGGACGCCATCGAGCGGGCCGACATTGATGCCGGCACATACTGGTACACCCAGTCCGAGGAGACCGCCCGGGCGCAGATGTTTATCCGGAACGCCATCCGCCGGTATGAGTGAAGCTGCGTTAAGCCTGAAAAATCCTGTCTCCGGCTTCCCGGCGCATCCGGCGGGCCGCCGACCGCATTTTTCCGGCCAGCGCACGCCCGTCCGCATCCGGCTCCTGTACCTGGAAAGCAGCCTCAAGAACCGCATCCTCCAGATCGAAGAGCTTGTCTAAAAACTGATGGTATTGCCCGGCCGTGCCGTAGGCTTTTTGCACTAAGGCCTCATAACTGAGGCCTTTTTCCATCATCAGTCGCTGATAGTGGGCGGCCAGGAATGCGACTTCCCCCAGTTGGCTTTCAACCAGGTCGGAATGGCCGGCTGATTCCGACCTGGAACCGGCTGCAAAATCCTCCAGAACCCGGCCCAGAAAAGCGCCATCCCGGAGCGCTTTGAACGCCAGATCCAACGCGATTCTCTTGTTTTCCAGAAATCCGTCCGCAAAGCCGCGGATGCCGGCCTTGTATTTTTTCAGGTCCTGCATAAAAAAAAGAAACAGCAGCGGAAGCATCAGCATCCAGACCGTCACCTTCGGCTTTTGAATCAACAGCGTGGCCAATTCGTAGGCAAATATCTGCTCCCGATTCCAGATCAGCGCGCGTTGCTCTTCGTAATTTTGGGACAATGCCGGCTCCTTTCACGCTCGAATCCATGGGCGGAAACATGATGCAGATGAATTGCCGCTTCTTTTCCATATCAATGTCGTGTTCCAGATCATTATTCGCGGCATTATTGCCGGCGAACAGAGAACTTTAAAAATCATGACTCCAGCTCGATTTTCAACGATAAAAACGCCATCATGTCTTTTAAGGAGACGATGCCGAGCAGGCGGTCGTGGTCTGCGACCATGAGTCGGCCGGAATTGGTGCGGCGCATTTTGGAAAGGGCTTCGGTGGCGTCGGCGTCCGGGCCGATGGTATTGTCCGGGTTGCAGGTTTCGGCCACGTCGGCCACGGTGGTTGCGGGCCATTGGTCCCTGGGGATCTCTTTGATCCGACGGGTGGCGATGCATCCGGTGAGCCGACCGTCGGCGACCACGGGAAAGAATTTGTGATGATACGTGTAGATATAATCTTCCACAAGTCTGTCGATGGTGAGATCCGGCGGCACCGTGACCGGGCTGGTGTTCATGAAACGCCGCAGGGGCTCGCCTTCCAGGGTCCGCAGGGTGATGAGCTGCTGATAGGAGGCTTCGGCCGCGTTTTTAAGAAACATACCGATAAGAAACCACCACATGCCGACGATAAAATGCCCGGTGATGAAATGAAACACGCCGTAGATAATTAAAAACAGGCCGAAGCCAAAACCGATGCCCGCCGAGACACGGGTAGCCCACTTTAGGTTGCCCTTGATTTGCCAGAGGGCGGCCCTCAGCATCCGGCCGCCATCCAGGGGAAAGGCGGGCACCAGATTAAAGACCGCCAGAAGGCCGTTGATCATGGCCAGATAAAGCACAACGCCGCCCACCGCATAGGGCCATCCCACATGCCGGCCAAGCAAAAACAGGCCGTAGCAGGCCGCGGCGATCAGACCGGAGGATATGGGTCCCATGACGGCCATGACGAATTCGTCCTTTGCGCCTTTGGGTTCTTCTTCCATCTCAGCCACCCCGCCGAACAGAAACAGGGTGATCCCCCGGATGGGAATGCCGTAACCGCGGGCAATGACGGAATGGGCCATTTCATGGGCGATGATGGACATGAAAAGCCCGGCCGCGCCGGCAAGACCCATGAGCCAGTAGGTCTGGGTGCTGTAATTTAAATATTTCTGAGGGAAGTATCCCACGGAAAGGGACCAGGTAACCAGCAGGGCGATGATGATCCAGCTCAGGTCGATCTTGACCTCAAACCCCATCAACTGAAATATCCGCAATTGTTTTCCAAACATGGCCGTCTCTCCATCAAACTTTTTTCCTGGTCCGCACGGCGGCTAAAATCGGGATACGAAAATATAACATTTTTTTTGTATCACGTATCCGGGCCATTGGTCAAACGCCGGATAAAAAGACAAATAAAAGAGTGCCTCATCAAAACCCTTGAAGCTTTGGACCGGCTGGCGCAACTTAAATAGAGGCCGAAGATAATCTTTTTGACACTTCGGTGAGACCTTGTTATATTCCCGCACTTTTAAAAAGCGTTGGGCTGAAGGTTAGTCCGTATAGGGAACCATCAGCCCAGAATTCAACCATAACACCGAATACGGCAGCAGGAAAGGATCGGTTTGTGTTTTTTGACAACGTTTCAGTAGCGTCGATCGTTTGTGAGGATGCACCGCACCGCGTTACCTCATCCGATATCGAGGATATGTTAGAACCGATATTGTCGATGTTTGGTGTTGAAAAGGGTCTGCTCGAAGGTCTCACCGGCATCAAGGCCCGCCGTTTCTGGGATGAGGGGGTTCAGCCGAGCGAGGTTGCCGCCCTCGCGGGTAAGAGGGCGATCTCCGAGGCGGGCATCGACAAAGACCGGATCGGCGTGCTGATCAGCACGAGCGTCTGTAAGGATTACATCGAACCTGCTGTTGCCGCTCTCGTGCACGGCTCTCTCGGCCTGAGCGATCACTGTTTCAACTTCGATGTCGGCAACGCCTGTCTCGCTTTTCTGAACGCGATGCAGATCATCGGCAATATGATCGAGCGTAATCAGGTCGATTACGGTCTGATCGTCGACGGAGAGGGGAGTCGCTACGTAATAGAAAAGACGATCGAGCGCCTGCTCGACAAGAATACACCGCCGGAAGTGTTCAACTCAAGTTTTTCGACCCTTACGCTCGGCTCGGGCGCCGCGGCGATGGTCGTCGGACGTTCCGACCTGATTCCAGACGGACACCCCTTTTACGGGGGGGTCACTGTTGCCGCTACACAACATAACCGCCTCTGCCTGGGTCTGCCCGACAAGATGGTCACTGACGCCAAGAGTCTGCTCATCGCCGGTATCGATGTCGCGGCGAAAACCCTCGAACGCTCTATCAGCGAGATCGGCTGGGAAATAGACAAACTGGACCATTATATCCTGCACCAGGTCAGCAAGTCGAACACCAAGAAACTCTGCGCGCGGTTAAACCTGGACATGTCAAAGGTCTTCACCACATTTGAGGAGTTCGGCAACGTCGGTCCCGCCTCGCTGCCGATTACACTGGCGAAGGCGGTCGCTGCCGGGCGCATCAAAAAGGGCGACCAGATTGCGCTGATGGGCATGGGCAGTGGCATCAACTGCTCGATGATGAAGATGGTCTGGTAGGATCGTGCCGGTTGATAGCCCTAAACCAAGGTAAGCATGACGTCAGCATATTTCATGGGAATCGATATTGGTTCCGTCAGTTTGAATATTGCCGTTATTGATGAAAAAGCCAGCCTTGTTCATCATGTTTATGAACGTACTAATGGTCAGCCTCTTACCACCCTGCTAAATGCGTTTTCAAAAATCCCATCTGATTTTTCCCGTTTTGAAGGGGCGGCGGCCACGGGAAGCGGAAAGGATTTTCTGGCAACGCTTTTAGCTATCCACACGGAAAATGAAATCATCACCCAGGCGCGGGCAACTGCGTTTTTCCATCCAGAGGTCAAAACGGTCATTGAAATCGGCGGACAGGATTCAAAGATAATGTTTTTTGACCATGACCCGCTGACCCGGGCCGCCATACTAACGGATCATGCACTGAATGAAGTCTGCGCTGCCGGTACCGGCTCATTTCTTGACCAACAGGCGCTGCGTTTAGGTATTTCAATTGATAAGGAATTCAGCGCCCTGGCTCTTGAGTCAAAAAAGCCTTCCGTCATAGCCGGGCGCTGCAGCGTATTTGCCAAATCCGACATGACCCATCTCCAGCAGGACGGCGTCCCGCTCAAAGATATTATTGCCGGGTTATGTTATTCTCTGGCCCGGAACTACCTGAGCAATCTTGTCAGGGGGAGACAGATCAAAAAGCCTGTTGTATTCCAGGGAGGCGTGGCCGCCAACAAAGGCGTGGTAAAAGCCTTTGAGTCGCTTTTAAACCTTAAAAAAGGCGAACTGATTATCCCCGTGCATTATAAGATAATGGGAGCCGTCGGCGCCGCATTAAACGTGATGGAAACCCGCATGGGCGCCCCGTTTAACCTGGCGGATGCAAGAAAACGATTGACCCGCCGCCTTTATGAAAAGACCGGAAAAAAACAGGCCGACGGCGGCGGCCTGTTACCCTTGACATCCCAAAAACCTTCCATGACGCTGGAATCCGCCGGAACATCATATCCAAAAGAGTCGCTTCAAAATTGTTATGCCGGTGTGGATATCGGCGCTTCAAGCATCAACCTTATTCTTATTGATGAAAACAAAAACAGAATCGCCCGGCTCTATCAGCTCAAAAAGGGCGGCATGATTGATTCTCTTAAAAGCGCATTTGAAACCTTCAGCAGCGACTTGCCCTCTGATATCCGGATCAACCATGTCGGCATCACCGGGAGCGGCCGCTATTTCATTGGCGAACTCATCGGCGCCGATACCATTGTAAATGAAATCACCGCCCAGTCAGCGGCAGCCATCGATATCAACCCGCAAGTGGATACGGTCATCGAAATCGGCGGTCAGGACTCAAAATTTATTTGTATAAACAACGGCGCCGTGACTCATTTTGAAATGAATAAAGTGTGTGCCGCCGGAACCGGGTCATTCCTTCAGGAGCAAGCCGGGCGGCTCCATGTCAGTATCAACGATGAATTCAGCGCCTGCGCGGTTTTATCAAGAGCACCGGTGAATCTTGGCACAAAATGCACGGTTTTCATGGAGTCGGATCTGATTCATCATCAACAGACAGGTGCGTTAAAGGAAGATCTTCTGGCCGGACTGGCCTATTCCATTGCGAATAACTTCATGGAAAAAGTGGTGGTCAATAATAAAATAGGAAACACCATATGCTTCCAGGGGGGGGTTGCCGGCAACCGGTCTGTTGCATCCGCCTTTGAAAACATTTTGGAAAAAAACATTTATGTGCCTGAGGAGCATGGGCTGACCGGAGCCTATGGAGCGGCCATTATCGCGCAAAAACAGTATGGGAAGACAAAAGAAAAAACCCGGTTCAAAGGCTTTGATATTAAAAACAACGACTACCGGATCAGTTCATTTATCTGTAAATCATGCCCGAATCATTGTGATATCAAAAAAATAACCATCAATAACGGAACCACCCTTTTTTCCGGTGGAATTTGCGAACGGTATGATATTTCCCGGGAACAAGACGCGGCGAATGAAAACGGGCCCTTTTATGCGTCAAAACAACCGGATCTGTTTTCCCACCGGAAAAAAATAGCGGCGCGCCTGGCTCCGCAACATCTGCCGCCCGTTAAAAACCGTCCTGTGGTTGGCATTCCGAACATTTTGATGTTCCATGAGCTCCTGCCTCTGTGGCATGCGTTTTTGACCGGTCTGGATATCAATATCGCGGTTTCCGGTGCAAGCACCACCGGATTGATCCACCGGGGTCTTGAAAAAGTGCTTTCCGAAACCTGCTATCCCGTCAAAATTGCATACGGGCACATCATTGAATTGCTTGATAAAGGAGTGGATTATCTGCTGCTTCCGGTCATCATCGATCTTGAAAATCCGCACAAGGACACCTTGAGAAGCTTTAACTGCCCCTATATTCAAGGTTTTGGATCCATGATGATCGCCGCATTCGGATCCAAGGCATCGGAAAAATTTTTGACTCCAACCGTTTTCATGGACGATATTTACCGCAATCTGGAAGATCAGATGGTTTTCATCGGGAAAAAACTGAAGGCCCCGGCCGCCTTGATCAAATCCGCCATCGTGAAAGCCGAAGCGTCCCAGGCTACGTTCGCGCTTGAACGGCATCAAAAAGGAACACAGTTTTTTAAGGAACTTCATGCAGATGAAAAAGCACTGGTGATCCTTGGCAAACCCTACAATCTGGCTGACCCTGCATTAAACCTGAATCTGGCCTATAAGCTCAGAAAGCTCGGCATCAAAGCCATCCCTTACGATTTTATCGATCTTGACGGCATCACCCTGCCGGCGCATTTTTCCAACCTGGTATGGAAAAATGAACAAACCCTGTTAAGAGCCCTCCTGTTTTCAAAGACACAAGACAATCTGTTTCCTGTTCTGATTACCAATTACGGGTGCGGTCCTGATGCATTTTCTTTTAATTATATCAAGGAAATCATGCAGGATTCACCCTATCTTATTCTGGAAGTTGATGAACACAGCGGGGATGCGGGGCTGGTGACGCGCATTGAAGCATTCTGGGATACCCTGGGCCCAAAAGATATACAAAAACAGGCAGCCGCGGGAGAAGATCTTTGTGTCGCCACACACGCTGGCATCACAACCTATGGATTTTTAAAGCCGTCCGGGAAAATAACGGCCTTAAAAAAAGAAATTCTGATTTTCAACGGCTCCTATCTTTCCGATATTTGGCAGGCAGCGGTCATGTCGGCCGGTCTCAATGCCAGACAGCTTCCCATGCCCGATGACGAATCCCAGAAACTCGGCAAACAGTATACCACATCAAGGGAGTGTCACCCGTACATTCTGCTGACCGGGGACATGGTAAAAGCGACGCGGGCAAACAGCTTCAACCCGGATGCCTCGGCCTTTCTCATGCTGAACTATGACGGATCATGCCGCATGACTCAGTATGCCCTGTCTCATAAGCTTGTACTCAAGCGGCTCGGCATCCTCCAGGTCCCTGTTATTGCCCCTTTGTGCTCGTTCTTCCGTGACGATGTCACCAAATTATTCGGCATGACCTTTTCGATCAACCTGTGGAAAGGCTGGATTGCGTCTGACTTTTTAATGAAAAAATTATTAAACACCCGGCCTTATGAAGTCAATAAGGGAGAATCGGATAGAGCGTTTTCAAAAGCCATCCAGGACATTGTCGACGGTATTCTCCACGGCAAGTTTTTTCCCGGACTTCACCGGGCAGCCCAGAGAATGAAGGAAATCAAAGTAGACAGAATCCCGAAACCCAGTGTGGGAATCGTGGGGGAGTTCTACAGCTGTATCAACCCATGGGCGAATAACGACATCATCAACGTCATGGAATCTCTGGGTGTTGAAGTCAGGGTGGGCACCAGCCCGTCTGATTACCTGATATATTTTAACGAATCATATCCAGGGCTGCGTCAAAAGGAAAAAAAATATATCAATGCATTATATTATTCCATTCGGAAAGCGTTTTTAATGCATGAAAAAGAAAAGATCGAAAAAATTTTCGGCGCCGCTTTTTATCAAGATTTTCATACCCCGTCCGCTGCCCGTCGAAACCGGATGACTGCGCCTTATATCGACCCGGCAATCGAGCCCATCCTGACCATTAATATTGCAAAAGCCAAAGAGTATGCACTCGGCCACTGCAGCGGCATCGTCAACCTCATCGTACTCAACTGTCTGTATGGCAATGTTACCGCGGCGATTTATCGAAAATTCCAAAAAGACAATAAAGGGATTCCCATACTGACCATTACCTATGACGGATTAAAAACAACCAATGAAAAGACAAGGATCGAAGCATTTATCCACCAGGTAAAGCGCTTTCATGAGACCCTGCTTTGAAATGAAATAAAAAACGGCGGACGGGAAAAACATGATGATTCCCTGTCCGCCGTTTAACGGCCTTAATTCCTTTTTTATCAGTCCAGAACTTCCATCAGCCTGCCGCAGCAGGGGGGGATCTGGTCGCCTTTTTTAAGCTCCACATATTTGTTGCAGGTCTGGCAGTAACAACGGCAGTCCTTGTCCACATGGACTTCCGGGTATGCCTTGGTCTTGTCGGTTGTATTCAGACCCTCGATGGCAAACCGGGCCATGTTGTTCTTGGACGGAATATATTCGCCTACCGGCACCATTTTCTTACTGAAACGCACGCAATCCACCATCAGCCTCCAAAGAGCCTCCAGTTTCTTTTTTTCATCGTCGTTTTCCGGTGTGAATTCCACCAGATTCTTGTTGATTTCGATCTTCATGCGGCATTCCTCCTTAAAGATTATTATTGATCGTTGTTGTTAAAAAGCCCGGCAAAAATAAGTTTGTACCGTCAGGTTTTCAGTGAATATCAGAATTTTCCAATCAGGCGTTTTACCCGCTGTTCGATTTCATCCCGCACATAACGCATGGCTTCTTCTTCGGAACGGCCCGCGGCATCAGGCAGGTCCCATTCTTCGATTTGTGCCCCCTTGATCTCGGGGCAGTCATCGGCGCATCCCATGGTAATGACCATGTCCGGAGGAGTTTCGGCGATCACGTCATCAATCAGGCGGGGACGTCGAAAGGCCGCATCCATACCGGATTCGGCCATGACCTGTTCCATGACGGGATCAACTTTAGCGGCCGGCGAGATCCCGGCGCTTAAGGCTTCAATTTTGGCTCCGGCCAGATACTGCGTAAAAACAGCGGCCATCTGGCTTCGGGACGCGTTATCCCGGCAGACGAACAGGATCTTTTCCCGCTCCAGCAATGGGGACAGTCCGGCCACCGCCCTGTTCACATCATCAATCATGGCGGTGTTTTTTTCCATGTCGCCGATGTCTTCAATATGCCGGTAGGTCAGGCTGGTGGAAAAATCAGCGCCCACGGCATCAAAAAAGTACTTGGCCGTCAGGTTCATGCCTTCAAACAGGTTTTTCCCCTTGGTGGCTCCCACGGCCAGCAGCACCCCTTTCCGGTCGGGCCGGCCCGGGTCTGTCAGACCCAGTTTGTATTTACGGGCCCAGAGGGTCTGGCTCCGGTCGATGACGGTTTTTAACTGCGCTGTGGCATTGTAAAAATAAATGGGCGTGGCCAGCACCACCACGTCGGCCCGGCGCAGCTTGCCGTAAACCTCTTTGGTCATGTCGTCGTCGCGGATGGAACAGAATCCTTTTCTTTCGCAGTTGGTGCACCCGATGCAGGGCCGGATATCCTTCTGAGCCACCTGAATCCGTTCGGTTACAGCACCGCGCTGGGCGGCCGCGGCCAGATAGGTTTCCAGCAGATGGTTCGTATTTCCCGCCTTGCGGGGACTTCCCTGTAATCCCAGAATAAACATATCGAGTCCTTTCCGGCTTAATGGTTCCTTTATTCTGAATTTCCAGCTTTATTTATCCGCGACAAGGCGGTCCGGGCAAGCCCGCCCACGGTTGTTTGCGTCAGCAGATAATTCTCATGATCGTAGATCGTCAACACCGCGGAGTCATCGGCCAGTCGCGGCAGAGATGCGGCGGCCCGCGCACTTCTCAGATTTCCAAGCGTCCAGGCGGCAAGTCCCCGGTGCACGATATATTTGGAATCCAGAAACGGCATGACATCGGCATCCACGCCTGCCAGTCGTTCGGGACAGACCGCGGCAAGGCGCCCGATTCCCCAGAGCACGCCTTGCTGCAACACATCGTGTTCGAGAAAATTCTGGCGGACACTTACATAGGACATCAGAATATTGGCGTATTCCGCCGCCAGTTTTTCATGCCGGGCCATAACCTCGCCCATGGCCTCGGGTATCCCCCAGCCGATACCGCCGGACTCATCATTTAACTGCCACATCATGCGGCGCATGATTACCCTGGCGGATTCCATATGGGTATCCGCCAGGACGGAAACGACCAGTCCCATGGCCGACACGGCCCGCCAGCGGACCAGCTCGTCCCGGTCCAGTAAAAAACCGAAGAGCGGACTGACGATTTTTTGCAGGGGCAGGGTCAGGAACCGGTCAAGGGCATCATTAAAATCGGCGGCGGCCAAAAGATCCCTTACAGTCCGCTTAAGGGCTCTGCCGGAAACGGCCCCCTGCGCCGGCTTCACCAGAACAATTTCCGATACCAGGGTTTCGCGGTTTTGGCCGCATGGGCCTGCCGAAGCAGGGCCGCGGATTTTTCAATTTCTCCCAGATCCTTGGTCATCATGGCCCAGCCGTACCAGTAGGCGTAATCCGGGTTTAAATGAAAACACCCCTGATACGTCCGCATACGGTGCTTCATGTACATCTGAAACAGCACCTGATCGATGTGGGAAAAATTTTCCAGTTTATGGCCGGCGGTGCGCATGAAATAAAAAAAGTCCGGATAGGCAAACGGATAGCCTTCGGGTTTTTCGATAATGCCGTCCGCGTAAAGATCGGCCACGATATCAATGGCTCTGGCCATCAACTCATCGGCTTTCCGGATCATGGTATCGCCGGTTTCGAGTTGGGTCCGGGCGTAACTTCGGGAATGGCATCCCGCGCAGATATCGAGCATTCTGGTGCGTTCGGCCTGCCAGTCCTCTTCGGTCAGGCGCACCATATCGAGTTCCTGAACCACCTTGAGCCGTTCGGTGGGTTCGCCGGTTTCGGGATTCAGCACCCCGAGGGCCTTGAGAATAGTAGTTCTGTCCTTTGCCCACTGCGGGTCTTCCGGCAGGGGAAGCCTGACCCCGAAGAATCCCCAGGCGGTACGGTTGGTATGGGTGCCGCCCGGCAGATGGCAATGCTGGCAGGTGGGGGCCGCGGCATTTTCCGGCAGATTGCCGGAATCCTTTGCAAACCAGCGAGTCCCGTGCTTGGCGCTGCTCCACATCTCCCACTGGGGATGATCATATCCCATGTGGCACATCTGGCAGGATCTGGGATCCTGGGCCTCGGTTTTGGAAAAAGAATGCCGGGTATGGCATTCATCACAGGAGTTGACCTGATAGCGATACCCTTTATCTTTATAAGCCTGCAGCTCCTCTTCAGATTTAAGCCCCATGTTGTGGCATCCGCCGCATCCCCGTGAGCCGTCCATGAGTTCCGGGGGTTCCACATGGGTCACGGCCATGGCGTTTAAGCTTTTCCACCCGTGATTGTGTTTGCCGGCGGCGAACTGGTCGTACTGATCCTGGTGGCACATGGCGCAGACTTCTTCGGTAGGCATTTGAGCCATGTGCGGATCATCGGAACCCTGATGGTCCTCACCGTGACACACGGCGCAGTCGATCCCCATGGCCGCATGCCGGCTCACCTCCCAATCCTGAACATAGCCAGGGGTCACGCCGCGATGACAGGTAATGCAATAGAGTTCGTCGGCAACAACCGCGCCGGGACCCGCCGCCAGAAAGCTCAACACCGATAACAATAAAAGGGTGTGCCTGATCATGCCTGATTGCTGCATCCTATTCCCCCTGCTCCCATTGATAATACATAGTCATGATGGTTACGTAAAAGTCGAATTTTTCGCTTCAAGAGTCTTTCGGGGCGCGATTACCCCCGCCCGAAATCCACGATCTTGCTCAAAATCGACTTTTACGACTTTATCAATTATATTGTACTCTTAAATGGATCGAAGGCCATCGATCCGCGAGCGGATTTGCGTGTATTGCCGAAAGAGACGGGACGGATGATCCGCGTCAAGAATTTCTCACTGTTTGAGGGCGAAGCCCGAGTTTGAGAAATTCAGCGGATCATCCGGCATGTCCGGCAATACGCGCATTGAGCGAGTGGATTGATGGCCTTCGAACCCGGGCCGCTGATCATCAATATAGCTTTTATGAGAATTGCCAGGAAATGCAATCCTCCGGGCAATGCTTGATCGCCTCGTCCACCTCGGCTTCCGGATATTCGGGCAGATCCGCCACCCAGACAAAACCGGCATCGGTCATTTGAAAGGCCGACGGACAGAGGTCCGCGCAAACCCCGCAGCGGTTGCAGTTGCTGAGTTCCACCACCGGAATTTTCATTTGCCCCCGGCCGCCGCCTCGACAATTTTCCGGCCGATCCTGGCGCCAAGGTCCTTGCAGGACTGGTGACCCGCCTGATCCGGGACATATTGAATCCGCAACCCCGGGTCGATGATATCAAAACCCATGGCTTCAAACTCCTGATTGATGAGCTTGACCGATTCCCCGCTCCAGCCGTAAGATCCGAATGCCGCGCCGATCTTGTTTCTGGGTTTAAGCCCTTTCATGTAGGTCAGCAAATCGGCCACGGTGGGGAACAGGTTGTTGTTGAGAGTGGGCGAACCCACCACCACGGCCGCGGCATCGAGCACCTCGGTCATGATGTCGCTCCGGTCGTAACTGCGAATGTGCATGGGCCGGACATCAACCCCCTGGGCTGCGATCCCGTCGGCAATGGCTTCAGCCATGTGCTGGGTGCTGTGCCACATGGTATCATAGGCGACAACGGCTTTTTTCGCCGGTTTCTGAAGGCTCCAGTCCGAATAGGCCCGGATGATTTTCCCCGGGTCCTTGCGCCACATGATCCCGTGATCCGGGCAGATCACCTTGACGTCAAGGCCCATCTCCTGAACCTGTTCAATGAGCTTTAAAATTTTAGGCGAATAGAGCAGAAGGATATTGGCGAAATATTTCTTGGCATGATCCATGATGGCGTCGCCCACCAGATCGTCGAACATATCATATCCGGCATAATGCTGGCCGAAAGCGTCGCTGGAAAACAGGACCTGATCTTCCTTGCAATAGGTAAACATGCTGTCGGGCCAATGGAGCATGCGGGTTTCCAGAAAGGTCAGGGTCCGTTTGCCGATCTTGAGCTCCTGGCCGTTTTCAACGCCCTGGTAATTCCATTTCTGCTGAAAATGGGAGGGAAGACTTTTCAATCCCATCTTGGAGCAATAAAGCGGTTTGTCTTCACCGATATAATGCATGATGCGGGGAAGGCCGCCGGAATGGTCCATTTCGGTATGGTTGCTGATCATCAGATCGATTTTTCTGGGATCGATGATCCGGGATATGTTTGCCAGCAGTTGGTCTTCAAAACCTTTTTTGACCGTGTCGATCAACACGGTTTTTTCATCGATGATCAGATATGAATTATAGGTGCTGCCGATGTGCGTGGAATAACCGTGAAAATCACGAATATTCCAATCAATGGCGCCTACCTGATAAACACCCTTGGCAATTTCCACAGGGTTCATGTGACCTCCTT
Source organism: Desulfobacteraceae bacterium (assembly GCA_003597945.1). Taxonomy (GTDB): domain Bacteria; phylum Desulfobacterota; class Desulfobacteria; order Desulfobacterales; family Desulfosalsimonadaceae; genus SURF-33. The sequence goes on along the minus strand of QZJS01000046.1, from coordinate 11,128 downwards.
ATTTTGCTTGCGACCTTGACCGCAATTTACCTTTTTCCCTGACCGTCGCTGGACAAAGTCGAAAAAAAGCCGGTTTCCGGACGCATGCTAAGGGCCGAAACCCATCCGAAAACCGGCAAAACACTATGCTTTTTCGAACTCTTCCTTTGAAGCTCCGCAGATCGGGCATTCCCAATCATCTGGCAGTTTTTCAAACGAAGTGCCCGGGTCTATGCCGTTGTCCGGATCACCCTTTGCCGGATCATAAACATACCCGCATACCTGACATACATACTTGTCCATGATTACCTCCCTCGGTTCCAATAAATAAAATTAATGACCTGGTAAAAAGCGGTTGGTCTTGTTTTGCTTTATAACCCGCATTTTACGATTTAACAGCTTAAAACCTCCATGGTCTCGAAAAAATAAAATCTTTAGGATATTATCAACTTTTAGATCAAATCGAGACGGATTATTATCGTATATGACACTGGTTGCAGACCACAGGGCCGGTGGCATCGCCGGCATTTTTCATGGCCTTGTGGCATTCAAGGCAGGTGCCGTGCATAACCTGCTGTTTCCGAAGCTCCTGTAAGGTAATTTTTTCCCTGATAATCCCCGGCGTCATGGGGAACACTGAGTGACAGGCGTTACAGTCGTTGACGACATTCTGGTGCGCATGATGCGGAAACGTGACCTCGGCCATGGCCCCGCCGGTGTTCAGCTTTATAATATCGGCGCCATTTTCCTGATTCTGTTGAGCCCCGGCGAGCGGCAGCATGGCAACAAAACCGATCACCATAAATATCAGGATCGCTTTCTTTATTGACGTTTTCATAAAAACGGATTTCCCGCCTCCTGCTCCATGCGCTTTAGCGCCTTGAATAAATCAGATTAATAAGCATCTTCATAGGCCAGATCTTCCTGGGTAAGCTTGCCGGAAAACAGCCGGTAAGCCCAGATCTGGTAGCCGATGACAACAGGAATAAACGCCAGCACCACCACCAGCATGATGGTCAGGGTCAACTGACTCGACGACGCGTTAAAGGCGGTCAGGGAATACTGATCCCCCATGCTGGACGGAAACAGGTTCGGGAAAAGCCCCGCCAGACAAAAAAAAGTGGCAAAGACGATGGTGGCCGCGGACGCGAACCACGCCCGGAAATAAAGTTGCCGCTGATGAAAAAAGCGAATCGCCACAAGGGCCGCGGCTGCTGCTGCCGGAAGGAGAAACAGATACGGCCGGGCCAGGTAATTTGAATACAAATCCGTATAAAAGGCCGTGGCCGCCAGAAACAGGACCACAACAACCGCGTTTACGGGCCAGACACGGCCTGCGGCGCGTGCTGAACGCGTATGAAGCATGCCGGTGGTGCGGGCCGCCAGCCACAGCGTACCGTGCTGGATAAAAAAAACCAGAAACAGTATACCGCCCAGAATGCCGTAGGGATTTAAAAGGGATACCAGACTGCCATGATAACCAGCGTCATTAAATGGAATCCCGGCAAAAATATTGGCAAAGGCCACGCCGAAGAGAAACGATGGAATCACGCTGCCGAAGAAAATGGATTTATCCCAGAAGGATTTCCATGCCTTGGATGCCACTTTTCCCCTGAATTCAAAGGAAACACCCCTGAAAATAAGACCGAAGAGAATCAGGAGCAATGGTGTATACAGCGATGAAAACATGACCGCATACACCGTGGGAAACGCGGCAAATGTAACGCCGCCGGCGGTGATCAGCCAGACTTCATTGCCGTCCCAGACCGGGCCGATGGCGTTGATCATCAGTCGCCGGTCGTTTTCGGTCTTGCCCAGAAAAGGCAGAAGCGCACCCACCCCCAGATCAAAACCGCCGGTCATGAAAAAAACCGCCCATAAAAGACCCCACAGAAAAAACCAGATAGATTGCAACAATTCCACGTCGAGACCTCCTGTCGCTTCCGCTTATCCCAATCCATGTTTAAATGATATCGATGCAATCATCACGCCAGTGCCTCCGGGCCTTTTTTCGCATGAGTGAACATCAGGTAAAAACCGATGGCCCCCAGCAGGCCGTAGATCAACACGAAAGCTGCCAGGGAGGTCGCCACCTGGGAAACAGCCACCGGTGAGACGGCATCCGAAGTTTTCATGATACCGTAGACGATCCAGGGCTGACGGCCGACTTCAGCCAACACCCATCCCAGTTCAATGGCGATATACGGCAGAGGAATGGCATACATCATGACCGTAAGATAGCGCGGGCTTTCAACCAGACGGTTTCGTAAAAACAGACCGACAAAGGTCAGAAGGATAAAGAGCGTTCCCAGACCGACCATGATCCGGAAGGAGACAAACGTCGGCCAGACCGGCGGGCGTTCATCCGGTGGAAAGTCCTTAAGCCCTTTGACCTCGGCGTTGATGTCATGATGACCAAGCAGACTGAGCAGACCGGGCAGCGAAATTAACTCGATGCGGTTTCGTTCGTTTTTTTCATCGGGAATGGCGATCAAATGCAGCGGCGCACGGGTGGTGGTCTCCCAGTGAGACTCCATTGCCGCGAGCTTGGCGGGCTGCACCTGGGTGACATGGACCCCGTGTGTGTCGCCGCTGATGGCCACCGCCAGCGAGGATACCAGACCGAAAACCAGGGCCGTCCGAAAGGACCGGGTGAAAAATTCCACATTCTGCTTTTTCAGCAGATGATAGGCGCTGATGCCCATGACGAAAAAAGCACTCAGTACGTATGCCGCGCTGATGGTATGAAAAAATTGCAGGATGGCGAATTTATTGGTCACCACCGCGGCAAAACTATCCAGCTCGGCCCGCCCGTTCCGGATCACATATCCCACCGGATGCTGCATCCATCCATTGGCGATCAATATCCAGAACCCCGACATGGTCCCTGCCGCTGCGATGAGCCACATGACCGTGGCATGGGCCTTTTTGGAAAGTTTGCGCCAGCCGAAGATCCAGACCCCGATGAGCGTGGATTCGAGAAAAAAGGCGACTGTGGCTTCAATGGCCAGGATAGACCCGAATATATCGCCTACGAACGCTGAATACCGGGACCAGTTGGTGCCGAATTGAAATTCCAGGGTAATTCCGGTGACCACGCCCAGGGCGAAATTTATTAAAAACAGCTTACCCCAGAATTTCGTCATGGAAAGGTAGAGTTTATCTCCGGTCCGGACGTATTTTGTTTCCATCCAGGCCACAAGAAAGGCCAGCCCCAGGGTCACCGGAACAAACAAAAAATGAAACATCGTGGCTGCAGCGAACTGAAGCCGGGATAAAAAAACGATATCCATGGGCGATCATCCTGATGAAGTAATAAAGCGATTGACGCTTACGCGCCCCCTTCCAGGGTACACTGGGTGAAATCGATTTCTTCTCCGCAGGCGCTGCACCTGTGAGTCCTGTCGAATTCATCGGAAAAAATTTCCTTTTTCTCGCCGCACTTCGGGCAGGCGCAGGAAAAAGACTGCAAGTGCTTGAACTGTTCGTATCCCGGACAATGTTGCGGTGTGGTCATGGTGCCTCCTTTCGAGCCTTCATGTGAAGATGAAAACCGGATACCCTCTCGTAAAAACAAGTTTTTCCGCCTGTTATTTTTTTGGCTGTCCGAGCCGGTCATCCATCCCCTCAATCGCGCAGTCCGGCGTATAACAGGTGACATCAACGAATTCACATTTCTGCTTGCATGACGGGCACTCGTTCGGCGGGGCATCCCCATCGAACGTATACCCGCAGTTTGAACATTTCCATGCCGGCATGGCATTCCTCCTTATTCAAAATATCGATACCTCGCGCCTTGAGTCGGCTTGTCGCCGGCTTACCGGCTGATAAGTCCCCGCGATTAACTATGCTTTCCAAAGTCCATGAAGATTGCAGTACTCACGGGCCGAGATATTGGCGGCCTCCACCTGAAATTCGGCCTCCGGCGCTTCTCCCGGTTTCAGGAACTTGCGACAGGTTCTTCCGTCAGCGTTGATTTCGATCCACTGAATATAATGTTTTTCCTCCATGGGATGGGCCACGGAGCCGACCTTGACCTTGACGCCGCCGGGGATTTTCTCAATGACGGGCACATGCTTTTCCTTGGCCGCGTCCACGGTGTTTTCCACCATCAGCTTCATGGGCTGCTCGCAGCACACCAGCTCACCGTCTCCGGCGATAAGAACTTCGACGATATTTCCGCACAATTCGCATTTATAAATTCCTGATTTTTCGGCCATGACAAATCCTCCTTTTTTCTTTATATTTGGTTGTTCCAGTCAAAAACGGTCCGCTGAAAAGTCTTCTTGCGAATCCGTCGCCAAAATAAATCAACGGACCGTAACCAGTTTTTTGCCCAGCAATCGGATGTGACTCATTTCTTCTTTGATAATGCCGTCAATGCGGTCTTTCCCAAGCGTTTCCGGAACCAGTTCCTTCATGCCCAGATAAAAGACAATGGAGTCTTTTTCGGCCGTGATGGCGGCCTTGAGGATTGATTTCATCGATGAAAGATCAATTTCCTTTTCAAAAAATACGCGGGTGTCGGCAAGAGACTTGAGGTACTGCACGGACTCATCTTCCGGGTCAAAGACCGTCGGCGCCGTTTCCTGCCCCTTCAACTGTGCTTCCATTTTGATAAAGGTCGCTTCATGGTCTTCTTCCATTTTGGCAAGTTCGAGCAGCATATCCTTCTCAGAAGCATCGCTTACGCTTTTGGCCGCCTTCTGGTAGAATGCTACGCCGTTGCGCTCAATCTGCTTGGCCATTTCGAAAATTTCTTTTGCGGTAAAATCGTATGCCATCTGTCGTCCTTTCAATTAATTTTTCAACTCATTCGTGTTTACCGGTGCGGTGAACCGGGCCAGATCATTATTGATCCTTTTCCGGCCCGGCAGGTTCCGAGGATTGTACCTTCTGTTAGTAATTTTCACCCAGCAGTTCATAGTGCGCTTTTGGATGGGCGCAGGCCGGACACATTTCCAGCGCTTCATTACCGTGATGCAGATATCCGCAATTCCGGCATCGCCATACCACGGGTGCTTCCCTTTTGAAAACCCGGGCTTTTTCAATATTGGCGGCAAGATCCCGATACCGCTTCTCATGCTGTTTTTCCGCCACCGAAATGGCCTCAAGAACGGCCGCGATGGCGTCAAACCCTTCTTCCCTGGCAATGGCGGCAAATCCGGGATACATTGAAGTATGTTCATATTGTTCACCGTCGGCCGCAGCCTTCAGGTTTTCAAGGGTAGTGCCGACCACACCGGCGGGAAAGGCCGCGGCGATTTCAACTTCTCCGCCTTCCAGGAAATTAAAAAACCGCTTGGCATGCTCTTTTTCCTGGTTTGCGGTTTCCTCGAAAATATAGGCGATCTGCTCATACCCTTCTTTTTTTGCTTTGGACGCAAAATAGGTATAACGATTGCGGGCCTGTGATTCACCGGCAAAAGCCGTCAGTAAATTTTTTTCCGTACGGGTTCCTTTAACACTCTTCATTGAATTTCCTCCTTAAACTTAAAGTTTCACGAATGGTTTTTGTTTTTCGGGTATATTTTTGATTAAAAATCAATTCCGCGTGATTTTTCCAAAACCACCCGGAGATCAAATTATCCAATGGCTAAAATAATACACTTCTTAAAAGATTTAAAGATCATATTAGCATAAACTCTTTTATAAGTCACGTACTGATCCCTAATCCCAGAAGCCTTTGTTAATATGGGCCTGTTTTTCAGCTTCCGCAAGCTTTCTAAGCTTGTATGCCGAATCCCGCAAGATGCCGTAAAGAATGGCGCAGCCTACATCCTCATGATCGGCGTCGCCGGCGTCCGCCAGCAAAATCATCTCATCGGCAATGGCGATGGTCTTTTTAATATTGTGGTTGCATGGCTTCACTGGCATATCCATTTTGAAAAATTAATTTTGTGATCCGTCAATTCGAATGAATTTTCAAGATACGTGCCAGATTCCTCTTTCCCGACACATGAAAATAATCAGACGCTCTGTTTGCGCCATCCGGCAACAAGGAAAAAACATCAGAATCCGGTTGCGATTTGCACTATCTTGCCGTAAAGGAGTAACGATGTCTCATATCCGATTGCCGCCAAACACCTGGAAAACATGGTATTGCAATAGGGTGGGACTGTGGGTGTGCTCCGTTAACGGGTTATGCTTCCCGTATCGCATAATGTGATACATTTTTGTCTCAAACAATCAACGAAACATCATGGCCCAAGACCGCCATGAATGGAATTTAATTTCCGGGATTTAAAATGACATTAAAAAGCAATGCGCAAACCGACCATAAACCCGGACTGGCCTTTCCCGAACTGATCCAGGGAACCCTGGTTAGTCGGTACAAGCGGTTCCTTGCCGACATTCTTCTTGAAAACGGTGAAACCGTGACCGCGCACTGCCCAAACTCCGGCGCCATGACCGCCTGCTGCCAGCCGGGCCGCCCGGTATATGTCTCATATCATGACCGGCCCGAACGCAAGCTCAAGTATACCTGGGAACTCATCGACATGCCAGGCTCTCTGGTGGGCGTCAACACGCTGGCGCCCAACCGGCTGATCCGAAAAGCCATCACCCAGGGACAAATCAAGGCGTTTACCGCATACGACACGGTCACTGCCGAAGTCAGGGCAGGCGAACATTCACGCCTGGATCTGATGCTGACCGGGGAAACATCCGGGAAGTGCTACATTGAAATTAAAAACTGCACCCTGGTCGACAAGGGAACGGCGATGTTTCCGGATGCCGTCACAACGCGGGGACGCAATCACCTTCTTGTGCTCCAGGAGCTTAAAAAGCTTGGCCACCGCTGTGCCATGATCTTTTTGATCCAACGCATGGACGCCCGTCGATTCGCGCCTGCCGACCATATCGACCCGGCATACGGCACAGCACTGCGGGCAGCGGTCAAAAGCGGCGTGGAAATACATGTTTATGATGTATCGCTGGATCTGAATCGGATACGGTTGGGCCGTCAAATCCCCTGGGAGCTCTAATCCACGGTCGAAGACAAATGCTTGCAACGGCCGGAAACATTATATGCAGATCGGCATTCAAGCATGCAGCCGGCGTTTATCAATCACGTATAAATGAAATGGCAAAAGGAGTTCTCATGCTCGACATCGTTATCATTATTATCTATCTGATCCTGGTCCTGTATATCGGTTTCTCCTGCCGTCACCTGGGGGGGTTCAAGGAGTTTGCCATATCCCATGGACACTATGGCTGGCTGGTGATTTGCTGTACGTTATCGGCGTCATTTATCGGCGGGGGATTTTCCACGGGCAACGCGGCAAAAGTCTTTTCAAACGGCATGGTCTATTCGGTTGCCCTTCTGGGGTTCAGCCTGCAGATCATGCTGGTGGCCCTGTTTATTGCCCCGCGCATAAAATCCTTCCCGAGCGCCTTATCGGTAGGCGATATCATCGAACCCGCTTACGGGAAAAAAGCCCGGATTATCACCGGTGTTTTTTCGATGCTGATCTGCGCCGGGATACTGGGCGCGCAAATCGGGGCGCTGGGGGCGATCTTCAACGTATTTTTCAGCGTCTCCCCGATCATCGGCATCATGATCGGCTGCGGCATTATCTTCTTTTATTCCACCATCGGAGGGATGACCGCCGTTGTGAAAACCGATGTGCTGCAATTCGTTCTGCTGATGATCAGCATGCCCCTGCTGTTTCTAATGGGCATAAACGCTTGCGGGGGATGGTCGGCGTTTGTGTCGAACATACCCGCGGGCCATTTGCAGATTGTCGGGGACAAGATACCCCTGACGGCTTTTGCGTCTTTGTTTCTGGTCTTTGTGTTCGGCGAAACGCTGGTCCCGCCTTATGTTCAGCGTCTTTTGCTCGGGCGCAGCGCTGAAGCCACCAGCAAAGGCAACTTCTGGAGCGGCGTGATATCGGCGCCGTTTTTCCTGATCAGCGGCGGCATCGGTCTGATCGCATTGCAGTTGAACCCGGGTATCGCCAGCAATCTTGCCCTTCCGGAAGTCATCAAAGTGGTGTTGCCCATCGGACTGAGCGGGCTGGTGATCTCCGGCGTGATTTCCATCGTGATGTCTTCGGCCGACTCCTTTCTCAACGCCTCTTCGGTGGCATTGGTGCAGGATGTTCTCAAGCCGTTGCGTCATCAGCCAATAACTGAACGGCAAGCATTGACCATCGCCCGCATGACCAACCTGATCACCGGCGGCGTGGCATTACTTTTTGCCTTTATGATTCCGAATGTTTTAGATATCCTGATTGCCGCCTATGATTACTGGGCCCCGACCGTATTGATTCCTCTTGTTGCCGTACTGCTCGGGAAAAAAGTGGTCCGGGCTTCTTTTTATGCCGCCGTGATCGCGGGAACGGCCACAACCATATTGTGGGATAAAGTGCTGAGCAGTCCCTATGGGATTCAAGGATTTCTTATGGGAACCCTGCTTAGTTTTATGGCCTTTGCACTGGTAAACACCTTTAAAAAAGGGCCGAAACTTTAGCTGAAATGTTACAACAGATCGCCGTTGCCTTACGGTGGACTTCTGCTTTATGAGGTCCCTGCCCTGATCAATCCGTCCACAAGCCCACCAGTTCGAATCGGCTCACGTCCACCAGTCCCCTGTCCGTGAGCTTGAGTTCCGGTATGACCGGCAGAGCCAAAAACGAAAGGATCATGAACGGACTGGTGTGGCTGATGCCAATGGAGCGGCAGGTTTTGGCCAGCTTTTCCATGGAAGCCACGACTTCATCGAGAGGGTTATGGCTCATGAGGCCCGCTATGGGCAGGGGCATGGACGACAGGACCTTTCCGTTGTGAACCACCGTCAGTCCGCCGCCCATTCTCCGGACTTCAAGGGCCGCCGCCAGCATGTCCTCATCATTTGTTCCGGCAATGATCAGATTGTGCGAATCGTGCGCCACGGTCGAAGCCAGCGCGCATCTTTTCAATCCAAGTCCCCGAACAAACCCGAGACCGATGTTTCCGGTGGCCCTGTGCCTTTCCACCACGGCCAGTTTGGCCAGATCCCTGTCCGGGTCCGCCTCGGCCAGACCATTTTGCATGCGCGGTTCCGCCAAAACATGCCGGGTGACAATCTGACCGGGAATGACTTCGATGACCCGGACCCTTTTTCCTTCCGCGGGAATTTGAAAGGAACTTGAAGATAATTCACCGATATGGATGGAATTTCCGGGAGGTTTGATGCCGGTTTGGAAGGAATGCTCCCCGAGCCCCCTGCCCTCGAGAAAAACTTCCCTAATCTGAAAATCCACCAAATCTTCCACCAGGACCATATCCGCCCGATAACCCGGAGCAATGGCTCCCCGGTTTTTCAGTCCGAAGTATCGGGCCGGGTTGATGGTCACCATTTGCACCGCGCGGACGGGATCACAGCCCAGCCTGACCGCCCGACGCAGGTTGTCGTCGAGATGCCCGTGCCGGGCCAGGTCTTCCGGATGGCGGTCGTCTGAAACCATGGAAAACGACGGCCAGTTGTGATCGTTCACCAGGGGCAGAAACTCCTCCAGGCTATGCTGGGAAGTGCCTTGCCGGATCATGATGTGCATGCCTTTTTCGAGCTTTTCCCTTGCTTCCCCGATTTTTACACACTCGTGGTCGCTTTTGGGCCCGGCCAGAATATAGGCGTTGAGATCCTTGCCTGAAAGTCCGGGGGCGTGTCCGTCCATGACCAGGTCTTTGGCCATCTCCAGCTTGGCCAGCACCTCGGGATCGCTATGAATGACGCCGGGAAAATTCATCATTTCGCCCAGACCGAGAAACCTGTCCGGATATCTGGCCAGCAGGCTCTTCATGTCCTCCACTCCGAGCGTTGCCCCGGCGTTTTCGAGGTGCGTGGCGGGGACGCATGAAGGCAACATGAAGTAAATGGAAACCGGCAGGTCTCTGCTGGCTTCAACAAAGTACGCGATGCCCTCCATTCCCAGCACATTGGCGATTTCATGAGGATCGCAAATCACCGCGGCCGTGCCCATGGAGGCAACCGCCCCGGCGAACACGGGCGGCGAGAGAAGCGTCGATTCGATGTGAATGTGTGCTTCGATAAAACCGGGGCAAAGGTAGGCTCCCCGGCCGTCGATGATTTTCTTTGCCGGGTAGTCTTCAAACCCCAAAACGATTCCATTGCGGACGGCGACGTTGGCCGGACGAATTTCCCCGGAAAGGGTGTTGACCAGGTGGACATTGGTGATCAACAGGTCAGCCGGTGCTTTACCCCTGGCCGTTTCAATCATTTCCAATCGATCTTTGTATGATGACAAGATAAAACTCCTTTGTGCATCGTGGAATCGGTTGGCCGCTTGTTCACTTTTCATACGGACGATAGGTCAGCACCACGCGCCGTTTTTGGCATCCGGCGTCATGGCGATTAACTCCAGGGACGCCAGAGTATTGCTCATCAGATGATCCAGACTGTGGGTCGCGGTGTTAAGGACGCTTTTTATGGCTTCAGATTCGAATTTCATCGAAGCTTGTTGGGCCGCAAGGCCGCCCGAAAAAAGAAAAACCAGGCATAACGGAAACATGAAGAATAGTTTTTTCATTTTTCTGTCCTTATGATTCCCAAAAATTATGAGACAGGCTTCCATACATTCCTCATTGAATTGTTTCGATAACCTGACTGAATGAAGATCGGACACATCGCACCGATGGTTTTTCAGATATCGGAAGGCGCCGCGTCGGGCTGGTCGTATAAAAACCGGTAAAGGGTGGCTCTGCCCACTCCCAGCAGCCTGGCGGCTTTGGATTTATTGTTCCCGGTTTTTTCCAGGGCCGTTCTCACCGAGACATAATCAAGTTTCCGGCCAGAACCCCGTGCTTCCGGATCATTTTTCAACACCCCGAGTTCAGTCGGCAGATGCTCCGTTCGGATCACGCTGCCGCCGCACTTGACCGTGGCGTATTGAAGCACATTCTGAAGCTGGCGGACATTACCCGGCCACGCGTAATCCATCATCAGTAAAAGGGCTTCTTTTGATATGGAAACCGGCTCTTTATGGGCCGTCTGGTTGATCTGGGATAAAAAATGCTCCACCAGCAGGGGGATATCGTTTTTCCGGTTCCGAAGCGGGGGCAGATGAATCGGGATCACATTAAGGCGGTAAAAAAGATCTTCGCGGAATTTTTTCCGGATGACCGCCTCTTTAAGGTCGGTGTA
>QZJS01000105.1 GCA_003597945.1 Desulfobacteraceae bacterium | reverse complement strand
GACTTCCACGTCCCGGGACGACACCATCATCAGATCCGCCAGTTCGTCGATGATGATCACGATATAAGGCAACTTTTCCGGCAGGTCTTCCGTAACGGCCTCCCACCCTTTACCGGCTGCGGCGGCATCCGCTGCAGCCGCCTCTTCCGCGGTTTCCGTCTTTTTGGGTCGCCGGTTGTACTGGCGGATGTTTCTGACCCGGGTTTCGGAAAGCAGCTTATACCGCCGCTCCATTTCCCGGACCGCCCAGAACAGGGCGTTGGTTGCTTTTTTCATGTCCGTGACCACCGGCGTGATCAGATGGGGAATCCCGTCATACATGGACAGCTCAATCCGCTTGGGATCGATCATGATGATTTTCACATCTTCGGGAGTCGCCTTGTAGAGCAGGCTCGTGATCATGGTATTAAGGGCCACGCTTTTCCCGGTTCCGGTGGCCCCGGCGATGAGCAGATGCGGCATGGTTTCAAGGTCCGCCACCACGGGATTGCCGACAATATCCTTGCCCAGGGCCAGGGTCAGTTTTGATTTGGCTTTTTCAAACGCCGCGGAAACAATAATATCCTTGATCACCACGATTTCCCGACGGGCATTGGGCACTTCAATGCCGATGACGGCCTTTCCGGGTATCGGCGCGATAATGCGGATGCTCATGGCCCGAAGCGCCAGGGCCAGGTCATCCGCGAGATTGACGACCTTGTTGATCTTGATGCCCGGGGCGGGCGCGAATTCAAACCGGGTGATCACCGGACCGGGAAGCACGGTCACCACATTTCCCCTCACCCCGAAGTCATCAAGTTTCTGTTCCAGCAGCTTGGACATGTTGCGCAGATTTTCATGATCCACGTCATCGATCACCACTTCGGGATCTTTTAAAAACCCGACGGCCGGTAGTTGGAAACCGCTGTCGGTCCGCATGGAGGCAAATTCCTGCTGCTTTGGTATGGGAACACTGCGCAGGGGCCTTGGCGGCTGCATTTCCTTGATGGTGATATTGTGTTCCGGTCGGATTTCGGATTTTTTCTCTTGTGGATCGGGTTCATGCAAAACGGGCCGGGGCGCATCCGCAACCGGTTTCCGGCTCCGGACCTCTTTTTCCGGTTCGCCCGACTGCGGTGATTCCTGCGGGAGGTCCCTTTTTATCAAACCGATGATTGCCGCAAAAGCCCGTTTGACGACGGCGACGATCCACAGGAAAACCGTTCGGGCCTGGGCAAAAACCCATCGGGAACCTTGGGCAACGCGCAGGCATGCCCGTAGTGCCTTGCCGGAAAAATTAACAACAGACACCCCGGTTGTCAGGACAAATCCGATGAGCAGAAAAAAAATCAGAATCAGGGTGCCGCCGGTCACATTGGTATAATGGTCCAGAAAATTTTTAACCCATGATCCGATGATCCCGCCGGCCGGATAAGCGCGCCCGAATATGACATAAAGATCCTGATAAAAGGCAAACAGGCTGCCGGTTCCCAGAATGAGAAGAAACCCGCCTCCTATGATAAATGGAACGCGGTGAACGGACGACTCGATACTGAAAAACTCAATACTGGCAATCAGCAGGAGAAGCGGCATCCAGAAGGCCCCGACCCCGGTCACCCCGATCAGGAAACCGGCAAGATGGGCGCCGAAAACACCGAAAAAATTAAACGGCAATCCGGATGGACCGGCTTTGCTCAGAAAACACGGATCATCCGGGTGATAAGAAAGCAGGCTCATCAAGGTAAGAATCACCAGAAAAAATAAAAAAATGCCGATTATTTCCCTGCGCATTATTGATCACCGTCATGAACTAAATATTTTTAAACCAACAGTCTCATAATTCGAGAATAAACGGCAGAATTACCGGCCTGCGCTTAAGGGTGAACGTAAAATATTCCCTCAGAGCCCGGTGCATTTTCTGGCGCAGGACATCAGCCCGGCGAGACGGAGCAAGCAGGGCGACCTCCTCGATGATTTCCAGCAGAACACACTGGGCATCGTCAATGATATGACCCGTCTCCGTCTCAAACACCAGTCCTTTGGAAACAATCTCGGGACCGTATACCACAAACCCGGTTTCCGCATCAATGGCCAGGGTTACCACCACAAGCCCCTCTTCGGAAAGCAACCGCCGTTCTTTTAACACCGAGCGGCCCACATCACCGATGCCCTTGCCGTCCACCAGGATACGGCCGACATCCACGGATCCGCTGACCCGGCCGCCGGACGCGTCAAATTTGAGAACCTGGCCGTTTTCCGCCAGCAAGACCCGTTCCCTTGGAATTCCACAAGCCTCGGCAAGATTGGCGTGATGCACCAGGTGCCGGTATTCGCCGTGAATCGGCACAAAATAGCGCGGCCGGGTCAGCGCAATCATGACGCGCAGTTCTTCCCGGAAGGCGTGACCGGAAACATGAATCTCGGAGATGGTCTCATAAACCACGTCCGCCCCTCTGCGGAACAGATTATTGATGATCTTTGCAATGGCCTTTTCATTGCCGGGGATAAATTTTGACGACAGGATTACCCGGTCTCCCTGCTCAACCTTCAACTGTTTGTGGGTTCCCGCGGACATGCGCGCCAGGACGGACATGGGTTCCCCCTGGCTTCCGGTGGTAAGAATCAGTATCTCCTCCGGCGCGTAATCATCGATTTCGCTCACATCGATAACCAGGTCAGCGGGAATATCAAGCAATTTTAATTCGCTTGCGATGCCGGCGCTCAGCTCGATGCTGCGACCGTTAAAAACGGCTTTGCGGCCCAGGCGCCCGCAAATGCTGATGATTTGCTGAATCCGGGCGATATTGGACGCAAACAAAGCGATGATCACGCGGCCGGAACTGGCGGCAACAATCTTTTCAAGGGTTCCGCCAACCTGGGAATCAGAAACCGAGCGACCCTCTTTTTCCACGTTGGTGGAATCCGACAGCAGCGCCAGTACTCCTTCGTCCCCCAGTCGGGCGAAACGGTCCACATCCGTGGACATGCCGCTGATGGCGGTTTCGGTCAGCTTGAAATCACCGGTATGGACGATCAGCCCCACCGGGGTCCGCACCGCAATCCCCACACCGTCCACTACGCTGTGGTTGACCCGGATAAATTCAAAGGTAAACGGCGCAATGTGCAGTTTTTCCAAAGGGGTGATGGTTTTGAGCAACACCTGGGAAAGGATGTCGTGTTCTTCGAGTTTATGCTGGAGCATGCCGAGGGTAAACGGCGTGGCATAAACCGGCACATTGACCTCTTTGAGCAGATACGGCATGGCGCCGATATGGTCCTCGTGCGCATGGGTAAGAATAATGGCCGCAACTTTCGCCTTGTTCCGCCGGATGTAGTCCATATCCGGAATAACATAATCCACGCCGAACATATAGGCCTCGGGAAACATCAGTCCCGCATCGATGATCACAATGGTATCTTCGTATTCGAATACCATCATATTAAGGCCGATTTCACCGAGGCCGCCCAAGGGTAGGATTTTCAACATGGAATGTTTTCCGTTACCGGCGGATATGCCGATCAATTTATAATTTCCAGATTTTCAAATATCGCATCCACAACATCGACGGCCCATTTCATCTGCGCCTGATCGGCATATCGGATGCAATCACAACGGATCCGATTCTTCGTGCGCACCAGCAGCTCAACGGATATGGACGCGGACGTCAGTTGAACCACAATATAAAGTGGGTGGCATTGCTCATGCCGGCGCTGGTCTTCACTATAGAGTGACGGCTCCAGCGGTATCCAGTAGAGGGTTTCCATGTCGGCCGGGCCGAAATGCGCGTCCAGATAATCTTTTATTCTCTGCTGGTCCGCCGGCCGAAGTTCATCTATAACATATTGTTTCATAAGTCAATACCTATAAATCCCTTATTTTTCATTTTCAAAGGCGATGAGTCTTTTTTTCAGGTCCGGACCGCCGCCGAATCCTCCGATGCCGCCGTCGCGGCGCACCACCCGGTGACACGGAATAAAAATGGGGAATGGATTTTTCGCCATGGTGTTCCCCACAAAACGACAGGCCCCGGGATGGCCCACGGCTTCGGCGATATCGCCATAGGTTTTCAAGGCGCCGAAAGGTATGCCGGCCACTGCCCGCAATACCTGCTGCTCAAGGTCCGTCAATCCTTTCATGCTTAGCAGGCGCCATGGCGCAGCAACGGGAACGCCCTTAAAATAATCCATCAGCAGCAAAACAGTTTGATCCAGCTCCCTAAGACCGGTGGGCAGTCCGGGCAAATCATCGGCCGGAAAAGACCTTTTCTGGGCCGGCCGGATGGGCCCGGCATCTTTTTCCCAATGTGGAAGGGCGATTTCCCTTATAAAAAAAGGTGTTGCATGATAATAAAATACCATGATGCCGATGGGAGTCCTTACCGGACACCGACTGAGATTATCGTTGTTGATGAGGATCAAAATTCACCAGATTATCAGATGCATCCAGCGCAAAGGGCAGCCAGGGGGTCATGCGCTCCAGGTCTGGATTTTTTTCCATTTCCGATTCCAGTGCCTTTGAAATCTGGATATATTCCAGATGCGCCGTATCCCTGATCCGCACCACCCTGGCCATATCAGGCCACATGACGCCGCAGGTTTTGAGGCAGGCATCAAGGCACCGGCGGTCGGTATCAAAATGAATCGGTATGGCCCCTTTTTCCGGAGAAATGGCCGTTACGGCATTGACAAATGTTTTTTCCATATCAATCTGCTTTACCAGCCGGGTCGATGTAAAATCCGCCAGCCCGATGCCGTTGGCATTGCCTCCCGAACCCGAAGAGAGATCACGGACAAAAATCCGGGACACCCGGGGTCGCGTAAACACGCTTCCGGCAAGGTCGCGGTGTCTTCCAGTGACATTGGAGTCCATGCCGATGCCGGAAATATCTTTTCCGATGACATCGACGATGAGAATATCGATATCGTCAAACGGAAGGCGCGCCATCATGTTTGCCGACTGCCTGAGCAGCTTCTTTTCGCAATCGATCAGGTCGTCGGGCCTGAGGACATCAACATGGGCCAGATGCCCGCGGCCGTCTTCCACAAGGGCGATGCCGAATAGCACGTTGACCTTTTTGAGTACCAGAGCGGCTGCTGTCTCGATGATGCCGAAGGATCGGCCCACGGCGGCCCTGTGAAAGATTCCGGCGCCGTGGGCATTGCCAAGTCCGATGGTCAGCATTTTACACAGACCGCTTTCAATATCGGCCTTGAACTTGGTATGGGGTTTGACCCGGTTGATCACCACCAGATGATCCGCCGCCAGTGCCGCCGATGAAAAACGGATATCCACCCCCTGGGCCATCGTTGCAATACAGTGGGTGGTCATGTCCGCCACAATCGGCACTTTCATGCCGGATTCCGTAATATTGAGCCTGGAAAGGATCTCCATCTGACCGGCCGGCGTGGCTCCTCCATGGCTTCCCATGGCCGGTACGATAAACGGCGAAAAGCCCCTCTCCTCAAGACCGCGAAGACATTGACGCACAATTTCATCGATCCGGTCGATCCGCCGGCTGCCTACGGCAACGGCAACGGTTTCCCCCGGATTCAGGGGTCTAAAATCGCCGGCGCGATTGATGGCCGCGGCAACGATACCGTTGAGATCGCCCAGGCCGCAGGCGGTGAGCTGCTGCCGGACATAGGCCATGCATGGAAAACCATCAAACGGAGTCATGCGGTTGGTGTGGAATGTGAAGGAATAAATCGTGTCGCCGGAAAAGGGTGCAAAACAACAGGCAAGTAAAAAACGGCGGCGATGGATTGACGGATTTCCCCGGCTCGCCGCTTCCGCAAGGCTGCCGGGGAAATCGATAAAAACGGAATATTAAATTTCTTCGACGGTAATGGCGCCGGGTTCACAGACTTCAATGCAGCTTTCGCAGCCAAGACATTCTTCTGCATTAACCGGAACGGATTTCCCGTCCTGCATTTCAAAAACCTCCACAGGGCACACATCAACGCATTCTTCGCAGCCTTCGCACTTTTCGGTATCAACAATAGGATTAAAAGCCATCTTCTTAAACTCCTTTCATAAATAAATGTATAATAGGATATACGGACCGACTTTTGATATAAAATTTTTCGAAAAATTTCCATACGCCAATTATAATATTGAGTCAAGAACTCTTTTTTTTGATTTTTTCGTTTCCAGAAGACCAACCAGGATATTGCGGATTCCCGATTGAATCGTGTAAGACATTTCCTGCCCGGACAGGGTAATGTTTAGTAACTGCTCCAGGGTGAGTTCGGGAAAAAGATAAAGCCTGAAAACAAAGTTTTCCGCAAACGCCATGGGTAATTCGGGCGGAGACAATCCTCCCCCTTCCTGTGGCTTCGCGGCGGCCGCATCGGCCAGATACGCCGCCCATAATGCCCGCTGTCCAGGGTCCTTGGGGCTGGGAACGCCCTCTAATGATTGGACAAGACGGCCGGATGGCGCATGATTGACAAGGGCTTCACACACGACCGGACTTGTGGTGATCAAAAAATTGAAATCCGTATCAGCGCCGGCACTGGCCAGTCGATACCATGACAGGAGCCTGGCGCCGGGCATGAGCGCTCCCGGATCATCCGTAGAAGAATAATTTTGTGCATCCCTTCCGGGGGCCGCGTCTCCCTTGAGGGCGGCAACCATCCTTGCCATGCCTGTTTCAGAGGCGGCAATGGCCTGATCCACCGTTTCCTGCGCCATATCGTAATCCTGGGCTGCCAGAAGAAAAAGCCTGGCGGACAGGAGCGGATCAGGGGCCGCGGTCTCACGGGACCGCCTCCCCAGAATTTCCGAACGTATCTGGGTCACAAAGATCTCCGCATCGTCGATGCCGTTAAACCGGTTTTTCAGGAGCCCGATGCCGCCATCATGAAAATCGCACCATTTACGATAGGCATGGTAGAGGTTGATGAGCTGGTCATCGTCTTCCCGATCCGGTACACGGATATCAATGGGCAGACGTTGCGCCAGGGCCGCCAGCGGGGGTGGAAGATCCTGCTTAAGGGGCCGGTGGAGCACGAGGCCGCCGAAGCAGCAACAGGCGACCTCGGCAACAGGCGCGGAAATATGGGTAAATGGTAAATAGACCGGTATCATTTTTTATTTATTCCGTTATGGTTTACGTTATTGCGTTTTGATTCTGGTATCCTGGATGGCAACCCCTTGCCGGCGCAGTTCATCCCTGATCCGATCCGCCCGTTGGAAATCACCTGCTTTGCGGGCATTTTCTCTTTCGGCTATCAGGGATTGAGTATCAGGCGCCATCCTGTCGGCGGGAAAATCAAAAATCCGCATGACCTCATCCACACTTTTTAACGCGCCGAGAATCTTGACGGCATCATCGGGACTGAGCCCCTCGGCGCGGATCAGCGTATTGATTCTTCGGATGCATCGAAACAGGGCCGCCAGGGCCGCCGGGAAATTAAGATCATCATCCATGGCATTGATAAACCCCTGCCGGATGTCATAGACGATCTGATCAATTTCCGGAAAGGGCGCGCCATGGGCAAGCCGGGCAAGGGACAAAACACAGGAATCAATCCGCTTTAACGCGTTTCTGGCTTGGAGCATCCGGGACTCGGAAAACATCAGGGGCCGCCGGTAATGGGCGCCCACAATCCAGAACCGGATCTCCCTGGGGGTATATCCCATGGCCATGACATCGGCCAGAGCAGGCAGATTAATCGCTGCATCTTCATCAGGGCGCTGCTGCTCGGCCTGGACCTGCTCGCAATGCAGCCAGTATCTGGCCAGGGGCTTTCCGGTGACGGCCTTGGCAATGGCCAGTTCATTTTCGTGATGCGGAAACACCAGCTCCCGGCCGCTGGTGTGGATGTCAAAACTGTCGCCCAAATATTTCATGGACATGGCCGCGCACTGGACATGCCAGGACGGCCGCACGTTGCCCCACTCGGTCTTGACGTAAATGCCCCGTTTAAGATCCGAAAGTTTTGCCCGCTTGAGCAGGGTGAAATCCTTGGGATTGTTTTTTTCATATTCATCCAGGTCAACAGTGGCGCCCAGCCGGATCTTGTCGAGATCAACCCCTGAAAGATTTCCGTATTCGGAAAACGCCGATATATTGAAATAAAGGGAATGGAGCTTTTCATAGGCAATCCCTTTTTCCGCCAGTTTCTTGGCCAGAGCCACCATCTCCTGCATGTGTTCGCTGGCCTTTGGATAATGCTGGGCCGGCTTGATCCGGAGATGCTCCAGGTCCTGTTTGAAGAAAGCGATGTATTTTTCGGTAAATGCCTTAATATCCTGGCCGGCCGCTTCAGATCCCTGGATGGTCTTGTCGTCCATGTCGGTGATGTTCATGACATGGTTGACCTCATAACCCCGAAATTCCAGGTACCGGCAAAGCATGTCGGAAAACACGAAACGCCGGCATTGTCCCAGGTGCAGCCGCTCATGGGCCGTGGGACCGCAGGAATAAACCGATACCTTGCCGGCATGCATGGGCTCAAAGGGTTCACGGGACCGTTTCATGGTGTTAAACAGCACCATGTCGACCTTTTTCTTGACGGCAAACAGCGGCGTGCTCAGATAACGTTCGCCGCTGTCGGCAAAAATGACCACAATGACGCCGCCTTCCATCTGTTCGGCCTCCCGGGCGGCGATCACCATGGCGGCCCCGCTGCTCATGCCCACGAAAAGCCCCTCTTCCCTGCCCAGGCGTCGCGTCATTTCAAAGGCTTCTTCATCATCGATATTGACTTTGCGGCCCAGCCAGTTCTTGTCGAAAATTTCAGGGCGGTAGGCTTCCTTGAGGTTTTTGAGCCCCTGAAGCTTGTGTCCGAGATAAGGCTCCACGCCGATGACTTCGACTTTGGGATCATACTCCTTAAACCGCCGGGCAAGCCCCATGACCGTGCCGGTGGTCCCCATGGTGGCCACGATCCTGTCCACCCGGCCGCCCGTCTGTTGGATGATTTCTTCAGCGGTGCCGTGATAATGGGCCTTCCAGTTGGCGTCATTGTTAAACTGGTCGGTCATGAAATACTGGTCCGGATTTTCCCGGGCAATGCGGTAGACTTCCTCAATGGCCCCATCCGTGCCCAGGTGGCCGGGGGTCAACAGAATCTCGGCGCCCCGGGCCGCCAGGATCTTGCGGCGTTCAATGCTGACCGCCTCGGACATGGCCAACAGCAGGCGGTATCCCTTGATGGAACAGACCATGGCCAAGCCGATGCCCGTATTGCCGGAGGTGGCCTCGATCACGATCTTGTCTTTTGTAAGCTGACCGGATCGCTCACCTTCCTCGATCATGTACAGGGCTGGCCGATCCTTGATGGACCCGCCCGGATTAAGATACTCGATCTTGGCCAGAATGGTCACCTTCGGGTTCGGATTCAACCGGGTGATTTCCACCAGCGGCGTGTTTCCGATGGTATCTAAGATGGAGTGATGCATTTATTTTTCCCTTTTCATAACGCGCCGCACCTTCGGCCCAACGCCGAAAGAATTTGGGCCGTTACTTTATCCGCTTCTTCCGTTGCATCAATGATAACAAAACGATGCGGCTCCCGGCGGGCCAGCTCCAGATATCCCGCGCGCACCGCCTCGTGAAACGCCATGTTCTCGGACTCAAACCGCGTCTCAGCCCCGGATCGCTGCCCGTTGTTGATCTGCTTCCAGGCCCGGGCCAGGCCGACGGCCGCGGGCAGATCCAGCAGAAACGTCAGATCCGGCGTCAGGCCATCAAGGATCAGGTCATGAACCCGGTCAATGGCCGCGATATCGATCTTCCGTGAAAACCCCTGGTAAGCGACGGTTGAATCATGAAACCGATCGCAGACGACCGTTTTGCCGGCTGCCAGCGCCGGGGCGATCTGCTCCTGAACATGCTGAACCCGGTCCGCGGCATACAGCATCAACTCGGTCATGGGGAAAAGGCCGTTGTTTTCCGGATCCATCAGAATGGCGCGGATCTTTTCTCCGATGCGGGTTCCGCCGGGTTCCCTGGTGACGACGCATTCGACATCTCTTTGTCTAAAAAAATCGACGACCGGTCCTACCTGTGTGGTCTTGCCCGAACCTTCTATTCCTTCAAATGTTATAAACATAAAAGCGCCGCCTCAGGGTTTTCCAAACTATTCATCCGCCATCAGGTTCCTTTGTAAAAAAAACGCTCCAGAAGCTTATGATAGGACGTCCATTCCGCTCCGGGATCGTGGGATTCCATGAACTCTCTTATCCCGTTGATCTTCGCGTCGATTTCATCCAGATAATTAAGCAGCACCGATTCCAGTGTTTTTGGGGGTTCAGGCGACCCGAGTTCTCGGGAACCGTGGTGACTGATGATCATATGTTTGAGCAGCAAGGCCGGAATGGGCGGGAAATGGTCCATTGCTGCGATTTTTTTTTCAATCAGCTCAATTCCGATAACGATATGGCTGATCAGGCGGCCTTCCATTGAATAATCGATCCGGTTGTCGTACTCAAATTCCTTTGTTTTACCAATATCATGCAGGATCGCGCCAGCGATAAGCATATCGCGATCGATGCCGCCGTAGTGTTCAGCCACCCGGTCGGCCAGCAGGGCCAGGGAAAGCGTGTGCTCCAGCAACCCCCCGATGTAGGCGTGATGCATCTTTTTTGCCGCGGGCGCTGTTTTGAAGTGCCGCACAAAATCATCATCATTCCAGAAGGATCCAAGCAGCGCCTTGAGATGCGGGGTCTTAATGGTGTCGGCCAGCTTCATCAGACGCTCCATCATCTGGTCGGGATTCCGGCGGGTCGAGGCGATGAAATCCGCTGGATCAACCGATTCCCTGGGAACCAGAACCATGGACTTGACGGTGATCTGAAGGGTTTCCCGATATTGGTTAACTGATCCGGTAATGTGAACGATGTCGCCGGCGGCGGCAACCCGGGAAAGATTTTCCGCGTCATCCCACGCCACGGCCTTGATGACGCCGGTCTTATCCGATAAAACAATGGTCAAAAACGGATTGCCGTCCTTTTTCCGGGCCAGGGACTTTTCCGATACCGCGAACCGGTCATCAACGGTTTCACCTGACCGGATCTGATTTACAAACTGTTTTTTCATTGATACCCCATACCCTCATATTTCTTGACTTTTCCATGTTTGCCGATTTTATACTGGAGTTTTAATGTGGCTTCAAGGTATTATTCCGCAATTTTTAAAAA
Organism: Desulfobacteraceae bacterium; assembly: GCA_003597945.1. Classification (GTDB taxonomy): domain Bacteria; phylum Desulfobacterota; class Desulfobacteria; order Desulfobacterales; family Desulfosalsimonadaceae; genus SURF-33. Next base: position 27,677 of record QZJS01000105.1, on the reverse strand, counting down.
TCGTCCGTTCATTTTCACAAAAAGCGTTGATCCGCCTTATGCTGCTGGCGCAATATAACATCCAATGCAAATCAGAAGGGCCCGGTTTTCCGACGGCGTTATTTTTCGTCTTGCTTGCGTGCATCCTTATTGTATGCCTGTTGCCGGCGTCGGCCTATCCATCTTCTCCAAAAACCGTATTTTATAATGAGACTCCCTGGCAAATCGAAGCGGACAGACTTATCTACCATCGGCAGACCGGCATTTACACCGGCACCGGCGCGGTCGTAATCCGAAAAGACGACATTACCCTCACCGCCGACACGATCATATTCAATGAGTCGACCAGGGAGGCTCTGGCCCATGGCGAGGTGCTGCTGGTCTCAAATGCCGACCGTCTGTCCGGTGATGAGATGGTCATCGACCTGGATGCGGGCACCGGCGTTGTGTCCCGCGGAGAACTTTTTCTGGAACAGAAACATTTTTATATTCGGGGAGACGACATCCGAAAAACCGGAGAAAATTCGTTTTCCGTCACCCGGGGCAGCCTGACATCATGTGACGGTGAAAACCCGGACTGGCGGATTACGGGCACCCAGGTGGACGTTACCGTCGAGGGATACGGCACGGCAAAACACGCCACCCTCTGGGCCCGGCGCATCCCCGTTTTTTATGTGCCTTATATTATTTTTCCCGTCAAGCTGGAACGCCAGTCCGGGCTGCTTCTTCCACAGATCGGATTCTCGGACCGAAAAGGGATTACCTGCCTGCAACCGTTTTTCTGGGCCATCAACCGCAGCGCCGATGCCACTCTCTACTATCATCATATGCAGAAGCGGGGTGAAAAAATCGGGGGCGAGTATCGCTACGCACTCTCGGATGATTCAAAGGGCACGCTGATGATGGATGGTTTCACGGACCGCCACATCGATGACGGTACACCCGAAGCCGGACGCAAATGGGGATATACCGATGACCGGGCCATTCGACCCAACACCGATCGTTACTGGTTTCGGATGAAGGCCGACCAGGAACTTCCCTGGCAGTTCAATGCCAAACTCGACCTTGACGTGGTCAGCGACCAGGATTACCTGAGGGAATTTTCCAGCGGCTATACAGGATACATGGACACCGAAGATATTTTCCAATCCCGGTTCGGAAGGGATATTGATGACAGAAACGATGCCGAACGGGAAAATCGCCTCAATATCAACCGCATATGGACCACCTACAGCTTCAACACGGATGTCGCCTGGTATGATAATGTCATCAACCGGCGGCAGACGGACACGGATCCCACGCTGCATCACCTGCCCAGGGTCGGGCTTTCAGGTCTCAAACATCCCCTGCCGTACAATCCCTTCTACATCGACATGACATCGGAATATACTTATTTTTACCGTCAAGATGGATATACGGGCCATCGCGGCGATTTTCATCCCAGACTCTACCTGCCCCTTCACTGGGGAAACTATCTGGCACTGGAGCCGTCCGCGGGTTTCCGCCAGACCGCGTGGCGCCTGGATCGCCATGATCCCGATCCGGCGGAAACCGAAAATGATGATCACCGGGAAATGTTTGATTTCAGGGTGGACTTAAGTTCGGACCTGTATCGCTTCTTTGATGTCAATGCCGTCTCTTTTGAGCGGATCAAACACATTCTTGCGCCGAAAGTTCAATATCTTTACATTCCTGAAAAAGATCAGTCGGATTTTCCTTTTTTTGATGACCTGGACCGGATCGAAGAAACCCATCGCATCGCCCTGTCGCTCACCAACCTGCTTACACCGGAACGGAGTCGGCAAGAGACGGCGGAAAGTTACGGACAAAATCTGCAACAAACCCAACAAGCCGGTCGGCCCCTGGCCCGTCTGTATGTTGAACAGCCCTATGATCTAAAGGAAAACAAATCCGCCGAAACATCCTCTTTTGCTCCGTTATATGCGCAACTGGAAATTGACCCGGCGCCGCACCTGTCTTTTCGAACGGATGCCGAATGGGATCACGATAAAGGACAACTGGACGCTCACAGCATCCGTCTGGGGTTGTCCGACCGATTGGAAAACCGGCTTTTCTTCGAGCACCGGTACCGCCGGGATGCGGCCCAGACCATTTATGTAGACGCTGCCGTGGCGGTCTCGCCTTCAATACTGATCACCGGCGATTATGAGCGGAACCTCGAAGACCATCAGGATATCCGTAAAAGTATCGGCTGCCGGTATCGTGCGCAGTGCTGGGCATTGATGCTTTCCTTTACCCACGAGGAAAATGATAAAAGCGTGGGCTTCATGATCACCCTTTCCGGCCTGGGGGATATCGGAACCCGGTAACCACGGCCCGGTAAGCTTCGGGCAGGATCATCCCGACCATTATTATCCGGATAAGCGAATATTTCAACATAACGTCTTGACTTTTTATTTATTTATATTTAATGATAAATTTTATTATCGATGATATTGTAAATCCGTTTTAATGACAACTGCCAAAGGAGGCGATATGAACAAGCTCGAGCTGATTTCCGCATTAAAAAAGGAAGCGGATATATCCAAGTCTGAAGCGGCAAAAATCGTACAGATTTTCTTTGATTCCATGGCCGACGCCCTGGTCGTGGATGAACGGATTGAAATACGGGGACTTTGCAGTTTTTACGTCAAAAAATACAAGAGCTACGTCGGCCGGAATCCCAAAACCGGTGAAAAGGTGATGATCAAGCCCAAGAAACTGCCATTTTTCAAATGCGGCAAAGAACTCCGGGACCGGGTCAATAATAGTCAGTAATTTCCCGGACCAGCATACGGTAGAATTCGTGCCTGCTTTTGACCCCCTGGTTGCCCAGAAACGGGCGGTCCGCTTAATGGCAATGGCCCTTTACACCGGCAGCCTCCCCCATGCATTTCTGTTTACCGGACATGAGGGAACGGGCAGGCGCGCCGTTGCCGTTGCACTGGCCATGGCGGCCAATTGCGTAAAGCCGCCCCGGGATACCATGGGCAATGAGAAGATAAACGGGTCGTCTGCCGGAGAGAATGCGCTTCGTTCGTGCGGTCAGTGCCGGTCGTGCAAAAAAATCATGGCCGGCAATCACCCCGACATTCATATTGTCGAACCTTCCGGAAAGATGATCAAGGTTGACCAGATTCGGGCGCTGTGCCGGAAACTGTCATTAAAACCCTACGAAGCCTCAACGCGTGTCGCCGTTATTGCCGGAGCCCAGACGTTGAACCCGGAAGCCGGCAACACCCTGCTTAAAACCCTTGAAGAACCTCCGGAGCACACCGTTTTCATTCTGACCGCCCTTCAGGCCACGGACCTGTTGCCGACCATCGTATCCCGTTGCAGACATCTCCATTTCGCGCCCATACCGGCGGAATTACTGCGCCTTTATCTGGAAAACCATCACGGCATGGATTCAATAACAGCGGATGTCATCGCGTCAATGGCCGACGGCAGCATGACACAAGCCCGCAGGATGGCGGAAACAGGCTGGGTTGAACATCGGAATCAAATCATCGAACAGATGGAGTCCATGACTTCGCCCGGAGAACGGCTGGTGTTTGCGGAATCCTTATCCAGAAAAAAAGAACAACTGCCCGAGGTCTTCGGCATCATGCAGTCATGGTTAAGAGATCTGATTGTCAACCGAATCGCCCCGGAAAAAATTATTCACCGGGATTTAATAGATAAAATAGAGAATTATGGCCCCCGCCACCGGGTCGTGTCCCTGATGTCAAAAATTAATGCGATCACCACCGCCCAGCAGGATATTCACGCCAACGCGAATATACGTCTCACCCTGGATGCGCTGATGCTCTCGCTTGCCATGGAAGAATAAAACCAATGGAAACCATTGTCGGCGTCCGGTTTAAACAAGCCGGAAAAATATATGATTTTAAGTGCAACGGATTCAATCTTAATACCGGTGATCCGGTCATCGTCGAAACCGACGGCGGCCTGGCATTCGGATTTGTGGCCCGCCCGCCCGCTCCCGCGTTAGATCAGCACGCGGAGAAGATATGCCAGAAAGTCCGTCGACCCGCAAACGATGACGATCTGATGAAGATCGGTAAAAACCGTGAAACGGAAAACAGGGCATACACGTTTTGCCGCCAGTGCGTCCATGAGCTTGAACTGCCCATGAATCTTTTCTGCACGGAATGCGCGTTCGACAACAGCAAACTCACCTTTTTCTTTACCGCCGACGGTCGGGTCGACTTTCGTAAACTGGTGAAAATGCTTGTCAAGGAATTTCGCACCAAAATCGAAATGCGCCAGGTCGGCATCCGCAACCAGGCAAAGATGTGCGGCGGGATCGGCAGATGCGGCAGGGAACTCTGCTGCAAAACGTTTATGATCAAATTCGATCCGGTATCCATTAAAATGGCGAAAAAACAGGGGCTTTCCCTGAATCCGACCAAAATTTCAGGGGTATGCGGACGCCTGATGTGCTGCTTGACCTTTGAGCATCATGTCTACCCGCAATCAAAAACAAATCGCGAAACGCCGGAAAACGAAAACCGGGAAACCACAAGGGAAGAAAGCCTCTCATGACAAAGCGGTTTTATATCACCACACCGATCTACTACGTCAATGCCAGGCCCCATCTGGGCCATATGTATACGACCATCATCGCGGATGTTGCCAGCCGTTTCCAGCAGATCAGTGGTTTGGAAACGTTCTTTCTCACCGGCACCGATGAACACGGCGACAAAATCGTCAAGGCCGCCCAAAAAAACCAAATCGAGCCGTCAGTCTACGCCGATCGGATCAGCAAGATGTTTAAAGATCTCTGGCCCGAGTTAAACGTGGCATACGATAAATTCATCCGGACCACGGACCCGGACCACATTGCCGTGGTTACACGGGTACTCCAGGCGATCCACGATGCCGGGGACATCTACTTCAGCCAGTACGAGGGGCTTTACTGTTTTGATTGCGAGCGATTTTACACCGAACGCGAACTGGCCGACGGCAAATGCCCCGACCACGGCACCCCGCCGGAGATTATCCGCGAATCCAATTATTTCTTTAAAATGAGCCGTTACCAGAACTGGCTCATTGAGCATATCAAAGCCAATCCGGAAATGATCCAACCGGAACGCTATCGCAACGAAGTGCTCGCGTTTCTGAGGGAACCCCTGGAGGACCTTTGCATCTCCCGGCCCAAAACCCGTCTTCAATGGGGCATTACGCTTCCCTTTGATGAAAACTATGTGACATACGTCTGGTTTGACGCGCTCATTAATTATATTTCCGCGCCGGGTTATCCGGACGGCGCGCTTTTCAACAAATTCTGGCCCCACGCGCACCATATCATCGCCAAGGACATTCTCAAACCCCACGGCATCTATTGGCCGATCATGCTCAAAGCCGCCGGACTGCAGGTTTACCAACATCTGTATGTCCACGGCTACTGGAACATCGACGACAGCAAAATGTCAAAAAGCATCGGCAACGTCGTTGATCCGCTCCATCTGGCATCCGTCTACGGCACGGACGCCGTCCGGTATTTTCTGATGCGGGAAATGGTTTTCGGCCTGGATTCAAATTTTTCAGAAGAGGCCCTGCGCCAGCGAATCAACTCGGACCTGGCCAATGATCTGGGTAATCTGTTTTCCCGGATCATGACCATGGCGCACAAATACTGCCAAGGCGCCGCGCCCGATGTCAATCCGGACGTGCGCGCCGGAAAACGGGCCGATCTTTCCGAACCGGCCATGGCGGCTGTTGCCGATTATTGCGCGGCCATGGAAAATCTTGAAACCCACAAGGCCCTGTCGGCTGTCTGGCATTTCATATCCATCATGAACAAATATGTGGTGACCAACGCGCCATGGGAACTGGCCAAAACAGAAAACCGGTCCCGGCTCAATGAAGTCATGTACAATCTTCTGGAAGGATTGCGCGTCATCTCCGGGCTCATCTGGCCCGTCATGCCGGAGACCGCGGATAAAATCCGTCGGATTCTCGGCCTGCCCGAAACAGGCCGGCCGATCATGCTGGAACAGATCAACGCCTGGGGCGCACTTTCACCCGGAACAGCGATGGGAAAAACCATATCCCTTTTCCCGAGAATCGACGCGCCCGATGCCCCGAAATCCCGGCCTGCATCCAATAAGGATGGGTCTGTAAAAGACTCGCCGTTTACGGCCGGGGGGACCTCGGCAGACCCGTCGGCGCCAACGGTCGCGGCGGACCCGATTCTTGCCGCAAACCCGGGCCTCCTGCTTTCAATAAAACCGGAAATCACTTTTGACGATGTTGCCAAACTCGATTTGAGAGTTGCCACGGTGATATCGGCTGAAAAAATACCCAAGGCGGACCGACTGTTAAAGCTTGGGGTGGACCTGGGTGCGGAAACCCGGACCATTGTCGCCGGAATTGCCGAATCCTACCCGGCTGAAAAACTGATCGGCCGTCAGGTGGTGATCGTGGCCAATCTCAAACCCGCCAAACTGCGGGGGGTGGCATCCCAGGGGATGCTTCTGGCCGCGGTGTCGGACCAGGGGGCCGCGGTGATCACCACGGAAAAACCGGTGCCGCCGGGCACGACCGTTAAATAATAACATTTTCATGACTGCATCAGGGATAATTCCGGCATGTTTCTAAAAGACAGGGATATCAATGAGCAGCTTTTAATCAAGGATCGGGCCATTGCTTCTTCCATCCAGGGCATCGGCATCGGCGACCTGGACGGCCGGATCATCTATGTCAATGACGCGGTCCTGCGCATGTGGGGGTCTGCCGATCCCTCCGACTTTCTGGGCCGTTCCGCGCTGGAATTCGCCCGGTCCCGCGAGGAAGCCGAACAGATCATGAAAACTGTCATGGAAAAGGGATCCTGGGAAGGCGAAATCGCGGGGCAACGAAAAGACGGCTCACCCATTATCGTCCATCTGGCCGCCAATATCGTTTATAATGACCGCGGCGAGCCCCTCTGCATCATGGATTCCTTTATCGATATCACCGACCGGAAAACTATGGAGGGGGATCTCCGTATCAAGGATTTCGCCATCGCATCTTCCATCCAGGGCATCGGCATCGGCGATCTGGAAGGCAACATCACCTATGTCAACAATGCAGCCCTGCGCATGTGGGGCGCTTCCGACGTTTCCGAAGTCCTGGGACGCTCCGCCCTGGAGTTTGCCCAGTCCCGGGAGGAAGCCGAACAGGTCATGGAAACGATCCTTTTAAAGGGAAGCTGGGAGAACGAAATCGCCGGCTGGCGCAAGGACGACTCTCCCATCATCGTCCACCTGGCAGCCAATATCGTATACAATTACGATGGCGAACCGATCTGCATCATGGTCTCTTTTATCGACATCACCGACCGGAAAAAAATCGAAGAAGAGCTTCGCATCAAGGATTTCGCCATCGCCTCTTCCATCCAGGGCATCGGCATCGGCGATCTGGAAGGCAACATCACCTATGTCAACAATGCCGCACTGCGCATGTGGGGCGCTTCTGATTCATCTGAAGTCCTTGGCCTTTCCGCACTGGAATTCGCCCAGTCCCGGGAAGAAGCCGAGCAGGTTATGGAGACGATTCTGGAAAAAGGATCCTGGGAAGACGAAATCGCGGGCTGGAGAAAGGACGGCTCTCCCATCATCGTCCATCTGTCGGTCAATATCGTCTATAATGACCGGGGCGAACCGGTCTGCATCATGGTCTCCTTTATCGACATCACCGACCGGAAAAAAATGGAGGAAGATCTCCGCATCAAGGATTTCGCCATCGCATCTTCCATCGACGCCATCGTCATCGGCGACCTTGACGGCAATATCACCTATGTCAACCAGGCTTTTTTAAACATGTGGGGGGATGATAATCCCGAAACGGTCATCGGCAGGCCGGTTACCAGTTTCGCGAAAAGCCGGGAATTCGCGCACGAAGTGATCGAAATCGTAATGCACGAGGGCAGTTGGTACGGCGAACTGGAAGGGGTTAAAAAGGACAACTCCACGGTGACCGTTCTGCTGGCGGCAAACCTGGTCACCGATGCCGCCGGACAGGCTGTCTGCATGATGGGCACCGTCGTAGACATCACCGACCGGAAAAACGCCCAGAAACAGCTTGAAAAATACAACGAGGAACTGGAAACCCGGGTGGCGGAGAGGACACGGGCACTGGTGACCGCAAACGAAAGACTCATCACCGAGATCGAGGAACGCAAGGAAATCGAAAAATCCCTTCGGCAGAAAGAAGAAGAAGTGCGCATGCAGTCGTTAAATCTTAAGGAAACCAACACCGCCCTGAAAATTCTGCTCAAACAGCGGGAACAGGACAAGGAAGATATAGAAGAAAAAGTTCTGACAAACATGAAGGAACTCGTGATGCCTTATATCGAAACCCTTAAAAATACAACACTGGACAAAAAACAAAAGGCATATGTCGACATCCTGGAATCAAATATCTTTAATATCCTCTCTCCGTACATGAAAAAACTGTCCACCTTTTATCAGAGTTTCACCCCCATGCAGATCCAGATCGCCGATTTGGTCAAAGCCGGCAAAACAACAAAGGAAATCTCTGAAATGCTGAATCTCTCGGATCGGGCCATTGAATTTCACCGCAACAGCATCCGCGACAAACTCGGCCTGAAAAACAAAAAAATCAACCTGCGATCCTATCTACTGTCTTTGTCGCAGTGATCCCGGCAGACATGCACGGCTTCCGATCCGCATAACAGGTATCCTTCTACGATCAAAACGCCTCGAAACGATGTTAAAAACGGTTTGACACCGCCCGCGGCTGACGATAAGAATAAAACATGCTGAAACGCTCAAACTTAAATTCTCGATTTCGCAATCGCGACAACCAGTGGCGGGATTTCCAGGCGGGACTGCGGAAGCAGTCGGCGCGGCAGCGCGCCATAAGACGCCTTCCTGCCTATCTTCTGGCATTATGCCTGATGATTCTGTTAACCCACGGCCTGTTCCGGGTCCTGGACACGAAACAGACGGCACCCGAAACATGCGACTTGCCGGTCGCCGAGAGTCCATGTGCCGTGACAATCGCGATGGAACGCGGAGATATTATCCGGCAACTGGCCCTTGTCAACAGTACTTCAGACACTTTCGGGATTACCAATGGCGATCGGGACTATGAGGTTTTCACGAGCCTGATGCCTTCCCTGCAGGAATACATCATCAATCGGATCGACCGGAAAAATTCATTGTATTTCGGTTTTGTCATCATGGAGCCCGATACCGGTCGGATACTGTCTATGGTCAGCCATGACCGGCATGACCCGGATAACAATGTCTGCGTGAAAGCCGCGTTTCCCGCGGCCAGCATCTTTAAGATCGTGAGCGCGGCAGCCGCCATGGAAACAAAAAATTATCAGCCGCATACGCCCATGACGTTTAACGGTAATCAATACACACTTTATAAAACTCAGCTGACCCGTAAACGCAACCGTTACTCCACCACCACCACACTCGCCAACGCCTTTGCAAAATCCATCAATCCGGTTTTCGGCAATATCGGCATGCACGATCTGGGCAGAACCGGTCTTGAAACTTATGCAGAGGCATTTGGTTTCAATTTTTCCCCGCAGTTTGAAATATGCATGGATCAAAGTCGTATGATCATTAAAGATGAACCCTACAACTGGGCGGAAATCGCCAGCGGTTTCAACAGAACCACCATGTTGTCGGCCGTTCACGGCGCACTGATCATTTCCGTCGCATTAAACGAGGGCCGGTGGGTCGAACCCCGCCTTATTGATTCTATCCGGTCGGGAAACGACATGATTTACCGGGGTCATCCCAACGGCCCAAACCGCGTCATCCGCCCTGAAACGGCCGCGAGCCTGAAAAAAATGCTGGAAGCGACGGTAAAATCCGGCACCGCATCCAAGACTTTCCGCGGCGCATCACGGGACAAGATCCTCTCCCAGCTCAATATCGGCGGCAAGACCGGATCAATCAACGACCGGCCCGACTACTCAATCCGGTATGACTGGTTTACCGGTTTCGCCGAAAAAAAGGACGGTTCCCAACGCATCGCCATTTCCATCATCGTGGCCCATAAGGACTTCATCGGCACCCGAGCGGCCCAGTATGCGCGCATGGGCATAAAAAAATATTATGAGATCAAAAAACATGAATCCGAATCAGCCTCATCAGATCAAACCTGACCCTCCGGGCCGGTTTCTCCGAATACGGCAGTTTCTCACATCCCTGTTCAACATCCGCGTTTTTTTTGGAAAACATCCCGGAACCGTCCGTGGCGCGGCCATTATCCTTTTCCCCTGCAACGATCTGATGCTGGCCTGCGGCCTTACCGGGATCGTCTGTTTCAAAACCGGGACGACGGAACCCGTCGGCGACCAGATCAGCTCCCTTGAAAAACTGACCCGCGCCATTGATGATCATGGCCATGATCTCTGCACGGAGCGCAAACTCACACTAAAAGAAAAATACCTCGGCGGCGACGTTGCCGTCGGCGAACTTGTCGACAGGGGCAGGCGGCTTAACAATATTGATCCGTTTGCCGGAATTTTCAGCGATAAAACCCTCCAGGCCCGACTGGCCGATGTTTCATCGGAAATCAAACGGATCATTGAGGCCGAAACCGCGGTGTTTTATCGCCTCATCGGCCGTCTGCCGGCAGACACGGCCGACATTATGTCCGGCCGCATTGAAAAACTCAAGGACACGGCCTGGGGCATCGACCGGGAACTCATCGGCAATATCGACAAAATCAATGGATTAAAAGGCTTTGAACCGGCCCCGGTCAACAGCCCGGCCCTGTCCGTATTCAAACAGATCAACGCGGCCCTAAACAGCATCGACCGGCTGGAAGTCCGGGGCCGGGATTCGGCCGGCATATCCCTGCTCTTTGTGATAGACGCCGGCGTGTATGCGAATTTTATCAAAGGCCTAAATCAATCGGGGCTTGCCGAAACCTTTCAGCAACGATTGAATCCGGATATTCTAAAAAACAGAAGCATCCGAAGCCGGGAGCCAGGGGAAAGCAAAGACAGTAAAAACAGTGAGAAAGGTAAAACCGCCGCCATCTGCTTCACCTATAAAGTCGCCGAAGAAATCGGCCGATTGGGAGATAATACCGCCTTTATCCGGCAGCAGATCCGGACGGACCCCGTCTTACAAAGGGTTCTTTTTCTGCCGCGCCTGTTTCACACGACCCTCATCCACACCCGCTGGGCATCGGTGGGCGATATAAACGAAGCCAACTGCCACCCCATGGATCACATGGGCGTAAACGCCGCGGCCGAGACGGCCGGAATCATCCATGCCTGTCTCAACGGCGATATCGATAATTTCCGGGAACTCAAAAAAGACCATGAGGCTTCAGGATTTTCGATTCCCGAAGAGATCTCCACCGATACCAAGATCATCCCCGTGCATGTGGCGTCTTATATCCGGAAAGGACTGGCCGTGGAAGAGGCCTTCCGGATGGCGGTCAATGATTTTGAAGGGTCCCATGCCATTGCCCTGCACACGGATCTGGCCCCGGGAAAAATGTTTCTGGCCCTGCGCGGCAGCGGCCAGGCAATTTTTGTCGGCCTTGCCGATGATTTTTACATGCCCACTTCGGAACTCTACGGCCTGGTGGAGGAAACCCAGGCCTATCTGAAAATGGACGGGGGCGGATCGGGCCAGATTTTTATCCTGGACCAGTCTTCAGCCGGCGGCCTTGAGGGCATCCGCGCCCTCTCCTATGACGGGACGCCTATTGCCCTGTCCGAGGCCGATCGGCGGCAGACGCCGCTGACATCGCGGGATATCGACCGCCAGGATTTTGACCATTATTTTTTAAAAGAGATTTCCGAATCCCCATTTTCCGTGCGTAAAACCCTTGAAAACCGATGGAAGCTCGATTCCGAAACCCATCAGCGCTACGTTGTTTCATTAGATCAAACAACCGTTCCACCGGCATTGCAAACCGCGCTCAATTCCGGCGCCGTCCGGCGCGTGATCCTCATCGGCCAGGGCACGGCCGGGGTGGCGGCCCAGACCTGCGCCGATATCATGCGGCATCATCTCAAAACCGCGGCCATGGAAATTACGGCCATGAAATCCTCTGAATTCAGCGGGTTTATTTTAAACCAGGAGGATAACGCGGCCCTTGACGACCTGCTGCTGATCCCCATCAGCCAGTCCGGCACCACGGCCGATACTAACAAAACCGTGGATATGGCCCGGCAACGGGGGGCATGGGCCATTGCCATTGTCAACCGCCGGGATTCGGATCTCACCTTTAAGACCCACGGCGTCCTCTACACCAGCAGCGGGCGGGACATAGAGATGTCGGTAGCTTCCACCAAGGCCTTTTATTCCCAGATCATCGCCGGCACGCTTTTGAGCCTCTACCTGGCTCAGTTGCTGGGCTGCCGGAACGACGCGTTTATATCGCATGAAATCAAACAAATGAATGAACTGCCGGGGCATATGGAGACCGTGCTGGCCGCCAAAGATTTTATCCGATCCTCGGCCATGCGGCATGCCACTTCCCGGGATTACTGGGCCGTGGTGGGCAGCGGCGCCAACAAGACCGCCGCCGATGAAATCCGCATCAAGCTGAGCGAACTCTGCTATAAGACCATCTCATCGGATTTCGTGGAAGACAAAAAGCATATCGATCTGTCATCCGAACCCCTGATCGTGGTCTGCGCCGCCGGCACCCGGGGAGCGGTGATCGGCGATATCGTCAAGGACACGGCCATTTTTCATTCCCACAAGGCTCTTCCCATCGTCATTGCCGACGAACACGAGGACCGGTTCGCCCCGTATGCCGCCGACGTCATCCACGTGCCGGCCGTGGACGCGCATTTCGCGCCCATCCTCAACACTCTGGCCGGACATATCTGGGGTTATTTCGCGGCCCTTGCCATCAATGAGGGCTCCCGCTTCCTCTATGATTTCCGCACCGATATCCAGCAGACCCTCCAGTCGCTTTCGGAAAAGGGCCAGGATATTTTTGAAATCGCCCTGGAAAACAGTTTCCGGGAAAAGATTCTGCGATTCTACCGTGAATTCAAAAAACGCCAGGACGAGCACCGCCTGGCATCGGCCATGGGCGCCAAAACGGCCACCGATCTTATACTTCTGCTGAAATACCTTTCCGGAAGACTTCCCCTGGCGGATTTTGAGCTGGATTTCGGCATAAAAGGAACGGCCGTCAATATTTTCAAAAAACTCTTTGAAGTCCTGGGTGAAGCCATCAATGCCCTGGCACGGCCCATCGACGCCATCAAACACCAGGCCAAGACTGTGACCGTCGGCACCAGCCGGATCGAAGCAAAAATCGAAGGGATGATCTTTGACATCCTGGCCGGCGCCGGTTTCACCTTGGCCCAGCTTACCCTTGCCAACGTGATGGTCATCCGCAATCTCCAGAACATTATTTCCGAGATCAAAGGAACAACCCTTTATCGCGTCACCGGCATCAACCTGCTGGGGGAACCCACCCAGGACGCGGCCATCGAGGTCATGGCCAAAACCGGCACCTCCGCGGTCATCTCTTCCAGGGCGGAAAAGGACCGGCGGCTTGCCGGCTCCAAACGGATCATTGTTTCCAGGGGCAACGTCTATATCGGCATGGGACGCAAAGACGGGCGCAGCATCGTTGTGATTCCTGTCATCTCAAGCGATGCGGCCCGGCCCAACACCATTGAATACCTGATGCTGATAGAAATCGCCTTTAACGATCAGGCCGCCCTGGATGTCAAGGTCAAAGCCCTGGGCGGCAAGTACGAACACATCAAAAACCTGGTTCAGGAAACCCATGTGGCCTGGAATGACGCCTATCTTGATCAAATCGACATGAAAGAGCTCTTCGGTTTGTCGGCGGAAAAACTTGCTGAAAAAATCGCCGCCATGGTTGGCGTCTGATATTTTGCGGGCGGAAATTGGTGCTTCGGAAAAAGTCGGATTTTTCGCTTCAAGAGTCTTTCGGGGCGCGATTTTCTCGGATACTGAATGGCAAAAACTCGTCGCAAGTTCCTCAAACAGTTTGCCATTTTTAACGCATCCGAGAAAATCGCTATTCCCCCCGAAATCCTCGATCACGCTCAAAATCGACTCTTCCCAGTGCATCAAAATTAAACAGTTCCGTACTCTCGACACAAACATCAGAAACAAGGCGCGTTGATGAAATATAAAAAACTCCCGTCCGAATTTTTCAGCCGCGGCAACCGTTGCAGCGGCGATCTTTATCTGCCCGATGCAAAGAAAAATCCGCCGGTGGTGATCATGGCCCACGGTTTCGGCGCGGAACGCACGTTTCGCCTCCCGGCATATGCCGAAAAATTCGCCGAGGCCGGCTTGGCGGTGTTTCTTTTTGATTACCGCTGCTTCGGGCAGAGCGAAGGCATACCGAGAAACTATGTTGATCCGACGCGCCACCTGGAAGACTGGCGCCAGGCGTTGATCCATATTCGGTCCATGCCGGATGTCGATACGGATAAAATCGCTTTATGGGGGACCTCATTTTCCGGCGGCCATATCATGGTTACGGCCGCTAAAGACCAGGACATATCGGCCATCGTGGCCCAGGTGCCGTTTGTGGACGCCATCTCATCCACCCGCCTGATGGGGTGGAAATACGTAATGGAGGCCACTGCTCACGGCCTGAAAGACCTGGCGCGCATCATGTCTTTTCAGGAACCCCATTATGTCAAGATCGCTGGAACACCTGATGAATTTGCCGTCATGAATACCCCGGACGCCTATGAGGGGGTCATGACGATTTTGCCGGAAAACACCGCATGGAATAACCAATGCCCGGCCCGCATCCTTCTTCGCGCGGCCGCCTACCGCCCCACGGCATTTGCGTCTAAAATCCGTTGTCCCGCATTGATCCAGGTCGCGCTCAAAGACAGTCTTATCGACGCCCGTGCCGTGGTCGCCGCGGCCCGGAAAATCCCCAAGGCCGAGCTGGTGGAATACGATATCGGCCATTTTGACATTTATACCGGAAAGATGTTCGAGGAGGCCGCCGCCGCTCAGATTCAATTTCTCACGCGCCACCTTTTGCAATGATTGCCATGATGATCCGCCTGTCGTTTACAAAAACCTTCATTTAACAAGGGAGACGAACCATGACGGAAAAAATTTGGTACCAGTCATACGCACCCGGCGTCAGAAAGAACCTGGATTATGAAAAAATCACCATGCCCGCCGCCCTGTCCCGTTCCGCGAAAAACTTTCCCGATCATTTTGCTTTAAACTACATGGGAAAACGCACCACCTTCAGCCAACTCGACGGCATGGTCAACGCGTTTGCCCGGGCTTTAAAAGGGCTGGGCATCAAACCCGGAGACAAGGTGGCGGTCTGCCTCCCCAACATCCCCCAGGTGATTGTCGCCAATTACGCCATTTTCCGCATCGGCGCCGTCACCGTCCAGGTCAACCCGCTCTATACCGAACGGGAAATGACCTATCAGCTCAATGATTCCGACGCCCGTGCCATCGTCACCCTTACCCTGCTGGTGCCCCGCATGGAAAAAATCCAGGCCGAAACCAAGCTCGAAACCATTATCGGGTGTCATATTCATTCCGGTCTTCCCTTTCCCAAAAAACAGCTTTTTCCCCTGGTAAAAAAGGCCATGGTGCGCCACATCACCGAATCCGACCGGGTGAAGCTGTTCGAAAACCTTATCGCCAAATATCCCCAGGATCCGTTTGAAGACGCCAGCCAATGGGACGCGGTGGGCGCGCTGCTGTATACCGGCGGCACGACGGGCGTGAGCAAAGGGGTCATGCTCACCCATGCCAACATGAGTTCCAATGTTCAGCAGTTTGCCGCCTGGTTCCCGGATATTAAAAACGGAGAAGAAAAACTGGTGGGCAACTTCCCGGTGTTTCATTCCGCCGGATTTACGGCCATCCAGAACTTCTCCATCTGGAAAGCCTATGAAATCATCCTGGTGCCCCGGCCCGAGCCGGCCATCAACATCGAGATCATCAAAAAATATAAACCCACGTTTCTGCCCGGCGTACCCACCATTTTCGTGGGCCTGCTGGCAGACCCCAAATTCCGCAAACTCGACATGTCGTCCATCAAGGGATTTTTTTCCGGGGCCGCACCCCTGGCCGCGGACACCATCCGGGACCTCAAGCAGCTCACGGGCGCGGATATGTGCGAAGTCTACGGCTCCACGGAAAATACGCCCGTGGTGTCGGTGACGCCCTGGGGCGGCAAGATCAAACCCGGCACCGTGGGCTGCCCGGTGCCGGATACGGATGTCAAAATCGTGGATCTGGAAACCGGCCAGACGGAAATGCCTTTGGGCGAGCCCGGCGAAATTATCATCAAGGGCCCCCAGATCATGAAAGGGTATTACAAAAAACCGGATGAGACCGCCAAAGTGCTCAAGGACGGCTGGTTTTACAGCGGTGATATCGGCAAATTCGACCAGGACGGTTACCTGACCATTGTGGACCGGAAAAAAGACATGATCATCGCCGGCGGTTACAATGTTTATCCCGTGGAGCTGGACAACGTGCTCTTTGATCACCCGAAAATCCTGGAAGCCTGCACCATCGGCGTCCCGGACGCTTACCGGGGAGAAACCGTCAAAGCCTTCGTGGTGGTCAAGCCGGGAGAAAGTCTCACCGAAGAGGATGTCATGACCTATTGCCGGCAGAACCTGGCCGCCTATAAAATCCCGCGCCAGGTTGAATTTGTGGATGAGCTCCCCAAAAGCGCAGTGGGTAAAATCCTGCGGCGCGAACTAAGGGACAAGGAGCTGGCAAAGATAAAAAAGGAATAACCCGCAAAGGGCCTGCGGATGCCCGGCCGCCCGGAAACAAGAAAGAGCCTTTCGGTTCTGATACTTGCGGGATAAAGCATTATCGGACATGATCAAAAAAACATTCAAGTTTATCATCACCGCATCGGCCATTCTGGTGGGGCTGGCCGTAATCCTGACGGCAGGCGCACTTGTTCTGATCAACATGGCCGCCGTTCAGCGGGCCGTCATGGACCGGGTCAATACCGCCATTCCCGGCGCCATGGAATGGCGATTGTTGAGGCTCGATCCGTTTAAGGGCCGCATCGCCATTGACGACCTTGTCATTAATGATCCTGACGGCGCGCTGATTGTTTCCATAGACCAGGTCCTTGTCGAAATCGCGCTGGCCGGGCTTATCAATCGAGAGCTTCGGGTGGATGTCGCGCGTATCGAAACGCCCCGCATCCTGCTGGCGACCAATTCCCGTGGAGACCTGAATATAGCGGCCGCTTTTGTCGCACCCGATGCCGATGCGCCGGAAATTATCGACCCGGCAGATCCTGAGTCCGAGCCCAAACCTGATTCCGAACCTGAACCCGATTCATCGCCCCCCGGCTTCAACATCCGGATAAACGCCCTTGATCTGACCGGGGGTTATTTTCAGTTTCAGACAACGGCCGAAGCATCAGCGGATACGGCTGATGGCCTTGATATCGTTGTTCTCGATGATATCGACATTTCCCTGACCGACGCCGATCTTGCGGGGCAATCCAGCCGCCTTGCCATCTCCATCAACGGCGGCCGCATGGACATGGCCGATATACGGGCCGGCCTGGAAAAATTTCATCTGGATGCCGGACTTGATCAGGGCCGCCTGACGCCGCTGGACATCGACATCCTTCTGGCTGATGGAACCGCCCTGAAGATCACCGGAGCCGTGGACCACGTGTTTGATCGACCCGAAATCGGGTTGGAGATGGCGTTTCAGACCGAGCTTTCCGATATCGGCAGGATGTTTGACCCGGGCATCGATCTAACAGGACCTGTGGATCTCCACCTGACCGCATCCGGCGCCGCGGCAGACCCGGAAGTAACCCTTTCGATCCGATACGGCAGCGGCGGCATTGCCGGGCTGCCCATTGCGGGCATCAATCTCGCGGCCCGGATGGCTGAACGCGAGGTCCATATCCGTCGGTTTTCGGCTGAAACCGAAGCCGGAACCATCGATATCACCGGGACCATCAACTTGCAGGAGGCCTTTCCTGAAGGTTTTACGGCCGGCTTCACGGATATTGATGCCGCAACATGCGAGCTTGCCGTCAACGCCGACCTTCCGGACCTGGCCCGGTCATCGGCTGTTTTTAACATCAGCGGACCTCGGGGCGGCCTGTCCCTGTCAGCCGATATCAAGGGGCCGGTGCGGATGCCGGTTGTCGGCGTCGATTTAAAAGGCAGCAGCCTGGCCTGGCAGGACATCCGCATCGGCGACCTGCTGGCCGCCGCCAACATGGATCTGCAAAAGGGCCTGCTGCATATCAAACAGATCATCCTCAACAACCAGCGATCGTCTTTCCGGCTGGCCGGGACCGCCGATCTGCTTTCCCCGGGCACTTACGCTCTGCGCGATGACCCCGCCTTTGACCTGGAAGTGACCGACGGGATATTGTTTGCCGCGGATTTTGCCGATGATGTTGACGGCAGACTTGCCTTTGACGCCAGCATCAGCGGCACCCTGCGGCAGCCGGCGGCAGAACTCTTAATCCAGGGCGAGGGCCTTTCGGCCGTCAATCAGAAAATCGGGGATATAACGGCGGATCTGCGTCTTTCCCAGGGGCGCCTCACCATCGATCCCATCCGCGTGGTCAACGGCGGCTCGGTCATCCTGCTGACGGGATCGGCCGATGTAATAGACCCCGTGACCGCCGAACCCTTGGATGATCCGGCCATTGATATCACCCTTAGCGGAGAGGCCGTCCGGATCACCGATTTCGCTGCGGACCTTGCCGGACTTGTCAACGTCAACGGCCATGTCAACGGCTCGTTAAACCAGCCTCGCGGCTATCTGCGCCTTCAAGCCGATGATCTGGACCTTGGCATGCAGGATATTCATCAAATCAATCTTGATGCCCGCCTGGATGAAACCCTTATCCATATTGAGCCACTAAAGATTTCGCTGTCTCCGGATCAGTCCATCACATTAACCGGATGGGTCAATATGGAAAAAGAATATGATTTCCAACTGATCTCAGATCCCATCTCACCGAACGCCATCAATGTCCTGGCCGAGGTTTTTCCCGAGGGCGGCCGGATCATGCTTGAAGCTTCGGGCAAGGGCAGTTTCGATGATCTTCGGGCAGATGCCGAAATCCGGATTTCCGAACTCAAATTCAACGGCAGCGCCCTGCCCTCCCTGGCCATGTCGCTGGCCGCGGCGGATCAAATTCTCCATCTTACAACCCGACTTGAATCACATCCCGACAACCAGAATGACGACCAGGGAAAGACCTTTCTGGACGGCCGTCTTCATCTTGATACCCGTGATTTCAACGTCCGACTGGACATTGACCATGCCGATTTGACCCCCTACCTGGCAATGGCCGCCCAGCCGGAGCTTTCGGGATATCTGACCGCTCAAATCCAGGCCGACGGCAATCTTTCCGCCCCGGACCGGGTCCGGGGGGATCTTTATATCGCTGATCTTTCCCTGTTTCGAAATGAAATGGAAATTATCCGGTCCAACGATGTTAAGGCGACCTATGACGGCGGGCTGCTGTCGATCCCCGGCAGCCGGTTGGCGCTGTTGACCGATGGCTATTTTGATATCAAGGGAACGGGTCGTATCGATGGAGAGCTGGAACTTCAGGCCGCCGGGGCCATCCCGTTTAAGCTGTTGGAATCCTTTACCGATGCCGTAGCCGACGCCGGCGGCACCATCGACATTTCCGCCAACGTGTCCGGAGCCGCGAGCGATCCGTCCATCAACGCCGATATCCTTCTGAAAACCATCGGCATGACCCTCCCGGAAACCGGTCAGCGACTCCATGAGCTTAACGGCGGCATTCATATCACCAGCGACCGCGTCGCCATCCGGGATGTCAAGGGCCGCCTCGATGCCGGCGATTTCAGCATTTCCGGCGCGCTGGATCTGGCCGACTTCCAGCCGGTGAGCGCCGATATCGCCATCAACGCCCGGGCGCTGCCGGTCAAGGTTCCCGATACCCTGGACCTGACGATCAACGCCGGGATCAAACTTTCGGGAGATTTCGAAAAATCCATGCTTTCCGGCGACATCATCCTGCTTGACGGCCTCTATTACCGCGACATCGAATTCAGCCTGATGGATGCCGCCGGCGATATCGGCCGCGGCAGGCGTGAGTTTGCCCCGCCGCCCGAGACCGAGTCCGAAGGACCTCCCCTGCTCAATAAGCTGGCATTGGATATCAACGTGCGGCACCGGAATCCCTTTGTGGTGGACAACAACATGGCCATCCTGCGCATCCGGCCGGATCTGCGCTTCCACGGCACGCCGAACCGCCCCCTGATCAGCGGCCGCGCCCAGGTCACCGACGGCGTCATCTCCTTTTACAATACCGAATTCACGGTCAAAAAGGGCATCATCGATTTCATCAACCCCTATAAGATCGAACCCACCATCGATATCGCGGCCCAGTCCCAGGTCCGGCACTGGACCATTAACCTGGCGGTTACCGGGCCGCCCGATGATCTGAGGGTTCTGTTAAGCTCATCGCCGGCCGAGGAACACGGCGATATCATCTCCCTGCTGGTGGTGGGCAAAACCACCCGGGAGCTGGCCGGCGGCGAAGGCGGCGGCGCCACATCCCCCCAGCAGCTTCTGGCAAACCTGCTGGCCGAACAGCTCCAGAAGAACCTTCAGGCCGGCACGGGCATAGATATCATCGAACTGGAATACACCACCAACGGGGAATCCGATACCGGCGACGATATCCGGGTGACGGTGGGAAAGGAGGTTTCCCGGCGCCTGACCCTGCTTTACGGCGTTGAGCAAAGAAGCGGTCTGGTGGTGCAGAAAAGCACCGCCATCTATAAACTCCTGGAAAACCTTTCCGTAAACGCCTTTCAGGATACCGAAGGCGCGTTCGGCGGTGAAATGCGATACAGGCTTGAATTTCGATAAAATTATAAAAATTGACGGTTCCGCGGGAAGTCGGATTTTGAGCGTGATCGTGGCTTTCGGGGGAAAAAGCGATTTTCGCGGATGCGTTAAGAATGGCAAACTGTTTGAGGAGCCTGCGACGAGTTTTTGCCATTCAGCATCCGGGAAAATCGCGCCCCGAAAGACTCTCACAGCGCAAAATTCGACTTTCCGCGGAACCAACATATAGATTAAAATGGAATCTTTGATCACAGGTTTTCAAAGGTATATTTTCATATGCATGGCGGGCGCGCTGGCCTTCACCCTTGTCACGATCCCGGCGGCATCGTCCTTTGGGCAATCCGGCCCGCCGATTGTCGCCGATGTCCGCGTCATTGTCGCGGACGCTCCCGATAAGGCCATCCAGTGGGAAGACATCGCCCGAAGCCTGATCCAATTTAAACCCGGCGATGCATACTCCAATCTGAAACTGCGCGACTCCCTGGCGGCCCTTGACCATTCCGGCCTGTTTGAAAAAATCCATTTCCCGGACCCGGACCTGACCCTGCCGGCAATCACCCTGGAATTCCACCTCACCCCCTATTCCCGGATAAAAGATATCCGCATCTCCGGCGGATTCCCGTTGCTGGAAAAAGAGATCCGCAACGTCATGAGCATATATACGGGCGACGCATACGTTCCCGCCCGGCTGCCGGAGCAAGCCGACTTCATTGCCGGCCTGTTTGAAAAAGAAGGCTATATCGCGCCGGCCATAACGCTTGATGCGGAAAAAGACGCGTCGGACGGGCATGTCATCATCCATGTCCGCATCGACAACGGCCCGTTCTTAAAAGTATCATCCGTGACACTGACGGGGAACCGCTCGTTTTCCCAGACCCGTCTCAGAACACGGCTTTCCACCTGGCATGCCTCTCTTCTGCCCGGCGAGGCATCGCGGTTTGTCAAAAAAGATCTCGACCAGGACGTGATCACTCTTCGGGATTTCTATCGTGCCAAGGGCTTCTATGACGTTACGGTCGAAACCGACGTGCAGACCGATACGGCATCGAAAACCGTTGATATCCGCATCATGATCAACGAAGGCCCCCTTTACCGGATCGATATTGAGGGCAACGCCGCCTTTTATCAATTTACCCTTAAAAAGAATCTGCCCCTTGCCAAGGACGGCAACCGCAACGACCTGGGCCTTCGCAAGGGGCTCCGGGCCATGAAAAAACGCTACGCCGAGGCCGGTTATCCCGATGCCCGCATTTCATGGAAGGCGGATGATTTCGATGATGAGGGCATGCCCGAACGCCGCATCCGGATCACCATTGAAGAAGGGCCCCGCCATATCGTCACGCAAGTTTCGATCTCCGGGAATCAGACCCTTTCCCAAGACGAAATCCAACGCCAGATCCTGACCCGCACCCCGGGCTGGATCTCGGCCGGACAATACAACGCGGATGTACTCAAGGAAGACCTCCGCGCCGTCAAAGCCCTGTATCTGCAACACGGGTTCCTGGAAACCAGGATCGATGAAACGGTCCACATCAAAGCGCCGGATTCGGATGCCAAAAAAGAGATTCGGGAGATCTTTATTCAAATCGACATCGCGGAAGGCCCCCGGACACGGGTAGGCCGCGTGGATATCGCGCATCTGGACGCCATCCCCATGGATGCGGCCCGAAAGGCCCTGACGCAGCAACCCGGCGAGCCTTTCCGCCGATACATGGTCACCGACGATCAAAACACCCTGGCCGCGCTGATTTCCGAAGCCGGGTATCCTCATGTAACGGTTTCCCATGAAGTGGATATCTCCCCGGACAAAACGCGGGCCGATATCATCTACACGGTGGATGCCGGGCCGGCCGTGCGCATGGGCGAGACCTTTGTTATCGGCAACTTCAAAACCCGGCCGCACATTATCGACCGGGAGATCACCCTTGAAGCGGATGCGCCTTTTTCCCTTTCCCGGGTCCTGTCCTCCCAGCGCGATATCCGCAACATCAACGCCCTTTCCGGCGCCCGCTTCACCACCATGGGCCTGGCCGAAAAGGCCGACCGCGTGGACCTGCTGGTGGAAGTGGAGGAAAAAAAGCCGTATTTCGCCGAATTTGCCGTGGGCTACGATACCCAGCGCCTGTTTTACACCCAGGCTGCGGTGGGCGACAACAACCTGCTGGGCTTAAACAAGCAGCTTCGGGCCGAACTGGAATGGAGCCAGATCGGATACCGGGCCGAACTGGGACTTACCGAACCCCGGTTTTTCGGAACCCGCATCAAGTCGCACACGGCCATGTTTACCGAAAAACTCGAAGAACTCAACAAGGACTTCGGCACCCGCACTTACGGCGCGTCCAATGCCTTTTCACGGGAGCTGGCCAAAAACCTGACCGGCAGCTTAAACTTCCGGTTCGAATACCGCGAGCAGTATCGCACCGACAACACGCCCATCCCCGAAGAAGAGGCCGATCAATATCAACCCAGATCCATCCTGGTGGGCACGCCCGGCCTGGCCTACAACAGCACGGATTCCTTTATCCGGCCCACCCGGGGGATCCGCGCCACCGGCTCGGTGGATGTTTCCTCGGGTGTAAAAAATTCCTTAGACGATTTTTTTAAATACCGGGCCGAAATCCGCGCCTACCACACCCCCATCCAGCGCGTCACTCTGGCGGTGCGGGCACGGGTCGGCCACATCGACCCCTATGGCTCCCGTGGCCGGATTCCCGAAGACCAGCTTTTTTTCCTGGGCGGCACCACCGATGTCCGCGGTTTTTCCGAAAACAAGCTCCGGGTCGACGACCAGGGCGATCCCGTGGGCGGCCAGACCAGCCTTCTGGGCAGCGCCGAAATCCGTTTCGACATGGGAATGAATTTCGAACTGGCCGGATTCTACGATACCGGCGCCATCCGCGACGTCATCCGAAACGGCGACTCAGACGGGTTCCGGGACAGCGCCGGCATCGGGTTGCGCTACATCACCGCCATCGGCCCCATCGGTCTCATGCACGGCTGGAAGCTGGACCGCCAACCCGGCGAAAGCCGTGGGGCGTTTCATTTTTCCATTGGATATACGTTTTAGGTTTTGAGGAAATATCAATGAGAAAAAGCCCAATCCAATGTATCACGGATGATCAGGCGAATAACCGTCTCATTAATTGATTTCCCATTTTTGAAAAAAAATCTCTCATAATTATGATAAGAGGAAATCCTTGTGTCTGACCCGCTGAACTTGAAATGTCCGGGAAGCGACCCGCAGTCAACGGCCATGCCGGCGCTGTTTTCATGCCTTGCCTGCGGGGCTGATATTGAAGTCTGGTCCGACGAATCCGGCGGCCGATGCCCGTCATGCGACGCGTATTTCAAAAGAATGCAACTATCGGACGGATCGCCATTGACCCCGGATGAAAAATTACAGGTTCTGATTCAATATGCCCGCAAATCCGGCGCCGGGGATGCCGTGATCCTGTCAATCGCCGATATTGTGATCGACGACGGCCTGGCCGACAGATGCCGGGAGCCGCGATGCGAGAATTACGGATTGTCGAAAAGCTGCCCGCCCCATGTTCCGGGACCCGCGGCGCTTAGAAATCAACTTGCGCATTTCCATCAGGCCATCTTCTTTAAAATCGACGTTCCATCCGAGGTTCTTTATTCCACTGAGCGCCGCGAGGTCTTTCAACTGCTTCATGAAATCGCATCCGGCATCGAAGACCGCGCCGCTGACATTGGATTTGCCGGCGCCCGGGCGTATGCCGGGGGATCATGCAAGAAAATTTTCTGCCATGAACACAGCCAATGCCGGGTGATTTCAGAAAATGGAAAATGCCGGCATCCGCGGCACGCGCGCCCCTCCATGTCCGGTTTCGGAATCAACGTGGCGGCCCTGTTTAAAACCGCCGGATGGACCATGAGCGGAACCATGCAAAACCCGGACGCAACAACAACCCGAACGGCAAATGTCTGCGGGCTGGTGTTAATCCATTAACTCTGCCTTGAAAAGGCCAAAAAAAAATTATTTTTTAAAGTATCACGTCCATGGGAGGCCTGAAAAATCATGGTGAAAAGCAAATTATGCATGCTGAGATAAAAGGTTATCGCCTGATCGCCTGCTCCAGCCAGGGCCGGTGTCTAAATTGCGCCAACGCCGCCGATGACCTTTTTGAGGAAATCGAGGCGTTGTTAAAACAGGAAGACCTGTTGGGGTTTCTCAGGCGCACCGTGGGCCATGCCTTAAAGCCGCATCACGCATTTCGCATTTCCCTGGCCGAATGTCCCAATGCCTGCTCCCAGCCCCAGATCAAGGATATCGGCATCATCGGCGCGTGCCTGCCGCAAATCAGCGATGCAACCTGCACCCATTGCAACGTGTGCGTGGAGGCATGCCGGGAAAACGCCGTATGCCTTGAACCCGAAGCCGCCGGACCCGTTATTAACGCGGACCTTTGTCTTGCCTGCGGGGCTTGCGCGAAGGCATGTCCCACGGGAACCATTATTGACGGCAAAAAAGGCTGGCGGGTGATGCTGGGCGGCAAACTCGGCCGCCATCCACGGCTCGCCCGGGAACTGGCAGGCATTTTCAGCCGGGATCAGGTTATTGATATTGCCAAACGCTGCATCATATTCTACAAGAACACCAGCACCAAGGGCGCTCGGTTTGCCGACATCTACACCCGCCCTGAATTTATCGGCCTGGCCCATGAAAAACGTCCCGACAGAAAAAAATAATCCGTGATAACCACTCTAAAAAAAGGAAAAGCCATGCAGACAGACATCTACCGGCAATTGCAGAAACAACTGGATCAATATTCCATGGGATTCCCGGCAACCGAATCCGGAATCGAGATCAAGATCCTCAAATACCTGTTTTCCGAAGCCGACGCGGCCATGTTTCTGGCCCTGACCCCCATGCTGGAGACTGCCGAAGCCGTGGCTTCCCGCCTGAACCGACCGGCGGCGGATGTGGCCGCGCAGTTGGAGGCCATGGCGGAAAAAGGCTTGCTGTTCCGGTTGAAAAAAGGAGACGCTGCCCGATACGGCGCCATTCCCTTCGTGCACGGGCTTTATGAATTTCAGGTCAAGGATCTCAAACCCGAGTTTGCCGAAATGGCCAAGCTGTATTTTGAAGAAGCCTTTGACCGGGCCATGCAGGCCGGCGCGGATTATTTTCTCCGCACCATCCCCGTACAGCAATCCATTGAAGTAACGCATAATGTCGCCGCTTACGACGATGCCGTGGAAATTCTGCGGAGTAAACCCTTTATCGTGATCACGGATTGCATCTGCCGCAAAACCGCCGATCTGATCGACCATGACTGCGGCAAGCCCATGGAAGCCTGTTTTATGTTCGGTTCCATGGGACAATATTATCTGGACCGCGGCATAGGCAGAAAAATCTCCCTGGATGAAGCCGTCGACATCCTGGCCAAATGCCGGGACGCCGGCCTGGTGACCCAGCCGGCCACGGCCCAGAATCCGGCCGGCATGTGCAACTGCTGCGGCGACTGCTGCGGCGTGCTCAGAGCCCTCAACAAACACCCCAAACCCGCGGAAATCGTCTTTTCCAACTATTTCGCCGAAGTGGAAGCCGAGGCGTGCAGCGGCTGCGAAACCTGTCTGGATCGCTGCCAGATGAACGCGCTGAGTATGAACGATGACGATGTGGCGGTCGTTAATAAGGACCGGTGCATCGGCTGCGGTCTCTGCGTGACCGCCTGCCCCACCGGCGCCCTCCGGCTGGTCCCCAAACCCGAGACCCAAATCCGCACCCCGCCGGCCACCATGGTAGAACAGATGATGCTGATGGCGCAAAAAAGAGGAGTGCTTTAACTTCCCGGCGGCAATTATTGCTATGAAGTATGGTGCGGAAACAAACTCCACTGGAAATCATAACCTTTAAAGAAAGAAGGCAAACCCAATATGGAATCGGTATTTATTTTAAACCAGATTGCCAAGTATTTCATCTTGTCCTTGATAAATATCGGATGCGGGCTGCTGGTGACATATACAAATACTAAAGTCAACTATACACGCAAAATCGGTCATTTTTCTCTCTTTTTTATACCCGTTTATCTGGATCGGGTATTTTTTTATCAGAAAACGCTCGACTTGATTATCATCAGTTACCTTATTTTTTTTACTATCCTTCTTATTTATGTAAAGCCTATGAGAGAAAGGTCTTATTTGATCGACTTGATGTTTAAATCTTTTGATCGCCCCGAAGACCGCCCTCATACGCTCCTGTGGCTTGTTACCCAGGTGGTGGCGGGTTATATGGTTATTTTCCCCATGATTATCCTTTTTTCATATTATGATCTACGCCATCTTATTCTTATCCCCATACTCATCACCGGCATAGGGGATGGCCTTGCCGAACCCGTAGGCGTTAGGTTCGGCAAGCACAGGTACCCGGTTAACGCGCTTTTTACCGACAAAAAATATTATCGAACTCTTGAGGGGAGCGCATGCGTTTTTATCACCAGTATTGTAATAATCGCAGCTTATCACGCCTCTTTTACGGTACCGCAGTTCATCGCGGCCCTGATCTTTGTACCGATAGTAATGACCCTCACCGAAGCCTTCTCCCCCCATACATGGGACACTCCAACCTTGTTTCTGGCGGGGTATCTGTTGCTGTTCGGCATATCCTTCATATAAAATTTAAAGCGGGGTGACCGTTTGCGAAGTTCGATGGCCACATAAGGAGATGTATAAAATTCCAATCTAAACAAAACTCGAGGAGCGTCACCATGCCCCCTGCAATCGGAAAAAAATATCTCATCCACTGCTGTCCAAAA
The DNA here is from genome assembly GCA_003597945.1 of Desulfobacteraceae bacterium. GTDB lineage: Bacteria > Desulfobacterota > Desulfobacteria > Desulfobacterales > Desulfosalsimonadaceae > SURF-33. The sequence goes on along the minus strand of QZJS01000105.1, from coordinate 79 downwards.
TGATTTGAATTTAGATACTCTGGCATAATCATCTCAATGGGTTATAAAGAAAAAATCACATTTTCCGGTTTGAGGTTGA
>QZJS01000125.1 GCA_003597945.1 Desulfobacteraceae bacterium | reverse complement strand
CACCATATTCTATTGCCTGATCATATCGGGAGCGGGCCAGCACCACCTCCAAAATGATGCGCAGGCAGGCCTGTTCGCGCTGCATCCGGGCCTTTTCTTCGCGAACGCCGGAGGCCCGATATTCATAAACATTTCTGAAGCCTTCGAATACGGAAAGAACCCCGACCGCGCCGAACATCCATGAGTCGCTGTATTTCAAAAACGAATCCGTGGTGTGGGTGAAACTGGCAAAGCCGATGATATCGGGCAGAAACGCGGCAATGGCCATGCGCGTTTTCTGCGTTTCGATATCGATGTTCCGGTCCGCAATAAAAAGCTCGGGCCGGGAAAGCAAGGCCGCGAGAATCTGGTCGGGCAGATCCTGGTTCTCCACGACAATGGGTGTTTCGGTTTTGAGATGGATGGCGGCCGCGGGCGAAAGGCCCATGGCCTCAAGGAGGGCGGATTGCGTTTCCTGAAGGCTTCTGCGGTTTGCGGCCAGACCGGCTTCCTGGGCCCGCACCAGCGCCAGCGCCTGGGCTACATGACTGGGCATGACCATGCCTTCTACGGCCATTGCCCCGGTTTCGGCCGCCAGCGATCGGGCCTGCTCCAGCCCGCTTGCAATGGCTTCTCCGGCAGCCTCATGGGACAGGGCCGCAAAATAAAGGGCCGTGACCTGGAGTCGGATCTGGTCTTCGGTGCGCTGACGGACCCGGTCGCTGATATCTTCCCCACCCCTGAATGCTTCATACAAAAACCAGGTTTCCGGTACAAACACGGCCTGCTGGGCAGTGATTACGGTTTCGGTGACGGTTTTGTCTGAAACAGGGGCCGCCGCGCCGCCGATGATGCGGGTCGGCTGCTTGTCCATGACCGCATGGGTCATCTCAACGTTTACCTGGGGCAGAAAATAGGTAAAGGCGATTTGGCGGTTTAGTTCCGCAAGCCGTTGATTGATGCGGGCCTGTTCCAGGTCCAGGTTGTTTTCAATGGCGATCTGTATGCAGTCTGAAAGACCCAGAGGCCGGTCCGGCGGCAAAACCATGGCGGCGCGTTCTTCCAGGTCCGTGGAGAAATTCGTGGTATGCCGGTTGCGGACATTGTCGGCGTCAAACCGGGAGGCGCATCCGGCGACAGCGGCAAAAAGAAGGATCACCAGCGCAATTTTCGAATTTTTGAGATTCATTTTCTGGCCTCCTCAACATCAATGAGGCGCATGATTTCATCGACAATGGCCCTTCGTTCCCTGGTATCAGAAGATGAAAGGCCCAGAAGTTCGGCTAGCATCAAGCCTTCCATGGCCAAGGTCATGACCGCGGCAAACGCGGTCGGCAGTTCACAATCAATGGTGAAATCATCAAACATCCGGGTTCGAAATTTTCGGGCCGGTTCCATGAGCAGGGGATCATGGGCGGCGGCCGCCAGCAGTGCGCTGGCGATTTTCTCCGTTCGCCGGTCCTGAAGTGGTGAGGCCAGAATATTGGCTTTGAGTTTTCGGGCAGGCGTTTCCGGGAGTTTGGATATTTGAGTTTTGATTCTCTGATCAATGGCCGCCAGGAGTCGGGACATCATGGCGGAAAGCAGGGCGGATTTGGTGCCGAAGTGATAAAGCAGACCGCCTTTGCTGACCCCGGCTTTTTCGCTGACCGCGTCTAACGTCAGGTGGGCCGCGCCTTTTTCAATAACCACGGTCTCGGCGGCATCCAGAATGGCTTCACGGGCATTTTTGCGGGGCCTCATGAAAAAATCCCACCTCCGTTATTTATGACGGTCGGTTATTTGCGTGACGGCCGAGAATTTTGGAACGTTAACTAAACCGTCCGGATGGTATAGTCAGACAGGATAATATGTCAATAAAAATCTATATAAAATAAGAATATAACGAAGTGAACATCGAAAAACGACCATACGCAATCTTGCGCGCAAACAGATTCAAGAAAAGTCATCCGCAAGGCCATCTGTTAAAGCCATCTTGATTGTCCGTCGGGAACCTGCTAATATTTTCGATCAATTTTCAGCGCTTGTTTTGACTGATGCCTGAAGGCGGCGATGTAATCATAAAAATATGTCTTTCACATAAAGGGAACCACCCCGTATGAAAGAATCAACCCGGATCATGTTCAAAAAGCACGGCTGGCGGGTGGACCGGTTTGTCCACAACTATTTTTATTTCCTCTTCTATTATCCGTATGTGAAATTTCTCAATGGGTTTGTGCAATCCCTGAGATACCTGACGTGGTGCAAGCCCATTGTTCCCGTCGGCAAAATGATTTTCAGCCGGTATCATTCAAAGGTCCTTTCCCATGAAGACACCCGCAAGATTTTCACGTTAAACGAGGATGTCCGCTTTGATTCGGATGCCAACAAGCGGATTGTCCCTTACAAATACGCCACCCGGATTATTTTCCAGGAACCGGATTTTATTGCGGTGATGGATTGTCCCTGTAAGAAATCATTGGGCGCGGCCGCTAAAGACATTAATTCCTGCATCGCCGTAGGCAGGTCCGTGGCATCTTTCTGGCTGGAGCACTGTTCCAAATATAATCCCCGTAAAATCACCCAGACAGAAGCCCTTTCCATCATCGACCGGTTTCGAGAAAAAGGGCATATCACCCAGGCGTTTTTTAAAGTCGCCACCGGCGGCAGCACCGGCGTGATCTGCAATTGTCATCCGGATACCTGTGTGAGTCTTCAGGCCACCCGTCTGGCCGGCGGTATCGATAAATCCCTGTCCATGACGGCCGAATCCGGTTATTCGGTTTGCCACAACGCTGAGCAATGCACCCATTGTCGCCAATGCGGAATGATCTGCCGGTTCGGGGCCATTGCTTTTCGCGATGATCAACGAGTTTATGACGCCGGGCAATGCCTGGGATGTGAATTGTGCGTGCAGCATTGTCCGTCAGGGGCGCTTTCTCTTTACGTGGACCCGGAAAAGCCGCTTCCCCTGAACCTGGATATGATCCGCAATGCGGCTGGCGGTCATGGGGCATCTCATACAGCCGATGGTTTTGAAAATAATGAGTTCCGGCATGATTGACGGGGCGGCCCGCCTTCAAAGTCTGTTGGGTCTTTTCGCCTTTGCTGCTGTTGCCTGGAGCGTCAGCGAGCATCGCCGGGGTTTTCCCGTCAGAATCGTCGTAACAGGCATGGCGCTGCAGGTGGGGATTGCGCTGATCATGTTCCGGTTTCCGCTGGTGGCCGACCTTTTCCTTGTGCTTAACCGCGCAGTGGAAGCCATTCAGGAATCCACCCTTGCCGGAACATCCTTTGTGTTCGGTTTTGTGGGCGGCGGCGACGCGCCTTATGAAACCGTTTATCCCCACGCCGCTTTCAGCCTGGCGTTTCAGGCATTGCCCCTGGTGCTGGTGATCAGCGCGCTGTCATCCGTGCTGTTCTACTGGGGCGTTCTTCCTAAGATCGTAAAAGGGTTTTCATGGCTCCTGGAAAAATCACTCAAAATCGGCGGCGCCGAGGGCCTTGGCATATCGGCCAATATTTTCGTGGGCATGGTGGAGGCCCCGCTGCTGATCCGGCCGTATATCGCCAGACTGACCCGGAGCGAACTGTTTACCCTGATGACCTGCGGCATGGCAACCATCGCCGGCACGGTCATGGTTCTATACGCCGGGATTCTGGACCGGATCATCCCCAACGTCATCGGCCACATCCTGACCGCGTCGATTATCAGCGCGCCCGCGGCCATCGTGATTTCAAAAATCATGATTCCCGAGACCGCTCCCTTGACCTCGGGGCAATTAACCCTGACCGACCCGCCGTCCGGGGCCATGGACGCCGTCACGCGGGGCACCACCCAGGGTCTTGAGCTGATGCTCAACATTATTGCCATGATCATCGTGCTGGTGGCCCTGGTTCATCTGATCAATATAATGCTGGGCGCGATTCCGGATATGGCGGGCGCGCCCCTGACCCTCCAGCGGCTCATGGGGTGGCTCATGTGCCCCGTGGTCTGGCTCATGGGGGTTCCCTGGGCCGAATCCCATGCCGCCGGCGTGCTCATGGGTACGAAAACCGTCTTGAATGAATTCATCGCCTATGTGGATATGAGCAATCTGTCGCCCGGCGTCCTGAGTGAGAGGAGCCTGCTGATCATGTCTTATGCCCTTTGCGGATTTGCCAATCCCGGCAGTCTCGGCATCATGATCGGCGGCCTGGGCGCCATGGCTCCCGAACGGCGCAAGGAGATCGTCTCTCTGGGTTTGCGGTCCATCATCGCCGGGACCCTGGCCACCTGCATGACCGGCGCGGTGGCGGGTATCCTGAGATAAACGGAAGGGCGGTTGCTGTATAATCCAGTTTCACCATTTTTTATTTCCAAGGAGCCTTTTCTAAATCCCACATTGAAGCCTCAATAGCTTTATCGCAATACGTTTTATAAATTTGCCGCATGATGAAAACGCACCTTTTTTTCATTGGTTCCGGGCCTTGCCATTAAGCCTGATCTGAGGCTTAAAAACCGCTTCCAAGAAATTTTAAAATTCGCGTTAAGGAATTGACAAACGAATAGGGACTGTTTTATCGTCACCGTGATATCAATATTGTCATCATGATATGCGGAATCATATTTTTTATGAGTTGGAGAGTCAAAACATCATGCAAGTTGACAAAGCCGCCCAAGACAGCGGCCCACACACACCTGTATTGCATAACGGCGAAAGTTTAAATTCTTTTCTTGTCCGGGCGAGGGAATTCCACGGATATCTGGCGCCGGGGCTGGTGATCGGCGGCTTCATGGTAAGTGTTGCCCAGTCGCGCCTGCCGTCCGGCATTTTATATGACGCCATCTGTGAGACTCCCTATTGCCTGCCAGACGCCGTTCAACTTCTAACGCCATGCACCATCGGCAACGGTTGGCTGCGGATACTTGATTTCGGGCGTTATGCCTTAAGCCTTTATGATAAAACATCAGGGCAAGGGATAAGAGTCGGCATTGACGCTGAAAAGATCAGGAGTCGCCCTGTTATCCGAGACTGGTTTTACAAGCTCACGCCTAAGAAACAACAGGATACTGAACGTTTGCTTCAGGATATCCTGGAAGCCGAAGATACGTATTTTTCGGTTCAGGAAGTCGAAATTACCCCCCAACATCGGATGCCAAGACACAAGGGATCAATTGCTGACTGCAGCGTATGCGGCGAGGCCTATCCTGCCTCTCATGGCGATATTTGCCGCTGTTGCGGTGGCGAAGATCCTTATCACTATTTTCCGGCTCAATCCGTGCAGGAAAAACGAGAACCCGTCTTGAAAGCGGTTTCTTTGTCCAAGGCCATCGGTTGCAAGTTGTTGCACGATGTCACGGAAATTGTTCCCGCTGTTTCCAAAGGCCCGCTTTTCCGTAAGGGGCATTTAATCCTCGATGCCGACCTTTGCCGGTTGCAGAAAATCGGCCGTAATACCGTCTATGTTGACGATAACGAAGCTCCGGAAGGCTTCATTCATGAAAATGAGGCAGCGCGTCGATTCGCCAAAGCCTTTGTCGGGGAAGGGGTAGTTCACTCACTGGAAGCCGTGGAAGGAAAGATTACGTTGTTTGCGGGCCGAAACGGCCTGCTGCTGGTGGATGTGAACCGTCTTCGGGCCTTTAACCGGGTTTCCGGCGTTATGGGGGCTTTCCGGAAAAATTATTCCGTGGTGAAAAAAGGCGACAAACTCGGAGGCACGCGCTCCATTCCTCTTTTTCTGCCGGAGTCCGATTGCCTCAGGGCACTTAATGCATTAGCGGGAAATCCCGCAATCCGAGTTGCGCCGATGATTCCCATGGATGCGGGAGTTCTTGTCACGGGTACCGAGGTCTTTAATGGTCTGGTTCAGGATCAATTTACCCATCTGATAACCAGAAAGCTCGCGTTTTATGGATGCCGCGTGGCCGGGGCCGCCATTGTTCCGGACAATGTTGAAGCGATCCGGGCAGGAATCGCCGGTTTAATGGAAAAAGGCGCCCGACTTATTATCACCACTGCCGGCCTTTCGGTTGATCCGGACGATGTTACGCGGGAGGGGCTGGTGCTTGCCGGTGCGACGGACATGCTCTATGGCGCGCCTGTTCTGCCGGGCGCCATGACTCTTCTGGCAAGGATCGATAACATACCGGTCATGGGCGTTCCTGCGTGTGCTTTGTATTTTAAGGCTACAAGCTTTGACCGACTGCTCCCAAGGATTTTGGCCGGCATCCGCATCAGCCGGGAAGACCTTGCTGAAATGGGTCATGGAGCATTTTGTCTGGAATGTGAAACATGTCGTTATCCTAATTGCGGTTTCGGGCAATAGTCTATGATTAAAGGAGAAATATCTTGAATTCATTTAGTTTAAACGGCAGGGAAACTCCCTTTGAAACAGGGGAGACCATTCTTGAAGTCGCGGAAAAAAACGGCGTCAACATTCCGTCTCTTTGCCGGTTGAAAGGCGTCGAACCTATCGGGAATTGCGGCGTATGCGTGGTGGAAGCGGATGGGACTCATGTTCTGTCATGCTCCACTCCCGTTCATCAGGGCATGAAGGTGCGAACGCAAACACCGGCAATCGTGGCTGCCCGCAAGGAGCGCATCAAGGCGCTGCTGGATTCCGGCAACCACAATTGCGCTATTGGAAGCGCGGGCAGCAAGTCCTGGAGCACATTTCAGCAGACCGTACAGAGAAGCGACGGCTCTGCCGAGCTTTGTCCTGCATGGGGAGATTGCCGATTGCAGGACCTGGCGTACGAATATCAGGTTTCCGGCGGCCGGGCGGCTCTTTCGACCCGGACATATCCCCGGGAAAGCGACGCTCCGCTGATCATCCGGGATTATTCCCGGTGCATCCGTTGCGGTCGTTGTGTTGCCGCCTGCAACGAGATCCAGGTGAACGCCGCCATTCATGCGGATTTCTTAAGCGCTGATCCGGAATTGATGCCGGGAAAGGCCTATCCCGTTGCAAAGGATAATTGCGTCTATTGCGGTGAGTGCGTTCAGGCCTGTCCCGTGGGCGCTCTGGTGGAAAAAAAAGCGCGTTATCACTATCGGCCGTGGAAAGCGAAAAAGATACGCACCACCTGTCCCTATTGCGGCGTCGGCTGCCAGCAGTTGCTGCATGTGGTGGATGATCGTATTGTCAAGGTGACCGGGGTTGAGGACGGGTCTCCCAATATGGGACGTCTCTGCGTCAAGGGCCGTTTCGGCTATGATTTCATCTATTCGGAGGAACGCCTAAAAACTCCATTGATTCGAAACGACGACGGCAGCTTCAGGGAGGCAACATGGGATGAAGCGTTGGGGCTGGTGGTGGATCGATTTAAACAAATTATCCGTGATCACGGACCTGATGCCATGGCCGGTGTAAGCTGCGCCCGGAGCATCAATGAAGATTCCTATCAGATGATGAAATTTTTTCGCGCGGTGATCGGCACCAACAATATCGATCACTGCGCACGTACGTGACACGCGCCTACGGTCGCCGGGCTGGCGACCAGTTTTGGTTCGGGCGCGATGACCAATTCCTTTGGCGAGTTTCCAAAGGCGAAAATGTTCATGGTGATCGGCTCCAACATGACGGAGGCCCATCCCGTTGCGGCCACCTTCGTGAAAAACGCCGTGCAAAACGGCGCAAGGTTGATTCTGGTGGACCCTCGGGCTCATGGGCTGGCGGATTTCGCCGAGCTTCACGTTCCCATCCGGGTGGGTTCGGATATCGCGTTTTTAAACGGCCTGATGCATGTATTAATCAAGGAAGATTTATATGACAAACAATTTATTCAATCCTGTACCATGGATTTTGACGCGCTCAGACAATGCGTGGCGGCCTATCCTCCGGAAAGGGCGGCCGAAATCGCCGGCATCCCCGTTGACATGGTGATTGACACGGCCCGACGGATAGCCTCGGTTCGGCCGATGATGCTCTGCTACACCCTGGGCATCACGGAACACACCTGCGGTAAAAACAACGTAATGTCCATCGCCAATCTTCAAATGTTGTTGGGAAATATGGGCATGGAATGCGGCGGCGTGAATCCGCTGCGGGGTCAGAATAATGTCCAGGGCGCATGCGACATGGGCGCGTTGCCCAATGTCTTCTGTGGATATCAGTCAGTAACGATACCCGAAATTCGAGCGAAATTTGAAAAAGCCTGGGGTGTTGACAAGCTTCCGGACAAGGTGGGGCTCATGATCCCCCAGATGATGGAAGGACTGGTCAGTAAAAAAATTCGGGGATTCTACATTTTCGGTGAAAATCTCGCCAACACCGAACCGGATATCCGCAAGGTTGAACACGAACTGGCATCGGCCGAATTTCTCGTGGTCCAGGATATTTTCCAGAACGAGACCACAAAGTTTGCCCATGTGATCCTCCCGGCCGCGGCATGGAGTGAAAATGACGGCACTTTTACCAACAGCGAGCGGCGCGTCAACCGCGTCCGTACCGCCAGCCCGCCTCCGGGCGCTGCACGGCCCAACTGGTGGATTTTCCGTGAACTCGCCATCCGCATGGGACAGACCTGGACGTCGGCCAGTGCCTGTGAACTATGGGATGACGAGATTTCCGTCCTGGCACCGAATCTATCCGGCGTCAAATACAGGCGCATCGAGGCCAATGGGCTCCAGTGGCCCTGTCCCACCGAAAATCACTCCGGAACCTGTTTTCTGCATAAAGATGGTCAATTTACTTGCGGACTTGGGAAATTCAAGTCCGTTGAGTGGACGCCGCCGGCGGAAGAGCCGGATGAGAAATATCCACTGGTATTATCCACGGGACGACGGCTTTATCATTATCATACGCGAACGCAGACCGGCCGGTGTGAAGGGCTCAACGACCTGCTGGGCGAAGAGACCGCCGATATTTCTCCCGCGGATGCCGGAATCATGGGCGTCGCCCATAATGAGATGATTCGCGTTAAATCCCGTCGCGGGGAGGTGACGGTAAAAGCAAGGGTGACCGGTGAAGTGCCGAAGGGAATGGTGTGGATGGCGTTTCATTTTCGCGAAGGAAACGCCAACTGGCTGACCAATCCGGCCTATGATCCCGAGACGCTGACCGCTGAATACAAGGCCTGCGCGGTGGCAATCGAAAAAATATAAATACGCCAGTCATTAACCGTAAAAGGGGGAGGCTACCATGTTTGATGGATCGGAAACCGCAGCAAAACACCTGGATGCAACGGCGGACACTCCGGAATTGACTGAATTGGATCGAATTTTCATGGCTCAGCAGGAGGCGTTTTTACGAAATCCTTTTGCAGGAGCGGCTCAGCGGATTGCACATCTCCAACGGTTGAAGGCTTCTCTGATATCCTTTCAGGATCGCATCGTCCGGGCCGTCAGTGAGGATTTCGGCGCCCGTGCCGCTGATGAAACTCTTCTGGCGGAATTTTTTCCTTCCCTGGAGGGGATCCATCATACCGTAAAACATGTCGGGCGCTGGATGAAGCCGGAAAGACGTAAGGTGAACCTCGTCTTCATGCCCGGCCGGGCAAGAGTTATTTATCAACCCCTTGGGGTAGTTGGGATTATCGTTCCCTGGAATTACCCGATTTATCTATCCATTGGTCCGCTGACCTGCGCGCTGGCCGCAGGCAATCGGGTAATGATCAAAATGAGCCAGTCCACTCCGAACACCGCAAAGGTGGTCCAACAGATGATTGCCGAAGCGTTTCGTGAAGATCATGTGGCCGTGGTCTCCGGAAGCCCCGGAATGGGCTCCGCGTTTGCGTCAAAACCATGGAATCACATGTGCTTTACCGGATCAACGGATACGGGACGGCAGGTAATGCGGGCTGCGGCGGATCACCTGACGCCGGTGACACTGGAGCTGGGCGGGAAATCACCGGCGATAATCGGGCCGGGCACCCCAGTAAATGAAGCGGCCGAGCGCATTGCTTTCGGGAAAATGTTAAATTCCGGCCAGACCTGTATCGCGCCGGATTACGTGCTTTGCCCCGGTCAAAAAGTCGAGGCGTTCATATCCGCAATGAAAACCTGCGTTGCCAAAATGTATCCACGGCTAAAGGCCAATTCACAGTTTACCAGCATCGTCAATGCCCGGCAGCATGAGCGGATTCAAGCCATCCTTGAAGACGCGCGTCAACAGGGCGCCAGGGTAACTGAAATCAATCCCGCCGGCGAAGATTTCTCGGATACGCGCAAAATGCCGCTGTATGTGCTGTCTGATGTCACGGCCGACATGCGCGTCATGCAGGAGGAAATTTTCGGATTGTTGCTGCCGGTGGTCCCCTATGACAGTCTCAGGGATGTGGTGGCCTTCGTCAATGCCAGGCCCCGGCCTCTGGCTCTCTATTATTTCGGCTACGACCGCCCTCAGATTGATTATGTCCTTAACAATACCTGCTCCGGCGGAGCAGCGGTCAACGATGTCCTGATTCATTGTCCTCAGGATGATCTCCCCTTTGGAGGCGTGGGCGCGTCCGGAATGGGACGATACCACGGAAAGGCCGGATTCATCAATTTCTCGAATCAAAAAGGGGTGCTGTATAAACCACGGTTCAACTTCACCAAACTGGTTTATCCGCCCTATGGGAAAATTCATCACCTCATTTATAAAATTTTTATCCGGTGAGGAAAGGATACCATAATGACCAGTGATATTAAACATTATCAGATGTATATCGGCGGACAGTTTGTGGATGCGCTCAGCGGAGAGCGGATGTCCTCCGTCTGTCCGGCGGACGGTAAAACCATCGCCACGTTTCCCAGAGGCGGGCCGGCCGATATTGACCGGGCGGTAAAAGCAGCAAAAGAGGCTTTTGAAAACACAAGCTGGGGAAAAAACCATGCCAGCGACAACCGGGGAGAGCTGCTCCGCAACATCGCCGCCGGCATTCGTGAGCGCATCGATGAACTGGCCGAAATAGAAGTGCTGGATTCCGGCAAGACCATTACGGATGTGTCATTGGTGGATGTTCATTACGCGGCGGATTGTTTTGAATATTATGCAAACCTCGCGAATCAGATTTACGGCGAGGTGATACCCGTGCCGGGCGACGTTCTTGATATCGCCGTCCGCGAACCGCTGGGCGTCTGCGCCGCCATTGTCGCGTGGAATTATCCGATTATGTTTGCCGCATGGAAGATCGCGCCTTGCCTTGCCGCCGGCAACACTATTGTTTACAAGCCATCTTCCGAGACGTCGCTTTCCGCCCTGATGCTCGCACAAATCATTGATGAAGCAGGAGCCCCGAAGGGGGTGGTCAATATCGTCACCGGACCCGGCGGGGTTATCGGAAAAGCACTTTGCGAACATGACGATATCGCTAAAATATCTTTCACCGGCTCCACTGAAGTTGGCAAAAAGGTGATGCAGATGGCATCGTCCACCATGAAGAAATTGACGATGGAACTCGGAGGGAAATCGCCCAATATCGTATTTGATGATTTCAAAAACATGGAAGCCGCCATCGGAGCCGCGCTGCTGGGAATCTATTTCAACGCCGGCCAGACATGTGTCGCCGGCAGTCGATTGTATGTGCACGAAACTGTTTATGACGATTTTAAGGAAGAACTGTTGCGGCGCGTCGCCCTGATACCCGTCGGCCACGGCATGGACTGGAACAGCCGCGTGGGGTCAATTATCAATGAATCACAGATGTATTCCATTCTCGGCCTGATTGAAACGGGGAAACAGGAGGGCGCCAGGCTGCTTATCGGGGGCAGTCGCTTGACGGAAGGCGATCTCGCCAAGGGATTTTTTATCGAACCGACGGTCTTTGAATGCGATCATGATGACTACACCATTGCCAAAAACGAAATTTTCGGGCCGGTACTCTGTCTGATGAAATTCCGGGATGAAGAAGAAGTCATCCGGCGGGCCAATAACACCATCTATGGACTGGCATCGGCTGTCTGGACCAATGACGTCAAACGCGCTTTTCGCGTCGCCAAAGCCCTCAAAGCTGGGCAGGTCTGGATTAATCAATATCTTGTGCTCAGCAATTTCGCGCCTCACGGCGGCTATAAGCAAAGCGGTTTCGGAAAGGATCTCAGCAAATACGCGATTGAGAGCTATACTCAGATTAAAAATATATATGTGGAGCTGTGTGATGATGACTCCTATATTTCAACATTTGAGTGATTGATTGCATCTTTTCCGGCATATGCCCGGGACTGATACGGCCACGTTTATAATAATAGCAAATACCGGTCGGCCTGTTTTCAATTTTATTTTCAGGATGATTTGATCGGAGGAAATGCAAATGGCGACAAATAAGGTATTCAGCATATGCGGCATGTGCACCGTCAGATGTCCGATCATGGTTGAAGTTGAAAAAGGTGAGATTCAATTTATTCAGGGGAATCCCCATGTGCCGGCCATGAAAGGGGCCGTTTGTCCGAGGGGCGCTGCGGGGCCGGCCCTGGTAAGAGATAAGGAAAGGCCCCAGGCGCCCATGATGCGGGTCGGCGAACGCGGCGACGGACAGTGGCGGACGGTGAGCTGGGACGAAGCCCTGGACTATGTGGCGGGCCGGCTGGTTCAAATAAAAGACGCATATGGACCGGAAAGCATTGCGCTCACCGACCGCGGAGGACCCTTCAGGGATATGCATCGTGCCTTCCTTCGCGGCATAGGGACCCCCAATTATTGCAACCATGACGCATCCTGCGCCCGCAATGTTCATCATGCCAATCTTTCGCTCACCGGCCTGGGAAGAAAAGACGTGGTTTACGATCTTAAAAACGCCAGGCATGTGGTCTTGCAGCTCCGGAACATCTTTGAGGCAGTCAACGTTCAGGAAGTCAACAACCTGATGGATGCCCTGGAAGCCGGCTGCAAGCTGACGGTTATTGATATCCGGGCCAATATATCGGCCGCCAAGGCGGATAATTTTTTCATGATAAAGCCGGGCACGGACTATGGGTTCAACCTGGCCGTTATTCATGAACTCATCAACGAAAAGCTCTATAATGAGGATTATGTCCATCGGTTTGTTAATGGACTTGACCATCTCACCGAGTTTGTCGCGCCGTATACACCGGAGTGGGCGGAAAAGGAAACCGGAATCCCCGCGGACGGCCTCCGACGTTTCGTGCGTGAATTGTCGGAAGCCGCGCCTGCCGTCATCTGGCATCCCGGCTGGATGACCGCCCGATACACGCAGTCGTTTTACACGTGCCGTTCCATTTACATCATCAACGCCCTTCTGGGATCATTCGGCGCCAAAGGCGGGCTTCCTCTGACAAATAAACCGGGTGATTTCGGAAAGCCCGGATTGAGAACATTCATGGACCTTTATCCCAAACCTTCGCAGAAACGTGCGGACGGAGTGGGATGGAAGTATACGCATTTCGAGGAAGGCCCCGGTCTGGCTCACTTACTTTATCATGCCATGGAAACGCAGGACCCCTATCCGGTTAAGGCCTACATCGCCTACCGGCATGATCCGCTCATGGGTTTTCCTGAGCCGGACAGATTAAAAAAGATCTTTTCCAATCTGGACCTGCTGGTTGCGGTGACATTTTCATGGTCGGAAACCGCCTGGCATTCTGATGTTGTGCTGCCGCTTTCTCCCTATCTGGAAAGGGAAAGTATTCTGGCCTGTAAAAACGGGCTGAAGCCCCATTTTTTTGTGCGCAAGCGCGCGGTGGACCCGCGATTTAACACCAGAGCCGACTGGGAGATCGTCTCGGGGCTTGCCAAACGAATGGGCCTGGATCAACTGGTTTTTAAATCGGTGGAAGATCTTTGGCGGTTTCAGTTGCAAGGCGCCAATGTTACGATGGAAGATTTTGACAAGACCGGCATGGTCATGCTCACCGACACCGCCAGATACCGAACGTATGATGATCTCAAATTCAAAACATCCAGTGGAAAAATCGAAATCACATCGGAAAAGCTTGAAAAAAGCGGATTTCAATCCCTTGAGCCTTATCAGTCGCCCAAGCGACCCCCGGAAGGCTATTTCCGTTTGACCTTCGGCCGGTGCGTGCTGCATACCCAGGGACACACCGTCAATAATCCGCTGCTCTTTGAACAGATGCCCGAAAATGTTTTATGGATCAATGCCGGCGAGGCGGAAAAGCTGAAAATAGCCGACGGAGACATCGTAACCGTTTCCCGGAACGGATATTCGGAAACCATCAAAGCCAAAGTTACCGATTTGATCCACCCCGAGGCCGTTTTCGTGGTGCATGGATTCGGCCACCGCATCCCGGTGGAAAGTAGGGCTTTCATGAAAGGACTTGCTGATAACAAATTCATGAAAAACGGGCTCGATATCTGGGATCCCGTAGGCGGCGGCGTTGCCTTGCAGGAACATTTCGTAAAAGTATCGAAGGAATAAGATAGAATGGCAAGATCTTTCAGGACCGCCTCTTTGCTTTTTTGCATGAAATGATTTATGTTTGCTTCCATCTGATCCGCATGGAGGCGTTTATGGAAAAAAAGAAAAAATTTCATGTCCGGTCCAAGATCTGGGTTCAGGACGAAGATGGAGAAGTTGTGTTCGGGCTGGGGCGGCTTCGTATACTCGAGGCCATTCAGCGGCAGGGTTCCATTCGTGCGGCGGCTGCCGAGTTGAATATGGGATACAGGGCGATCTGGGCGCGCATCCGGGCTACGGAAGAACGTCTCGGCACATCTATTCTTGAAAAAAAACAGGGCGGGCGAAGCGGGGGCGGTTCCTGTCTGACATCTATGGGCGAGCGCCTGGCCAGGGATTTTCGGATCCTGCAGAACGTTGTCGAACGGGAAACGGATCATACATTTGCCGATACCCTTGAGGCGGATTTGGACGAAGTCGGAAAAATGGTGTTGCCTCAGCGGGAAAAATAGCGCTTACGCATTATTATAAGAGATTGCTGGCCAGTTCCGCAAGCTCGGAGCGCTCGCCCTTTTCAAGGTTGATATGGGCATAAAGCGGCTGGCCCTGCATTTTTTCGATCAGATAGCTCAGACCGTTGGAGCGGCTGTCCAGGTAGGGGTGATCGATCTGGAAAATATCGCCCGTGAGAATCACCTTGGTGCCTTCGCCGGCCCGGGTGATGATGGTCTTGACCTCGTGGGGCGTTAGATTCTGAGATTCATCGATAATAAAATAGACCTTTACGAGGCTTCGTCCCCGGATATAAGAAAGAGGCGTGATCACCAGTTTTTCATTGTCGATGAGTTCCCTGACGCGGGCCGGCTTGGCATCGCCGTTGCCGATTGCCTGCTGATGCTGTTCCAGCACGCTCAGATTGTCGTGAAGGGGCTGCATATAGGGGTCGAGTTTTGACTGTACATCCCCCGGCAGATAGCCCAGATCCTTGTTGCTCAGCGGCACCACCGGACGGGCGAAATAAATCTGGCGATAGCGTTGCCGACAGCCAAGAGCGGCCGCCAGGGCCAGAAGGGTTTTTCCCGTTCCGGCCTTGCCGGAGATGGTTACCAGCCGGATATCGTCGTTCATCAGGGCGCTCAACGCGAAGATCTGTTCCGCGTTTTTCGGTGTAATTCCATTCACCGTCTGCTTATCGACTCTTTTTATCCTTCCGGTGCCGGCGTTGTAATATCCAAGTGCGGATTTCCTGCCGTTGCGCATGATCAGAAACTCATTGGGGAACAGGGCCGGATTCAGCGTAACCGTCGCGGCATCCACTTCATAAGGCGCCTGATACATGGCATCGATCACATTGCCGTCAAAATGTTCTTCCACCCGTCTCCCCTTATAGATCATGGAGAGATCCTTGACATGATCCGACTGATAATCCTGAGCTAAGATCCCGATGGATTTGGCCTTGATGCGCAGGTTTACATCCTTGGTGACCAGAATCACATCAATGGCGGGGTTTTCCTTGGACAGGTGATAGGCGATGTTGAGAATGTGGTGATCCCGTTTCTGGGCAGTGAAATTTTTCAGCAGGTCGTCGTGAAAGGGCTTTTCCAGCTTGATGCTGATCAGGCCCTGATCCGGCCCGATCTTTTTCCCGGCATTAAACAGCCCGTCTCCGCTGAGGTTGTCTAAGGCGCGCAAAAACTCCCGTGCATGATAGCTTAAGGTTTCGGTCCCTTTTTTGAACTGGTCCAGCTCCTCCAGCACGGTGATGGGAATGACGACGTCGTGTTCATGAAAATGCGTGATGCAGGCGCTGTCGTGGAGAATGACATTGGTGTCGATCACGAAAATCTTGCGGGATTTTTTCGATGGTTCCATGGCCTCCTCATATTCGAGGTGAGAAGTTGGCTCCCCAATCCATCTTTCGTTTCGCTTGTTTCCAAAATCAGGAGATTTCCGTTCCTGCCGCTTTTGTCTCAAAATAATGGATGTTTTTTTCAATATTGTGGCAGAACTGTGACAAAAATGGGAAGCGATGTGGAAACTATGACAGAAAAGAATGGATTTTGCCATCAGATTTTAATGGGCGGCAGATCATTGCCAATGATGATTCCGAGCTTATGCATTTATACAAGAACTAAAATACAAACAAATCCGCTCCGCCGGTGACCGGTATGGCGGCGCCGGTAATATATCCGGCACTTTCAGATGACAAAAAAACGATAACAGATGCCACTTCCCCGGGCTTTCCCAGACGCTTTAAGGCGATTCTGCTTCTGATGCGATCCAGCATCCCTGGATCATGCAGCATGAGGGCTTCGGTTTCGATGAATCCGGGCAGAACGGCGTTGACGGTGATCTTATCCCTGGCGCCTTCCAGCGCCATGGACCTGCTCAGACCTATGATGCCGGCCTTTGCGGCGCCATAGCCCGGCTGAGCATAGGCGCCGCTTAATCCGACAAAGGAGGAAACATTGATGATGCGGCCCCATCGGGCTTTCTTCATGTAAGGCCAAACCGTTTTTATGCAGTTATACGTCCCTGTGAGATTGATGCCGATATCTCTTTCCCACATGCGGTCGGTATGCTTATCCATCAGGGCCATGTTGTCCATGACGCCGGCGTTGTTCACGAGAATGTCGATGCGTCCGAACCGTTCATAGACTTCGGAAACCGCTGTTCGGATGCCGTCCGGATCAGCGACATCCAATTTGATGCCGATGCTCCTCACCCCCATTTTTTGTATTTCCTCGGCGGTGGAGAGGGTTCTTACGCTTGCCGTTTCGGAAAAATGGGCGGTTAGCAATCCGTGTGCTTCAGCATCTGTTTTGGAAAGGGTTTCACTTTCGATCAGCAGATCCGTGACGGCCACATCGGCTCCCGCGCGCCCAAGGGCCAGGGCGATTTCCCGCCCCAGGCCCCTGGATGCACCGGTAACCAGGGCAACTTTTCCGGATAACCATCCGTCAGGAAGATTCATTGGATTATCTCCGCTCTTTCGTCCTTCGGTCATTCAAATCGTAATTGCTAAAATTTATAGCTGATATTGCTGCCGATAATAAACGTGTTGTAGTCCTGAAATTCGCCTGTAACCGGTCCGCCGCCGGGATTATTTACATGGCTGTATAAATTATTCCATTTCTGGTCTCTGGTATAAACATAGGTAACGTAAATATCGGAATAAAATGGGCCGATCATTGACCCGAGCCCGATATTGTAGAGCAGATTGTCGCCGTTATACCCAGCGGGAATAATTGTTTTGGATGGAGCCGGGCATTGCTCGTACATAAAACCGCCTCGCAGGCTGACATCTCTGTCAAAGGCATTTATATTGTATTGAGCGCCGATCGCCCATGTCAAGGTGTCATCCCAATCCATGGGAGTTACAATGGATGGCGCGCCTGCTACCGGGTCGCGCAATTTGATATTTAATTCGTCAATTTCAGACCAGTCCCACCAGTATCCGTCAAGTGTTATTGTCAGGGGTCCCGTTGACCAGGCGATTCCGATCCCGGCAAACTGCGGAAGGGTGACATCCAGGCTTGCTTTTGTATTGAGAATGCCTACCGGTATTGGGCCCAGGGCGTCAATCTGAGGCGTAAAAGCGACATCAATACCGCTGAAAGAATGCTTCATCGGGCTTTTATAACTAAGGCCCCCACTTAATTCATCGGTGATTTTATAAAAAATAGCCGCATTCCAGCCTAAACCGAAATCATCCCCACTAATTTTTGCCCTTACGTCATCGATGCCCGGAGCCAAAAAGATTTTATTTTCAAGGGTGAGTTTTGCCCTTTCGATTCTGCCGCCAAGGGCCAGTGAAAGGTTTTCCGTGATTCGATACGCAGCTACAGGGTTTAAGGTCATGGTTTCCAGTCCCCCGTTTCTGCCGCCCGGCGCATATCTCCCCTCGAAGGAATTGGGCCACTTAAAGCCTAATCCGAATATCGTATATTCTCCAAATCCAATAGAGAACCTGTCGTTGATTTTTGATGTCAGGTAAAAATTCGGTATAAGGAACACTTGATCTTTCAGATCCGTCTCATCGCCTGCCCCGACACCGGCGATTCCGGAAGTTCCATTGCTTTTAAAATGTCCTCTCGCATTTGCGACGGCAAACCCAAGAGAAGCCTGGGTGCCGTCCAGTTGAACGATTCCGGCAGGGTTGAAATATACGGCGGTGGGATCATCGGCAAGCCCGGTAAAAGCGCCTCCCATGCCATGGGCCTTCGCCCCCTGCTCGTACCCGGCCCATCCGTGACCAAAAAGCAGAGAAGGGTAAAATAAGGCGATGAAAAAAATTACTACCAATTGTTTCAGCATATTGTATTTCATTATTCTCTCCTTGTGTCTTATAAATTAATTGCTACTAATTTGAATAATTATCGGCCAATAACATATCTATATGGATCGACTTCCTCTCGAAGAATTTTTAATTCTCCCATGGAGGGGGGGTGCGTTTTTTCTGCCGTTTCCGCGCATAAAAGTTCAAAGCCGCAATTATCCTGAACATCATTGAAGGTATATCCGGGATGGATTGAAATCACGCGCATCCGTTTGGATTTTGGTTCAAAATCCATAAGCGCCAAGTTGGTGATAATTTTATAAGGGCCTGTATTTAAAGGCAGCCCCGACTTTTCCCTTGAATCATCGCCATTAATCCAGCCGGGGGTGGTCATAAAATCAAGCTTTTCGACAAATCGTCTTTTGTCCTGAACAGTCATAATCATGGTTCGCCAGCAAAACGAAGCAAAATCGTTCGCACCGCCGGAGCCCGGGAGCCGTACCTTCGGATGACGATGTTCTTTGCCGATAATTGTTGAATTCAAATTCCCATATTTATCGATTTGAGCTCCCCCCAGGAAGGTATAGTCTACAAAGCCCCTTGAACAGGCCTCCATCGTATCCCCCATGCTTCCCGCCATGGCCGCTTTATAAAATGTTCTGGAATCTCCAACGGAAATCGGCATTTCAGGAAGTTGAGGGCTTATGCCGCCCGCTTCAAACAGTATGGAAAGATCCTTGGCAGTGGTTTTTTGCGCAAGCATTGCCGCCGCGCAAGGCGCCCCAGTTCCAACGCCGACGGTTGAACCATTTTCCAGCTCGCGGGCCGCAACACAAATCATCATTTCTATCGCGCTATATTCTGTCATAATGGTATTCCCTTTTATAAAAGCATTTCCTTGGCCCTTAGCTCCCGCCTTTTTTTGGCCCCTCCATTCCGAGAGATATATTCTTCATGGTCTTTGCAGTCATAGATATTTTTTTTCAAAAAAACCTGAAATTTCTCGGAATCTTTTTCAACCTCGAGCCACTCTTTTAGATGCTCCTCATCAGAAAAATATTCATACGGCATTGTGCCTGGATAGGCGCCGAAAGGTTCTTCACATACCGCATCCACAACATAATAGGGAATGCGCGTTGAAGAAGGATCCCGCGTGATCTCATCATGGCTTATCAACCGTTCTGTTGTGATGATGACCCGTTTGGCGGCATTTGCCAAATCGATATCTGAAACCGCAATTCCCTTAAATCTGGCATTTCCATAAATATCTGCTTCATGCACATGAATGATGGCGATATCCGGATACAACGCCGGCATTAATGTCAGTTTTTTTCCGGTAAAAGGACAATCCGCGATTTTGGCGGCGCTATATTTGAGCGTATCCGTACCCATTAGATTTCTAACAGGAATATACGGCACTCCCATGGCTGCGGCCTTCAGCCTTGCAGTCAGACTGTAGTTGGACCATTCCGTAATTTCGACATGGCCGGATTCCAGATATTGCCTTGAGCAAGTCGAAAGTCCCCTTGCCTCCAGACCTACGACATACGCCACATCAATGCGATTATAGACCTTGCCGGCGCTTAAAATTTCCATATCATGCGTTGATGTATGACCGGCAAATCCCATATTTTTTCTACCCTGCCTGACAATTTCATGGCAGGCGGAAACCGGTGTCCGGTTTGCACCGAACCCGCCGATGGCCAGGTAATCTCCGTCATTTACAAATTTTTCGACAGCCGTTTTGAGATCCATGACCTTGTTATCCATTTTCCGTTTTTTCTTTCGGAAAAATTCCCTGGCATTATCCGGATCAGGGTCCATAAATAATTTCCCATGACCTTGCTCAAGCACGTTCACAAAAAGTTCTCCTGAAAAATTATTAAAATAATTCTATAAGTTGAAAAATATTATTCCCGGCCGGCGAGCGGTATGGCAGCGTCGGGAATACCGCCGGCGCTGCCGTTAAAATAGACAGTCAATGATGAGATCTTCATGCTGGGAGATTTAAGGAGCGCATGGACCTTCACATGGACCGGAAACAGTGTTTTCTGGCGCCGGAGGCAGGTAAAAGGAAGCGCCGTCTTTGGCGACATGAATGTCTCCCGTATAAATTGCGTCCATGCCTTCTATGAAATCAACCGTAAAATCAAACTCACCACCCATAAAGCTAAATGTTTCCGGGATGGGCGGAATGATATGGTTTAAGACCAGCTTCCCCGCTCCAGCCTGGGCGGCCACTTCGGCAACTTCAAGCGTATCGATGTGGTGTGAAATGGCGCGCCTGATCCTGGATGCCAGACCGGGACCATGCGGGGCTGGAATATTGGTTTCCGCAAGGCATGCCGTCCGTTCCGCCATGCGCATATTAGTGGCTTCATGGATGAGTAGATCGGCTCCCGTGGCGTTTTGAACCACGGAATCCGCATACATGGTATCGCCGCTGATCACGACCAGCCTCCCGGCAAATTCGATGCGATATCCGACGGAGATTTCCACGTCGTAGTGATCGTTTTTAAAGGCTTTGACCACCACGCCGTTTTCATTGAATATTTCTACAGGAGTGCCGTCTTTGGGATATTTGAATTCATGTGGCACGCCAATCGCCAGATTAGAATCGAACGCCTCAAAGTTTTTTCGGATGTCGATGTCCAGCTTTGCGGCTTTCGCAAAGCCTTTGGTGAGTTTTTTGATGCCTTTTGGACCATACACTCGGATCGGCTGTTGCCGGTGGTTCGCCCAGGTATGACTGATTAAATGTCCAAGGCCGTTGGTATGGTCAGAATGATAATGCGTTATGAAAACCGCGTCGATCCGGTTGATGGGAAGGTTGAGCTTATCAAGGGTTTTTAGGGCACTGTCACCCACATCGAAAAGCAGGAATTTCCCGCCCGCAATGACCCCGATGCACTGAGGGTTTCGGATCGGGTCAAACCATGGCATACCCGTTCCGGCCAGAATGACATGTATTCCAGGATCTGTCAGGATATCCGTGTTGATCCGGGTAAAATATTGCATCGCATAAACATCAAAGGGGGTTGTCGGGTAGCAAGGCTCAGCTCTGACGGTAAAAGCCGAGGCGGCATGAATGACAGCCATCAATGCAAGGATACGGATAATCATTTTTACATTTTTCATGACTGTTTCCTTTTTCTTTTGCTTGCGGTGAAATGGAGTTACGTTAACCGACATGAATTTTCCGCTTCAATATGATGTTGCAATAAATAATCATCCCCCACTTCACCATAAGCCTCTATGTGATGTGATAGTGGGGCGGCAGTATAATAAACACGCCTATATTTGCGGGAATCCCGACATTTTTTTAATGGCCTTGTTAAGGCGGTTTCCGAAGGTCGTGTCATTAAGCCACAGTTCGGGAAAATATTTTTCCCGGCCGGTGACCGGGTTGACGGCGCATTCCAGGAAATGCTTGGCCCCGAATTCGATGTAGCACTGCTGGCACCGGGTGCATTTGATGATTTCTTTTTCACGGCCTGTTTTTACCTTGACCGGCCAGAAGGGGTCGGCAAGCGACTGGCGGCCGAGTTCGATGATGTCTACGGATTCATTTTTGATTGCTTTTTCCGCGCGGGCGGGCGTCAGAAAGTGAGGAACCATAATGGGCAGTCCGCCGGTGGCCTTCTTGAAGCCGGCGGCCCACCGGGTGAAATCGCCTTCGCCGTCCGGGGCAAAAGCGCTGCCCATGGCCTCGTAGCTTCCCTGGGACACATTGATGGCATTCACCCCGGCTTCCTTTGCCATGGCCGCCACCAGGCACTGCTCATCATGGTGGATGCCGCCGGGCTGAAGCTCGTCACCCGAGAGCCGACACCAGACCGGCTTGTCCGGCCCCACCTTCTTCCGGATCTTCCGGATGATATTCATGAGAAAACGCGCCCGGTTCTGGAGGCTCCCGCCGTACTCATCCTTTCGTTTGTTCATTTTGGGAGAAAGGAATTGATGGATCAGGTAACCATGGGGGCTGTGGATTTCAACCGCGTCGAACCCCAGGTTGAGGGCATCCCTCGCCTGAACCGCCATGCGGTCTTCCAGGTCGGTGATTTCCGGAATGGTCAGTTCCCGCGGCACATCTCCCCAGATAAAGGAATATATCTCAGGGTCCATCTGCGAGAGAAAGTCCTGCAAAAATTGTTGAAAATCTGTCGAGAAATATTCTTGATCCGACATGTTGATCAAACCATCCAGATCCATGCTCTCGAATGTTCCGGCCGGGACTTTTTTACTCATCTGCTTCAGGTTGCCTTTGCATTTTTTAAAGTAATCCCGAAGATCCATGCAAAGGGGGACGCAGGAAGGAGCACCCGAAGGAACACCCGGTTTGCCCACGTTGGGATGCCCCTGGCGGCCCCAGCCCGGACTCAGTTGAATCGCGATTTTGCAGCCGTCGTAATAATGGACGGCTTTGATAATTTCACTCCAGAACCGATAATAGCGATAATCCGTAAATTTTAACGGGTTCATGCCTTCGCTTCCGGCCCAATCATATGGATTGACCATGGCCGCGGTGGTGATAATCAGCCCATAGCCGCCGCGGGCCCGGGTGGCATAAAAGGCCAGATACTGATCGTTCGGATATCCGTCGGGTGCGGCATAGCCGACATTCATGGGCGCGACAGCGATCCGGTTTTTAAGTTCCATATTGCCGATGGTGATCGGTTCAAACAAGGCATCGTAGCTCATGATGTTTCTCCTTTGGGGAAGATTGATTTTCGGATGAGAGCATATTGCTGGTCAACCGATGCTTTTAGTGGTTATTTAATTCTTCTTTTGGTGGTATCGATCCCCAGCAGTCTGCCGAGGTTGCCGCCGAATATCTTCTTCCGGTCTTCGTCCGTAATCGCCGGATAACCGTAATCCTTCTGCATGTCCTCGGGAATTTGAAATTCCCGCATGCCGATCACCGCGGTTCGGATCTGGGCGCCGTAACCCGCATAATCGGTTCCCCAGATGATCTTGTCCGGGCCCACCCACCGCAAGGCTTCGCCGATGATTTTCGCGAAGTTGCGGGGAGAACTCGTGGCCCAGGGGATTAGCAGGCTAAGGCATACGTAAACGTTGGGATGCTGCATGGCGATCATGTTCAAGTCCGCACAATAGGGATATCCCATGTGAAAGGCGTTGATCTTCAAGTCCGGGAAATCCCTTGCCACATCGTCTATGTAGATCGGCAGCGCATACTTGCTTTTTCCCGGCGGCACCCAGGAAAACCCGGTGTGAATGTCCAGCACAATGCCGAGTTCCTGGGCTTTTTCATAAAACGGCCAGATATCCGGATCATTGATGTAGGTATCTTCGGGCGGGTAGAATTTGAAAATTTTCGCGCCCTTTTCTTTGACCCAGAATTCCAGTTCCCAGATGGTGTTTTTCACGCCCTTATGCTTGATGGGTGAAATATTGGGCTGGTACATGAACCGTTCCGGGTTGGTTTCAACGATTTTGGCCATTTCGCCGTTGGTGCACCATCGGCTGGAGTATCCGGTGGTGTCCATCATGGATTCGGGCAGCAGGCAGGCGATATCGACCCCATACTTGTCCATGGCCCTGACAATGCTTGCCGGATCGGTAATTTTCTGCATTTCCCACTCTTCCATTCCCACGTAGGCTTCCGGCGGCGCGCCGATCAGCAGAGGGCGATGGATGGCGTCAATGGCCCTCCACCACATCTTGACTCCGGGGAAATGGTTGACCAGGTCCATGTTGCCGATGAGATGGGGCTCGGGGTCGATTTTAAAATAGTCGTCTTTAACAAATTCGCTCATGATGCCTCCTTATCAATGATTGTTGGGAGATTGTGTCAGTTGAGATCAGTCGCCACAGGCAGCGCGCATTGTTTTTTGTCATGATGGTTAGCCAGTGACTCCGATTTAGTCTTTAACCATTCAAACAAACCGATTAATGCCGGTATGATGCATATTGCTCCAAGCATATTCGTTAAAAACATAAATGCCAGAAGGATGCCCATATCGCCTTGAAACTTGATGGCCGAAAATCCCCAGATCCCCACGCCAACAGATAGTGTAATCCCGGTAAAGCATACGGCTTTGCCGGTTGTCTTAAGGGTGTTGTAATAGGCTTTGCGTATAGGCATTCCTCCTTTTAAGTATTTTTGATATTTGCTGTAGATATATATTCCGTAATCCACGCCGATCCCGACGCCGATGGCGATGACCGGCAAGGTGGCGACCTTAACCCCGATGCCCAGAATTATCATGACCACAGAACATAATGAGGAGGTTAAAGCCAAAGGTAAAAGCACGCAGATCGTGCCCTGAATGGACCGGAAGGCGAGCATGCATAAGATGGCAACAACACAATAGATTAATATCAACATTCGATATCGTGATTCTGATATGACAATATTAGTGGCCGCCTCTATGCCGGCGTTTCCGGCGGACAGCAGGAATTGAGAGGTCTCAATGGTGTTATTTTCGGAGAATGCTTCTATAGCACGAACGATCTTTTGCAACGTATCCGCTTCGTGATCTTTTAAATAAATGATCATAGGGGAAATGGTGCCTTCTTTATTGCTGAACTCAGGAGGAGCCTTTATAACCGTTGCGTCCAGTGTTTGCTGATTCCGGTTTAATGCCATCCACTTCAGGTTGCCTTCCGCGTAGGCGCTCATCAGCGTTTTAGTTACATCTACTAAAGAAGTGACGGATTGTACTTCGGGGATCATCCGCAATTGCCGCGACAGTCGATCCATGGCGACAAGCGTTCTGTAGTCGCTGCTTTTTTGTTCAGGGGTTTTTACCATCACTACAAAGACATCCGAACTTGAGGAATAGTTATCAGCTATAAATGCGATATCCTGATTATATCTTGAGTCCGGATATAATTCAGGCGCGCCCTTATCCAGATCGCCGATTTTGAGTCCCCGGCCGGTATAAATACTGCCTGCAAAGATTACCGAGATAAAAACGATAACAGTCAGGGCGGGCGCCGGTTTTGTAAGAGAAGAAAGCGCGGTCCAAACAGCATGCGTGTGTTCTTCTTCTTCCGAGTGAAGCCACTTTACGGCTGAAGAACTCACCCCGGTATAAGAGAGAATAATTGGCATCAAAAAGGTATTGGTCAGAATCAGCCCGGCAACTCCGATGGTTGAACCAATCGCCAGTTCCTGTATAACGCCGATGTTTATTACAAGGAGGGAGCCGAAGCCGATGATGTCCGTCACTAAAGCAGTTACCGCAGGATTAAAAAGGTTTCTGAATGTTCGCCGGGCGCTGTTTAATCGGTCGTACCCCTGCATTGTTTCATGGTTCATGTTATTGATAATCTGGACGCCGTGGCTTGTACCAATGGCGAAGATGAGGAAAGGGACGAGCATAGAGTATGGATCCAAAGCATATCCAAAGAGCTTTAATAAACCCAGTTGCCATCCCACCGCAATAAGGGAGCATGTCATCGAGATCATCGTGCTTCGCAAGCAACGGGAATACAGATATAACAACATCAGGGTAATCATTACGGTTATAAAGAAGAACAGCACAATCTGGTTTGCGGCATCCATGAGGTCTCCAACGAGTTTCGCGAAACCAGTAATGTGTATCTTAATATTGTCGGATTGAAATCGTTCTCTAACCTGAATTTCGAGTTGTCTTGAAAAATTCTGATAATCGAGCGGGTTGCCTGTTTCAGGGTCTATATCCAGAAGCGGAACGTATACGATGGTCGATTTGTAATTGTTTGCGACCAGCCTTCCGATTTCACCGGACCGATAGATATTGCTGCGAAGTTGATCTATATCTTCGGGAGTGCCCTTATAGCTGTCCGGGATAACCGGGCCGCCATCAAAACCTTCTTCGGTTACGGCTAACCATCGGGTCTGGGGCGTCCAAAGCGATTTTAAGGCGGCGCGATCGACGCCGGAAATAAAAAACACCGTATCGTTGATTTTTTGAAGGGTATCGAGATACTCCGCGTTAAAAATGTCGCCTTCAACTGCTTCAACCGCGATGCTTACGGCATTTCCGAGGCCTTTTAGATCTTCCTTATGCGACAGATAATTGGCAATATGCGGATGATTTTTGGGAATCATCTTATCAAAATTGGTGTTAAGCACTATCTGAGATGCATGAAAGAATAAAAAGGCGGTTAAAAGGGCAAAACCGATTAACAATATGGCCCTGTTTTGAAAAATGAGGTTTTCAAGTAAAAAGCTGTTTTGTTCGCTATTGCAGTGAGCATCATGCCGTTTCATGATTACCGTTCCCGTCGCAGATTATTTGATTTCATTGAACCGAACCAATTTGACGCCATACAAACCGGCAAGAATAATATTCCCGTCTGATGTGACGGCCACGCCTGACCATGCCAGGCCGACCCTCGATGTTTGGGATACAAAATTGACCAGCGAGATAACCGTGATTTCGCCTGAGTAAGAGGCAACTACAAGTGTATGTGGATCTTTGAAAGCCGCGCAGGAAATCGTTCCCGCCGCCTCTGTTTCAATCAAATTCCAATGATTCCCGGAATCATTGGAATAGGCGATAGTTCCACCTAAACCGAAAACAAAGAATACGTTATCGCAGGACACCGCCCCGAAGTATGATCCACTGGTCGGAGCAACAAGTTGTTGCCAATACTGTCCACCATCTGTTGATCTGTAGAGCGAACCCGATTCGCCGGCGATCAGAAGCACTCCGTTTGCCTCAGTAATGCTGTAGTAATGAAGGCCGTATGGATTTTCGATTTTATCCCACCATGGCTCCCATGACAGACCGCCATCCGAGGTATGATAGACAAGGCCATAGGATCCAAGCACGAACCCTTTCAGTTCATCCTTGAACCAGACATCCATAAGCGGGTCTCCCCACATATCGTTTTCAATTATTTGTTTGATGTCATTTATTCTTAATTGAAGCTCTTCGATCATTTCATCCATGTTTTCGTCGGGTTCCGGATGAGATGCCGCTCTATGAGTCATTTTTTCGGATAACAGTTTCTCAGCATGCCTCAAGCTGAGCTTATGCCCGGTATAACCATCTAACTGTTTTTTCCATGTCTTGCCGGCATCTTCCGTGTGGAGTACAATCCCGTCATGTCCAACGGCCCAACCCCTTTCGAATGTGGGGAAATATACCGACGTTAAGGTTACACTGGTCGGTACTTGGGCCTGATTCCAATGATTGCCGTTATCGTCTGAATAAATGATATATCCACGTTCTCCGACGCTAACCAGTCGCTGACCGGTATTTACAACGTCGAGGAGCAGTGAAGATGACGCTGTTTCGTCATTTTCGGAATGGGTAGACAATAGATCGGTTTGAGCACCACTTGTGGACGCCGAGACAAGTAAGAATAAAGCTACTGCGACAGTCCAAAAATTAAACATTATGTTTTGTTTCCGGGTATACATCGCCCTTCCTCTGTTGTTTCAGAGAGGGGCGTTAATTGTTTAACGCCCCTGATATATAAGAAGACAAATCGATTATTACCGCAGCCCGCGTCGGCGAATGTTTTCGGGGGTAAAAAACGAGTCATCCTCGATTATTTCATGATTCAGATCTTTACCGAATTGACTGGTCTGCGTTTGAACGATATAAACGCCCCTTTGAAACTCAAAACCGATGACCTCTCCTAAGCTTATCCCCGGCAAATCATACGAAACCTTGGAATGAAATACTAATGACCTCCAGAGTTCCCCCTGGGCGTCATAATTGTCGGAAAGGACAATATTCCATGAATCCTCATCAATGATAAACCGACGTTTGTTATATACATGTCGCGAACCTTCTTTGAGCGTCCCTTCAACTACCCATACCCGGTGCAATTCCCACCGCACGTATTCAGGATTTGGATGGTTTGCGATAAAACGCTTTTTTAGGTCGGGCTCCAGATAGACTTTGTAGCAGTTGTATGGTATATACATTTCTTTTTTATCGATAATCTTCCAATTATATCGGTCGGGGGAGCCATTAAACATATACTGATCATCATAATTTATGTGTCCGCCGAACGTGGTATTGGGCGTGTCGTATGAAATGGAAGGGGCTCTGCGCACCCGTCGCTGGCCTGTAAGATACTGCCATGCTTTCCTCTCGCTTTTTGCCATATTCACGGGGTCCAGTGCCAAAATTACCTCCCCGTTCTTTCTCGGGGGCGCGGTCATCAGCGAAAACATGTACATGTAATAACCGTTGCTATTCTCCAGTGTTCCGTTTTTATCGTAATAAGGCAGTTTGAACCACACAGGTCCTCCCTCCCCGGGAGAAATCCGCCCGCTTGAATCAATAATAAGGCCCCTGTGTTCATAGTGTATTCCATGTCCCAACCATCGTAAAAGGTGGTTCATAACAATCTCAAACCCGTTTTTGGGGATCGGGAATGGGACTCCGCCATAAGCGCCCGTTATGATCATAGTATTTTCATCAGCCTCTGCGGTCAGGGCGTTTTTATGGGTATTTTCGTACATCCATTCCGGCGCGGCCATGGATCGACGGGTTGGATAGACATCAATATAATAAGTATCGGGAAACCGCTTAAAGAGTTCTTTAATCCCCTCGCTCAACTTATCTGAGTATTGATTAAGGTTATCCTTGGTTATTCTTAAAACGACTTCATCGTTTTCATATGGATCAGGATAAAGCGAACCCGGACCATTGTATCCGATGGGAGGTATGGTTTTAATTCCGCCATCCCATGGCGGAATGGTCCCGTCGGCGTTGCCTTGACGCTCGGCGCCAAGAGACGTCAGCGTGGTTTTCAATTGATCCGCTTCTTCTTTTGAAACTTTCGCCTGACCTGGCATTGCCAGGGAAAGGACGATTAAGAAGCAACAAATCGACACAATTTTTTTAAATAAATAATTCGCCATAATGTTTCTCCTTATTTAAATAATTAAAAAGTATATTTTATGTTAAATGATGCGAAATCTCTATCAGCCGTGTCCTGGTTGGAGGGGCTTCCCACAAAGGCGGTATATCCCAATGAAGAGCTGATTCTTTTATCGTATAGAAAATCGAATTTTAATGAGATTGAATCGGATCCTTCGGTAAAAGTGCCGGCAAGGGCGGATACGCCGTTGGGATTATGCTTCCAGGTAATCGGAACTTTTAGATCGAGACGATGCAGTATCGAAAAAAAATCAAATGCAATCTGGGTCTGATATCCCCAGGCATCCTGATCCGCTACAATCTTATCGGTATTGTTTTTAATCACATGGTTCATTCCTATCTCAGCGATAAAAGTAGTATTATCGATGAACCATGCGGGTCCGAAAATGTTCATTACCGAAATAAGACCTTGTGCGATATCAAGCTTATCATACATAAAAAGGGGAGCCGGCAGCACTTGCACTGGATAATCTTGTCGATACGCTATTTCACCTGAAACATTTGTCGACCCAACGGCTGAACTGACGCTCGCGCCATAGAGTTTGACGTCTTCGGCATAGCTCAGGAAATAATTCCCGCCCGCCATATTAAGATTAAAATTAGGTGTTTTTTCATGATAGTTGATATAGTATAATCCAAATTCGGTTTCGTTTAATTCCGGCGCCAAATATCTCAGTGAAATTCCCCACTGCCCATCATCGCCTGGTTTTTTATCGAGTCCTCGTGGAATGGGAATCAGCATTCCGGGAGCGGGTTGGAACAGCAGGAAGGATCCCCCGTCATCCAGCAGGTCGGAGGTGCTGAAGTAGGTCCCGGGAGCATTCAGTTGCGTCTTTTCCCATTCCCATTGATAATATCCGGCAAATGCGAGATTCGATATCACATCGATTTGAGAGTAAAACTGGCCGACAGGCATGAAGACATCCTTTAATTCAACACCCGGGGAATTTACCATTCGGGCGTCAACAGGACTCTGCGCCGATGAGATGCCTCCCTGTGTAAACAGACTTTCGCCCCATGATATCACCTGTTTCCCTGCTCGTACGTCTATCTGACGGTCAGCTATGTAAAAATTGCCGTAAACAAAGGCATCCAGCAGATCAACCGAGGATCGATGCAGATCTTTTGCGTCATCGGTAAATTTTCGATGATCTGATATACTCCCCCCGATAAAATTATTTTGAGTGGCGGGAGAATCGTTTGCATTTTTTTGATCGTACACGCTGTCATAAAACGCTCGAACACGTGTAAAAGCACCGACATTTTTATGCTCCAGCAGGATATCCGAATTAATTTTTACCATATTTGATATTAGATCATGTTTTTCGAAGCTTCTATTTCCGTCATCGGCATTCACATTTGACAGCAGTCGGTCTTTCGCGTCATCCATGCGCACTGAGGCTCCATAGGTTAATGTAGTATCAATATCCAGGAATGACTCATCGCCGAGTCCGATATTGAATGCTGATGAATTTGTTGAATATGCAATCAGGCATGCTAAAATCGTAATGCAGGGAAGAAGTTTTTTTCCCGTTTCTCTTAATAGTCCATTCGCTGATTTTTTAAATTTCATTTATCCCTCCTTTTTTAATTATTAGATCATCCATGTTTAATCGCGTTTTCATCTTTATATTCTCAGCCGCCACATCAACAGGCAGGTCAGTCCGAAACCATCAGACTGAGAGCGTCAATGTATTGGCTGTCCTGTGTATCGATTATCTCGATGATGCGGCGATGCATCCGTTTTTTGTGCTCACCGAAAATGCCCCGTTTTTTCTGAAAACCCCGAGCGAAGGCCAAGGCCTCTTTCATCAGGGAATCCACGTCGGGACATGCCTTTTCAATGACGTGCGCGGCTTCCAGTTCGGCGGCGCCGGCTCTTTTCCCGGTGAGTTTTAATTCATTGAATTTGTATTCGGGAATCGCTTTGCGCACAAATGCGATCATGCTTGGAAGAAACGGGATGCCCAGATCGACTTCCGGAAAACAGAAATACCCCCGGTCGGCCTTCATGAACCGGAAATCACAAGCACAGGAGAGTATGGCGCCGTTTCCGAACGCATGCCCGTTGATGGCGGCGATGACGGGAACGGGAAGGGTGAGCAGCGCCGCAAATATACCGTTCATGCCGTACATGAAGTCCTTGATGGTTTGAAAGGCCTGGTTTTGCATCTGAATCCCCAGCCACTCAATATCAACGCCAAGGCTCCAGAAGCGCTCATCCGACGAGGTGATCACCAGTGCATGGATATCTGCGTCTTTGATGACTTGATCCAGAACTTGTCTCATGGCGACGACAAAATCCGAATTGTGACGATTCTCGCCATTGCTCATTGAAACGATCGCCACGGTCCCGTCTTTTTTCCACTCAACAACTGCCATCAACCTTCTCTCCTAATCGATGAAATGTATTTTTTTTCTATTGAAATGTGATTTCAGTCTGTCAGCCTATTGAACGCCCTTGACCTTCCCAGAATTTCTTCTTCACATCCTTTCGAAGAATTTTTCCGATTGGCGAGGTTGGAATCGACTCCCAGAAATCAACTGCCTTGGGACATTTGTAGCCTCCCAGTTTTCCCTTGCAATAGTTGATCAGCTCGGATTCCGGCACTGTCTGGCCCGGCTTCAGTACCACCACCGCCTGGACCCGTTCTCCCCATTTGTCGTCAGGCGCCGATACCACTGCCGCCATTGAAACGGCCGGATGTTCATAGAGAACATCCTCCACCTCCTTGGGATAGACGTTTTCACCCCCGGTGACGATCATGTCGGCCTTGCGGTCGACAAGATAGAGGTAACCGTCTTCATCCATGTAGCCCATATCTCCGGAGTGGTACCATCCGCCGCGCAGGGCTTTTTTCGTCAATTCCGGATTTTTCCAGTAACCCGCCATGACGTGTTTTCCCCGGACCACGATTTCGCCGATTTCACCGGTTTTCACCGGGTTGTCCTGATCATCAAAAACATTGATTTCCGCGCAAAGGACCGGCTTGCCCGCACTGGCCAGCAGTTTGGATTTATCTCCATCAAGGAAGTGATCCCATTCGGGAAGTTGCGTGACGCCCAGAGCCTCGGTCATCCCATACCCCTGAGAAAATTTGTTTCCGAATTTCTGGATGCTCTGTTTTAACAACTCGATCGGCATGGGGCTTCCGGCATAGGTTATGGAGCGCAGGCTTGACAGGTCATAAGCGTTGACATCGGCAAACTGAAGCAGCCATCCGTAAAGGGTGGGGACCGCATTGATGTGCGAGCATTTCTCATCCTGTATTAGTTTTAAAATACCGTTTAAATCCGGTTTTCGATTGATCGCTGTTTTCCCGCCGACCAGGAGTACCGAGAAGGCCGGCCAAAACGAGACATGGAACAGCGGCAGGACAAAGCAGGTGGAATCTTCCCTGGTAAATCCCATGGAAAGCGTTGCCGATAAAACGGCGGTCATGAGGTTGCGGTGGGACATCATGACGCCTTTGGGGAGACCGGTGGTTCCGCCGGTGTACATCAGCACCGCCAGATCATTTTCATCCACATCTATAACAGGTTCCCGGTCTGAGGCATCGCTTAACATCTCTTCGTAATCAATAAAGCCGGGAAATTTATTGTCCAGCGAGATCCAGGCGTTTATGGCGTTCAGGCGATTGCCGAGCTGCTGTGCCCGCTGTTCATATCCGTCGCCCGCCAAAAAGCATGATGCCTCGCTATCATTGACCACATGAGCGATTTCATCATCCGCCAGCCTGAAATTGAGCGGAGTGACGCTGATGCCGCTCTTGGCGGCGGCAAAATATATTTCAAGATACTTATGAGTGTTTTCCGCCAGCACCGCGATGCGGTCACCCTTTTTAAACCCGATTCTGGCTAATCCGTTGGCCAGTCGGTTGATCCGGCAATTGAATTCCTTATAGGTCAACCGGGTGTCCTCGAAAACAACCGCTACGTTATCCGGGAAGCACTGCGCGCTTTTCCGGGGGATATCGCCTAATGTGTACATGCATCAATCTCCTGTTTGTTTATGTAAACCAGGTTCGCATTCAAGCGCCGTCAAGGCCGAATGCGTTATCGCCATCTCAATTTTTTTTAAAACCCAGGCCATTGCTTTCTGCCTGCCGCCTGGGTTTTTGCTGAAGTTTCAGGCCTCCTGTTGCCGAATCGGGCGGTCAGGCCGCCTTATGCCCATGATTTGGGCAGCCCCTGAAACTGCATCATCATGTTTTTGCTCATTTCATTTGATATCGGAGAAAACTGAAGCTGGTAGGCGTCCCTCAAATACCGCTGCATCGGGTATTCCATGCAGATTCCGTATCCTCCTAAAATTTCCGCGCCGAATCGGCCCGCATGCAGCGCTCCTTCAGAGGCAACGAGTTTGGCCATGGTGGCCTCCATGTGATAGGGCTTCCCATGATCGCAGAGCCATGCCGCTTTGTAGGTAAGGTTCCGGGAGTTCTCCATATTGATGTATATGTCCGCCAGATAATGCTGCAGAATCTGGAACCGGCTGATGGGACCGCCGAATGCCTGGCGCTGCTGAGCATACGCAAAAGCGTCTTCATAGGCCGCCGCGATAAGGCCGACGCCCATAATGGCGCATGCGATGCGTTCGGGGTTCAGGACGGTCAGCATTTCATACCAGCCGTTTCCTTTGGTCCCTAAAAGGTTTTCATGGGGAATCTCCACGTTTGAAAAGGTGATGCCCACGGAATCGCAGTGGTGGCAACTGATCTTGGGGATGCGCGTGATGGTGATGCCTTTGCTCGCGGACGGAACCAGAAAAACGGACAGTGATCGGGAAGGCTTGGCGTCTGATTCGGTTTTACAGATGGTAATCATGTAGTCAGATGCGTGGGCCGCGGTGATAAATACCTTCTCGCCGTTGAGCACCCAGCGGTCCTGTTTTTCTTCGGCGAATGTCGATATGGCGCCGAGGATGTCGGTTCCGCCGGCGGGTTCGGTCAGGGCCATGCAGGTTTTAAGTTTGCCTTCAC
This sequence comes from Desulfobacteraceae bacterium, assembly GCA_003597945.1. GTDB lineage: Bacteria > Desulfobacterota > Desulfobacteria > Desulfobacterales > Desulfosalsimonadaceae > SURF-33. The sequence continues at coordinate 4,458 of QZJS01000125.1, read as the reverse complement.
CAATGAGGGGCAGATATTTCTCTTTCTGTTCTTTTGTCCCCAGCTCCGCAATGAAGCGGGGACCGAAACCCGATGTTGTGCCGACGGCCAGCGCGACGGACATGGAGGCTTTGCAGATTTCCTCGTAAATAATCATCTGGTCTAAATAGCTCAGCGCGTCGCCTCCGTATTCTTCGGGAATTGATGACTTGAAGAAGCCGATATCCACGAATTTTTGCCAGAGTTCATCCGGGGGGAAATCGACGTTCTCGTCCATCCACTGGACGTATTCCTTGCTCAATTCCTTTTTGCAGAAATGTTTCATTTCCTTGCGCATCATTTCCTGTTCTTTGCTTAATCCGAAATCCATATTTGCCTCCCTTATTTAATATCTGACGCGATATTGCGCTGCTTCTGCTGGTGAGTGAGCTGATCGGGGGCCGCCCTGAATTGATCCATTACCGCCTGGACATCCGGCGCATACGTCAGCCACTGAATGCCGTTTCGTTCGACGGCCAGGGCGGTCTCGATGTCGCAGCCGTCCACTGAACGGGCCATGATTTCTTTTCCCATTCGAAGGGCAATCGGTTTTTTAGCGGCAATATTATTGACGATCTCTTCGAATTTGGATTCAAACTCGTCGTCGGCAAAAACCCGCGTGAGCAGCCCCATGGCATACATCTCTTCGGCCGAATAATCTTTGCGGCCGGAGAAGATGATTTCCCGGGCACGGAATATCGGCATGCTGCGCGGCAGCCGGGCGGTTCCGCCCCATCCCGGCAGAACGCCCATATTGATTTCCGTGGTTCCCATTTTAGCCGATGCTCTGGCATAAATAAGATCGCAGGCCAGGGCGACTTCCAGGCCGCCTGCCAAACAATGACCGTTGATTTTACAGATGACCACTTTTTCGCAGCTCGCGATGGCGCGCTGGACGTCCAGGCCCTCGTGGGACAGCCAGTTAAGGCTGTTCTGGTGTTCGGCAAGAGAAGGGAAGATTTCAAGGTCGCCGCCGGTGCAAAAAGCCTTGCCGGCGCCGGTCAGCACAACGACGCCCACGGCAGGGATTTCTCTGACCCGGCGGAAGGCATCGATCAGTTCCGTTGCCATGCGCCGGTTGATGGCATTGTATTTATCCGGCCGGTTCAGCGTAATCGTGCAGACCGCATTGTTTTTACCGCCGATCTCGTATTGAATCGTCTGATAGTTTTGGGGGTTAGGCAACTGTTCGATTTCGGAAACGGCTGCAGCGGTTTCTTCATCAGTTGGAGCGGATATTCGAAGAGATGGATCAGCGGGCTGAAATACCGGCAAAGAGCATTCCGGCGATACGTCTTGAAAAGCAAGTTCAACCTTCATGCCGATGAATACGTCTTCCGGTTTGCAATTGACTATCCGGGTGGTCATGCGAATGCCTTCATCCAGGTCAACCATGGCAAGGACGTAAGGAAGATCCGCCATGAATTTGGGCTCCACCATGTCCAGCATCACCGTAAAGGTATACACTTCGGCTTTGCCGCCGGCTTCGATCCAGTCCATGTTTTCAGACCAGCATTCGGGGCAGACTTTTTTGGGGAAAAAGATATGACTGCCGCAGTCGCTGCAATGCTGAATGAGAAATTTGTGTTGTTTGGTGGCTTTCCAGAATTCTTCCGTCCAGGGCTGAATGACGGGTATCGGTTTTTGAGTCTCCATTTATATATTCCTCCCCCATATGGTTGCGATGAAGTTCATGCCGGATCCGCCGGATGTGTTTTGAAAAACATAGTCAGCGCCCGGAACCTGCCGTTGGCCGGCCTTTCCCATGAGCTGACGGGCGGTTTCGATATATGTCGCCATGCTGACGCCCGAGCCTGTATGCCCCCGGCCGATGGCATCGCCGATGGTTGACCAGGGCCATTTACCGCCGGGCCACGTGTGACCATCCATAAACGCCTTTCCCGCTTCCCCCGGTTTGCAAAGACCGACTGCCTCCATGAACATCGGGTGTCCCACGGGGTAGGCCAGATACATATTCCATATGTTGATATCTTCTTTTGAGATGCCGGCGCTGTTGAGCGCTTCCTGAGTGGCGTCACGAAAACCGGCCAATACGTCGTCATTGTTGCGGGTGGTCGTAAACGCGCTGAAATACCTTGAACTTTCAGCAAGCTTGTATGCCGCCGGGACGCCCATTTTTTTGGCGGTCTCAGCGGATGTCACCACCATGGCGCCGCCGCCGTCAGCCAGGACATTGCATTCCCGTTTATGGAGCGGAGATGAAACCATACCGGATGAGAGAATTTTTTCCACGGGCGGAACAGCTTTGTTGAAAAAAATGGAATTGGGATCCAGCGCCGCCCATTTGCGCATGGAAACCACTACCGATGCCATCTGCTCTTCGGTCGTTCCGGAATCATGCATATAGCGACGGGTCATCATGGCGATAATGCCGTTGTAGGTGGTTCCGAAAGGGTATTCCCACTGAAGGTCAATCCCGGCCTTGGCAAAGAAATTGATCAGGTCGGGCAGAAGGATGGTGGAGTGGACGGTTACATGAGGTATCAGCACAACCTTGGCCTTCCCTGAGTCGATCAGTTGTTCCGCCAGCCGCAGGCAGTTGGACGTTGAGGAGCCTCCGGCGTTGCAGATACAGACGTCTCTGCATCCTTTCAGACCGAGTTCCTCCGGAATCTTGCCGAAGGATATTTCCGCTGTTATCTGGGGTTGGGCCTGGGGAGCGACGGTAACCACGGCTTCCACATCATTTTTATGGATTCCGGCGTCCTTGACGGCGGTGATGCAGGTTTCATAAATGATGTCCCATTGGGACCGCTCCGGAAAGGTTCCGGTCGGGACTTCTCCAGTTCCAATAATCGCAAGGTTTTGTTTTCCCATTAGGGCCTCCTTAAATTAAAAAAGTATGATTTTATGCCTTGACCTTGACATGCTGTTTTGATAAGTTTATAAAAAATGACGTATCATTTTTGTTGTTAATTTAATACAAGCCATTCAGTCCAGTCAACGTTAAAAAGCAGGGGGTTGTCAAATTGGGTGAATTGGAATAAGTTATTGAATTAATTATCTAATTTTTTAATAAAAATCATATTCATTTGCACACCGCTATGAAAACAGAAATAATCGTTTTTAACTTTATAAAGTTTAACTTTATAATTTGAATGCGGGAGGGAAAACGAAATGAAAATAAAGGAGTTGGTCGAAAGGTCCGGACTGCCCAGATCCACCATTCAATATTATCTTCGCGAAGGCCTGCTGCATCCGCCGCTGAAAACCGGGCAGACGAGAGCTCATTATGATGAGAGCCATCTTCAGCGGCTGATGCAAATCGAAAAATTAAAGAAAGGCGCGCGTATCCCATTGTCTTTTTTAAAGGAAAAACTTCAGGAGGCAGAGATATCCCCTCAGGCGATACTGCGGGAATATGATGTCAGAAAGACCGCGACCACCACCCGGGAAAAGAAGGAAAAAAAACATGAAATTATCAGAAAGGCCATCGAGGTGTTCAGCCAGAAGGGTTATCACCGAACCAAAGTGGCGGATATCACTGATTCGCTCAATATTTCAACCGGTACGTTTTATATTTATTTTGAAAACAAACGTGAATTATTCATGGAAGTCATTGATGATGTGTTCAGAAATATCATCGGAGATGCCGCGATTGCCATTAAGGGGGAAACTGATTTTGTCGAGCGTTTAAAAATAAGGGGCAGGGTCTTTTATCAGAATTACACCAAATACAGTGAAATTTTAAATCAGCTCAGAGCAGAACTGGCCAGTGAGGAATACTGGCCGGAGGAGAAAATCAAGAAGATCTATCATGGCCTGACCAAACCAGTGGTCCAGGAGATCGCAGCGGCCATCAATGAGGGGATTATTTGCGAGATCGATCCGGATCTTCTGGCATACAGCCTGACCGGCCTGATTGAAATCATGTCTTTGCGGCTTTCACTGGATCGCAAATACAATTTGGAAGACATCATGATTTTTATTGCGGATCTGACGATAAATCGGCTGCTGCTCGATACCCCGGCCAAAAAATGATCCCGCCTCATGATCAATAATTTTGACAACACTCAGGCCATGAATGATTTTCGGATGGCAGGAAGGAATTCGAGGGCCGGCAGCGCGTCCAATGTCGGGTTTTTCAGGGTCGGAGTCGGTATCGGGGTCGGCTATTTCATTGCGACCCCGATACTGAAAACCCAACATCGGAGTAACACCTGTTGAAAAATTCAATTAAAAAACTTCGTGTCGGAAAACTCAGGGCGCGCATGGCCCATCGCACGGACCGAAAATAACGGTGCTGTCAGGAGGCAGGTAAAATGAATCGACGTCTTTGGCGACAGCAATGGGACCCGTATAAATAGCGTCCATGCCCTGAATGAAGGCGCCTGAAAAGACTTCCGGTATCGGCGGAATGATGTGGGTCAGGACGAGGCTTCTCACTCCTGCCAGGGCGGCCACTTCGGCAACTTCAAG
>QZJS01000081.1 GCA_003597945.1 Desulfobacteraceae bacterium | reverse complement strand
ACGTACGCTAAGTACGCTGCATTCTTCGATATTGCGCAAGCCTTGATCTTGAACTTTTTACAAGGCCGTCCGATGGCGACTTTTTACGAGACTATCATACTTCAATCAACAGTGATCCGGTCGCACTGTCGGCGTCGATCGGGGGTAAGGGGGGATCTGCGGCCATGCCGCCTTCTTAAAGGATATGGAACAGATTCTTGAGTCGCTTGTCTTATAACAGGACATTATATCATTAATATGCCGAATATACCGACCTCAACGGAGGGTGCGGACCCGTTCCGCCTCGGCTTCGGCTTCGGCCGCCAACTGGCGGCGATCCGTGATGGCAGCCGCTTTTTTAAATGAATCATATGATTTACGGTATTCCCCCCTCAACTCATAAATCCTGCCGAGATCAAAATAAATATGGGCTTCTTTGGGCGCCAGGGCCGCGGCCTGCTCCAGTGCGTCGATTGCCTCCGCATGCCGGCCCGCCGCCATGAAGGCAAGGCCGAGATTATGGTGGGCCTTTGGAAAATTGGGACTGATTTCAATGGCATCCTGACTGTAACGGATGGCTTTATTGTAATCTTTAAGTTTGTAATAGGCAAACCCCATATTGGTCAGGGGAAAATGCGGGGTCATGTACATAAGATCCTTTGTCGCCTTTTCAAAGCAGTCAATGGCCTGATGCCACTCCTCCTTTTCAAGATATGCCGTTCCCAGGTTGTTTAAAGCCGGCGTATAATCGGATTTCAGATTAATGGCTTTTTGAAAATGGATAATGGCAAGATCCGGGTCCCGCTTGGCCAGGAAAGCCAGTCCGAGATTGTTCTGGAGATAAGGGTCCTTGTCGTAAAGCTGCTCGGCCTTTTTAAATTCGATCAACGCCTGAGTGTATTGTCCCTGGCCCATATAGGCCTCCCCGAGTTCCCGAAACGCCCGGGACTGATCCTGCTTGATGATACTCTGGCTGGAAGAACAGGCCGCCAGCATGCCGGTAACTAACAGCACGCAGAAATAAAAAATATTTCCGTACTTCCAACCGCCCCTCATTTGCTTTATCATTTCTGCTATAATCCTTGCCAGCTAAGCATTAAAACCTTTTCAGAAAAAACAAAACGCTTCACGGCGACATCACGACCATGCGAAGCCCTGCTTCCGCGAAAAACGACAACAGTCGCGGGGGAACCGGTGCATCTGAAAAAAGAAAGCCCTGACCGTTGAATACAACCTTAACACCCGGCACCTGTATGGATGGATTGTGGATGCGGGCTCTGTCGGCAACCCAGAAGGTGGGATCTTTTTCATAGGCCATGGCCAAATGATCCAGAAACGCCTCTAAAATCGACTGGTTGCTCTGATGCCGCTGGATCTGCAACACACTGTAACCCCTATTTTCCAGGGAATTCAAGGCGTCCCCACGGAAATCACCAAAATCCACAAGCACTTCAAGACCTTCTGAGGTGGTGAGCAGATTCACACGGGTTTTCACCTGGAATCCGGCATAAGTAAATTCGATTTCAACCTTCTCCTGATAGCTGAATCCGAAAACATCCGCAAGCATGCGCACCGTCACCTCAGGAACGCCGGAGGGCAGAAAAACAGCCTCACTGGCCGGCAACTGCCGGACACCATATCGATCCGTGGCGCCGAACCAGGTGTCGCTGTCGATCCATTCGGATACGAGAATCCCTTTTCCTTCCAGATAAACCCGAAATGGTGCCGGCAATGCCCGGTCCGGATGATCGAGAACGGCAAGGTACACTTTGCCGCGTCCGTTTGGATTGTCATAAATATAATCGGCCCTTAGCGTCACCCGCACCCCACCGTCTTCAAAGGATGTTACGCTGTCGCATTTCCCTCCGCCAATCACGGGACAAATCGGATTGAGCAGATCTCTTAGTTCAGCCGTTTCCGGAATATGCAGAATGGTCACATTTTTCCAGTACATTTTAATGACATCAGCGTCTATGCGGGAAACCCGGTCATCCGGGGCATATAATACCCGTTTCCCTGAGCGGAACTCCATCACGGGTGAAACCGAGAGATCCAGGCGGAAATCAGACTGTCCTTTGCGGGGAAAAAAATATTCTCCGGAATCGATGAGCTCGGCCCGGAAGATCCTGGCGGTCTTTTCAAAAAGGTTCCGGGGCGAGGTGCGTGTCTTGCCGCTGGAGGTGGGTTCCGCCGATATCGTCGTTTCCGGTGCCTCCGGGGCCGGCGTCGCGATTTCCGCGGATTCCAGTTCCCCTATCGTTTCAAGAGGAGTGAGCAGTTCAAGTTCCTCGATATCACGGAGTGCGGGCAGCTCCAGAGGGGCGAGTTCGGCACGACGCGTATCTTTAGATACCGTGATCTTTCCGGATTCATCAAACAATTCCGCGTACCATGGGCTCTCCTGTATCTCGGGCTCAGGCAGCCGGATTTTCTGTTCGGCACGAATCATATCGATATCTTTGACCTCCGGATTCAAATATTTAAATATTTCAATACCCTGCTGATATGAATGACTGCCGGGCCTGCCGAACCGGGGGATGAGCAGACTGGAAACCGTATCACCCTGAACCACGATATGCTCAGAGGAACTTGCCATCAACTCATCGGAAATATTTGAAATCATTATCATTGGAATGGCTACGATACCCGTTTCCTGGCCTTCCAGGGCGCCGGGCTCCAAAATCTTAAGCGGAATCAATATATTCTGATCAGGATAAATCAGATTCACATCCAGAATGTCGGGATTGAGCCGTTTGAATATGTCGAGAAACATGGGCAGGTCACGGCTGGCGATATCACCCCGCTGCTGAAACAGCCTGACCAGATAGTCATTCTTTTGGACCGTGTAAGGATCGCACAAAATATCCCTACCCCTGTCCTGGCTGACAATAAATCGCTTTTTTACCTGGGAAGCGCCGAATGCCGCTGATCCGAGCGCCAGACAAACCGTGATCGCCAGCGCTGAAAAAAAGAGAGACTTTTTTCTCATAGGGTACTCCCGGCTATGGTTTTTTTAGATCGAGCCTGGTTGCGATTTCCTCCGTCACCCGGCGGATAAAACGGGCAAGTGCTTGTCCGGAAAGCGGTTTTCCGGGTTCAGGGACCTCGGTCAGATCGGCTGGACAGACCAGTTCCGGCGTGTTGATAAGTTCGGGTCTAGGGACCACGCCGTATTCGTCGGGAAAGCGATTTTCAAAATACATATCCTGAAATCCGGAAAATTTCAAGGCATGGGCCGTTGAATCAAGCACAGCCGATTCCGTCGGCGCGATCCAGCCGTTTTTAACGGCCGTCACCAGTCCGGCCAGACACTCCCCGCCGTGGGTACAGGCCACATGGCCGTTGCGATTGGCCCGCAACTGCCAGTCCATGATATCCTGCTCGGCGACCCGCGCGACGAAAACCTTTCGACCGCCCGCGGTCTTGTTGTAATCATCCACCAGACGGATCACCCGGGGCATGGATACCGGATTGCCGATCATGGCCGCCTGGGCCACGCTCGGCCGCACATCCACGGGCGTAAAACGCCGTTTTGCCGCGTCAGGCTCCAGATAGTAGGTGTAAACGGGATCCGCGTGTTCGGACTGGACCCCGATAATTTTCGGCAGGGTCTCAATGATGCCGGCATGGAAAAATTTTAAAAGCCCGCTCATGACCGCCGTGATATTACCGGCATTGCCGATGGGCAAAATAATCACCTTGTCGGCCAGATCATATTCAAACCACTGGGCGATCTCATAGGAATAAGACTCCTGGCCGAGAATGCGCCATGCGTTTTTGGAATTGAGCAGGGCCACGGGGTAATTTTCCGACAATGCCTCAACGATCTTCATGCAGTCGTCAAAAACTCCGGGAATCTCAAACACCCGGGCGCCGCTTCCCAGGGGCTGGGCCAGTTGCTGGGGAGTCACTTTTTTATGGGGCAGCAGCACCGCCGATTTTACCGATGCTTGCAGATACGAAGCATACAGGGCCGCCGCGGCCGAGGTGTCTCCTGTTGAAGCGCACACGGCCAGCACATCGGAAATCAGGCCCTGCCGGAGCAGATAGTTGATATAACTCAGCGCACCGGCCATGCCCCGGTCTTTAAAAGACGCGCTGGGATTTTGACCGTCGTTTTTGAAATAAAACCGGCCTCCCACCGCATCCTGAAGACGACTGTTGGCTTCGATAACGGGCGTGTGCCCTTCTCCGAGATAGACCACGGCATCCGGAGGGATCACCGGGCCGATGAATTCATGAAATAGAAAAATTCCCTTCAAGGCCGGGATCGTCAACATCTTCCGGTAATCGAAAATCTGTCGCCAGAGGCGGCCCGGAATTGTTTTAAGGTGATCGAAATCCGTATCCTCAAGGAGCAGCACCTGTCGACATTGGGGGCAGGTATAGAGGAGTTTTTCAATCCCGTATGTGCGGTCACACCCCAGACAACGGTAGATCATTTGCCCCGAGGGTTTTGGGATCAGGTGCGGCCGGATATGTTCGGGAAAATCCTTTGGGTTCACGGCCCGATCCTTTCCTTGCCACCCATGAAGGGCCGCAGCACCTCAGGGATGATAACGGAGCCGTCGGCCTGCTGATAATTTTCCAGGATTGCGGCAAAAGTGCGGCCCACTGCCAGTCCGGACCCGTTTAAGGTATGCACCGGCTCGGTCCCTTTTTTATCTTTCCTTTTGAAACGGATCCCGGCCCGCCGGGCCTGGAACCCCTCGAAATTGCTGCATGACGATATTTCACGATACTTATCCTGGGCCGGCATCCAGACCTCGATGTCATAGGTTTTAGCCGATGAAAATCCCAGGTCCCCGGTGCAAAGGAGCACCACCCGATACGGCAGCTCAAGCTGTTTCAATACGGTTTCCGCATCGGCCAGCAATTTTTCCAGCTCATGGTAGCTGCTTTCCGGCGTGACGAATTTCACCAGTTCCACCTTGTTGAACTGGTGCTGGCGGATCAGGCCCCGGGTATCCTTGCCGTATGATCCGGCTTCGGACCGGAAACAGGGCGTATAAGCCGCATAATAGATGGGCAGCCGTTCTTCATCTATAACTTCATCCTGATAAATATTGGTGACCGGCACTTCCGCCGTGGGAATCAGATAGTAGTCCCGGTCCGCGAGCTTGAAAAGGTCCGCCTCGAATTTGGGCAACTGGCCCGTTCCGGTCATGGATTTGCGGTTGACCATAAAGGGCGGCAGGACTTCGACATAACCGTGCTCTTGAGTGTGCAACTCGAGCATGAAATTGATCAAGGCCCGCTCCAGGCGCGCGCCGTCCCCGAAATAGAGGGGGAACCGGGCGCCGGCGATCTTGGCGGCACGCTCAAAATCCAGAATCTTCAGGTTTTCGCCGATGGTCCAGTGGGCCAGGGGCGAAAAATCAAAAGAACGGGGCGTACCTTGTCTTCGAATCTCGGGATTATCGGCCTCATCTTTTCCCTCCGGGACGGATGCGTGGGGAATATTGGGCAGCCGTATCAGAATGTCATTGATGGTCGTCTCGGTTTCCGAAAGGGCGCGCTCCAGAGATTTGATCCGCCCGGACACCTCCCGCATCTCAAGGACAATGGCTTCGGCGTCACCACCCTGTTTTTTTAAGACGGCGATCTCCTCGGACACCACGTTGCGCCGGTGACGGAGTTCATCCATTTCCGACAGCAGGGCGCGGCGTTTTTCCTCTTCGGTCCGAAACGTTTCCAGATCGGCGGTATCTCCCCGTTTTTTAAGGGATTGATACACTTCAGACAAATTTTGCCGTACATACTTGATTTCCAGCATAAAATACCTATCTTATTTTCTGTCTACCTTTTCCGCATGATCTAAATAAAAAAAATTATCATGCTCAATGATATAGGTCAATCATTATTGCAAATTTTTCATTATCATGTATGATGATTCGCGATCAGGTTTTTTGAAAAACGCATACAAACCGTCGGACACTGAGCATCTTTCAGGCAGAGCCGTAAAATAGACCAAAATCGGCTTTTTTACGGTTTCATCAAACCTGTGGCAGGCGGTCTGAGATGCCGAAATTTTCAATAATCTGCTGATGCGATGATGGCGTTTGATCCAAACGGCAAGGCCGTAGCAGGCAAATACTTGACACCGTTTATGGAGCGGAACATGGAAGATTTAAAAGAAAAAAAACAGGAACTTCGGAAAAAAATCGATAAAAAGATCAGTGACCTTTCCAGAAAAGAACTGAAGCAGAAATACCAGGCCATTGAAGACCAGTTGTTTGAGTTCGCCAATTTTCTTGAAGCACAGACTGCTTTGCTTTATATCAGCCAGCCCAATGAAGTGGATACCCGGCCGATCCTGAAGCGATGTGGTCAGGAGCTCAAACAGATCGTGCTTCCCCTTTTCCATCCGGACAATAACGGCGCCCGGTTTTATAAATTGTACAATATCGAATCCGACCTGAAAACCGGACCGGGCAATATTGTGGGGCCGGACCCGGATCGCTGCAAGCTGGTGAATATGGATGCGATTGATATCGCCATTATCCCCGGCATCGCTTTTGATGAAAAGGGAGGGCGGCTGGGAGACGGCACCGGGCGATACGACCGGATTATTCCGAAACTTCCCGCTACTACCCGCAAGGTCGCTTTTGCCATTGAAGACCAGATGGTGGCCCAGGTGCCCATGGATTCCCACGACAAATACGTGGACATCATTATTACAGACAAACGGATCATCTATAAAATATGATGCTCTCGTAAAAAGCCGCTGTGCGCCGCTTCGCGGTCGTCTTACAGCAGTAAACTTCCGTGACGTTCATTGGAAGCCTTTTCGCGAGCGCAATGGCGCATTTTCGCACTTTTTCCCGGACCCTTGTCACCTATGAAACCCCTTGTGGCCCTTATCGGCCGACCCAATGTCGGCAAATCAACCTTGTTCAACCGGATCACCAAAACCAGGGCCGCCCTGGTGGATGACATGCCCGGCGTCACCCGGGACCGCCATTACGGCGATGCCGCCTGGAACGACACCCTGTTTACCGTCATCGACACGGGCGGTTTTTCCATGGGAGACCATGACGATATTTCCGCGTTAAGCCGTGCCCATGTGCTTGCGGCCATCAGAGAAGCCGATGCCGTGGTTCTGGTCTTAGACGGCAAGAGCGGCATTACGCCCTATGACCGGGAACTCATCGATATCCTCCGGCCGCAGAAGCAGCCGGTTTTTTTCGCCGTCAACAAAATTGACGGGTACGACAGGGAACACAGCACCTATGAATTCTCCGGCCTGGGCATTGATCCCCTCTTTCCGGTTTCAGCCGAACACGGCTACGGGATATCGGATTTTTTAGATGCCCTGACCGAATCGTTTCCCCGCTCGGATGCCGAACCCATAGACGAGGATACCATCCGCATCGCGGTGATCGGCCGGCCCAATGTGGGCAAATCCTCTCTTGTCAACCGTATCCTCGGCTGGGACCGGGTGATCGTCAGCCCTCAGCCCGGCACCACCCGGGACGCCATTGACACGCCCTATACGGTCAACAACCGGAATTATCTTTTAATTGATACCGCCGGCATCCGCCGCAAAAAACAGATTTCGGAAAAAATCGAAAAATTTTCCATTATCAAGGCATTAAAAAGTATCGAACGATGCGATATCGCCCTGATCGTTATTGATGCCGACGAAGGCATCACGGATCAGGACGTCAAAATCGCGGGATACGCCTTTGAGCGGGGCTGCGGCTGCATTTTTCTGCTCAACAAATGGGACCTGGTGGAAAAAGACGGCAAAACCCTCAAGCGGTTCATGGATCAGTTGCGGGACGCCGCCAAGTATCTTAGTTTCGCGCCGGCCATGCCCATTTCCGCGCTCACGGGAAAACACGTTCCCAAAATATTTACTATGGTCGAAACGGTCTTTGACCAGTATAACGCCCGCGTCGGCACCGGCCCGTTAAATAAAATTTTTGAACGGGCCACCACCCGGACTGAGCCTTCTTTGTATAACGGCAGGCGGATTAAATTCTTTTACGCCACCCAGATTTCGACCCGGCCGCCGACGTTTGTCTGTTTTGTCAATCATCCCGAGGGGGTCCACTTTTCCTATCAGCGGTACCTGATCAACCAGATCCGCAACGAGACCGGCTTAGACAAGGCGCCCGTCCGTCTGTTTTTGCGAAAACGCGGAGGAAACGATGAAAAACCCCGCAAAAAGCCAGGACCAGCGCCGCGCCGGCCGGGACGCAAGCGCGCCTGACGCCCCGATTCCGGGAGATTATTGATGGACCGTCGCAATAAAGGACAGGAAGGCCCGGATCTTTTTGAATTCCAGGCCGACATGGCCGCCGACGGCCTGCGGCCCCTGGCGGACCGGATGCGGCCGGCGGATTTCGACGAGTACATCGGCCAGGCCCACGTGGTGGGCAAAGGCACCCTGATCCGCAACGCCATCGCCCAGGACCGCCTCTTTTCCATGATCCTCTGGGGCCCGCCCGGCTCCGGCAAAACCACCCTGGCCCGGCTCATCGCCCGGCATACCCGCTGTTATTTCGCCCAGTTTTCGGCCGTGCTGTCCGGGGTCAAGGAAATCCGGAATGTCATTGACACGGCCCGGCAGCAGCGCAGCCTCCACCGGAAACGGACCATCCTTTTCGTGGATGAAATCCACCGGTTCAACAAGGCCCAGCAGGACGCTTTTCTGCATCATGTGGAAAGCGGCCTGATCATCCTCATCGGCGCCACCACGGAAAACCCGTCCTTTGAAGTTATTCCGGCCTTGATGTCCCGGTGCCGGGTCATCACGCTTTCGGCCCTGTCCAATGAGCAGATGAAGGAACTGCTGAACCGGGCCCTGGCAGATCGGGAAAAAGGGCTGGGGATGCTCAAACTGAGGATATCGGATAGGGCCATAAAACATATTGTTTCCCTGTCCGACGGGGATGCCCGGGCCGCCCTGACGGCCCTGGAGATATCGGCGGTCAACGCGGCGGCCAGGCCGGATCGGACCGACGACGGGTTCGCCGAGATCACCCCCGAAGACGTGGAACAGGCCATGGGCAAAAAGGCCCTGATTTACGACAAGGACGGCGAGTCCCACTACAACCTGATTTCGGCCTTTCACAAAAGCCTGAGGGGAAGTGATCCGGACGCGGCCCTCTACTGGCTGGCAAGGATGATGTCGGCCGGCGAGGACCCCGCCTATATCGCCCGGCGCATGGTCCGCTTTGCCGCCGAAGATATCGGCAACGCCGATCCCCGGGCACTGACCCTGACCATGGACGCCATGCAGGCCTACCGGTTCCTCGGATCACCCGAGGGCGATCTCTGCCTGGCCCAGGCCGCCGTTTACCTGGCCTGCGCGCCCAAGAGCAACCGCACTTACACCGCCTATAATGCCGTTGTTGAAACCATTCAAAAAACAGGTTCCCTTCCGGTCCCGTTCCATATCCGCAACGCTCCCACAAGACTGATGAAAGATCTGGGATATGGAAAAAACTATCAATACGCCCATGATCACCCGGAGGCGTTTACAGCACAGCACTATCTGCCGGATGAACTCAAAGGATCGGTTTTTTACACGCCCACGGACCGGGGATATGAAAAGATGATGGGGGAACGGCTGGCATACTGGCGGGCCATCCTGCAACGCGCGGAAAAAAACGATGCCGGGAAATAAATTTTTTTATAAAACAGATTGTTACATATAAAACAGCTTGCTATGGCAACAAAAGGGAACGGACCCATCCATTGGCTTTATGAACCTGGAGCGTGTCCGCGTGAAAGCCGTCGGTATCGACAATACGGGCTTCGTAAACGTTTTCCATTTCCTTAATCGACGTGGGCATGAGATCCGGGATATCTGATTTCCGCAGCAACCCCTCGACAATCAGGATCGCCTGATTTCTGGAAAACCGCTCTTCCCCGGAAAACGGGATATAATGCGGATCACAGGGGCTGCACCCGTGTTCAGACGATCCGGCTCCCGGCCCGGGCAAAATGTATTCATGGCACCAGGGACAATACCAGCCGTTTTCACAGGCATCATCACCCATTTCCTTTGCCGGCCCATCTTCACCGCAACGCCAGACGCCGGTGCCGCCATTATCGGCTTCGGCGGCCGCACCCCTGACCGGCAAGACAAGCAATGCGCCGGAAAACAGAAATAAGATCAATATATTCGGTATATTCGGCTTTAATGCCATATTCTTAAAAATTCAAACACTCCCTTTCACAATGATTTTCTCTGAAAAACCCCTACCCTGTTGAGCGGCCTACCTAGCCAAACCCCAAACCACTTGTCAAATAGTTTTTTTCATCCCTAACCCTTATTAATCGTTTTGCTTGTCAGGTGGTCAGGGCGCCGCCGTCCACGTAAATGGTTTCGCCGGTCATGTAGCTGGCGGCGTCGGATGCCAGAAACAGGACCGCGGGGACGATCTCCTCGGGCTCGGCAATGCGGCCCAGGGGCAGATGGGCGGTGACGAGCTTTGCGATATCGGGGTTGGACCAGATGGGCTGGCTGAACTCGGTGCGGGTCAGGCCGGGGCCCACGGCGTTGACCTGAATGCCGAAAATGGCCCATTCCCGGGCCATGCAGCGGGTGAGCATTTTAAGGGCCGCCTTGCTGCAGCCGTAGGCGGCCATGCCCAACTCGGCCTTTTCGGCCCCCACGGTGGTGATATTGATGATGCGGCCGCTTTTTTGTTCCATCATGGTGCGCGCTGCGGCCCGGCTCAGCAGCCAGGCGGCCTTGACATTGGTGTTAAACACTTTGTCCCAGCCGTCTTCGCGCAGATCCATCAAACCCCGCAGAAAACTGCGGGCCGCGTTGTTGACCAGAATGTCGATGCGACCGAACGCGCTGACCGTCTCGGCGGCCAGACGCTCAATCTGGGCGGTGTCGGTGAGATCGGTGGGAACGGCCAGGGCCTTGCCGCCGCCGGCCTGAATTTCATCGGCTGCGGCCTGGATTTGTTCCGCGGTGCGGGCAGCCAGAACAACAGATGCGCCCGAGGCAGCCAACCCCATAGCCACGGCCCGGCCGATGCCCCGACCCGCGCCGGTGACAATAGCGACTTTTCCGGTAAGATCAAATGTTGCGGTCATATTTTTTCCTTTCTTTTGCGTGGCGTTTTCAACAGTTTTATCTCATTCGTGAACAGTTATTTAAACCTTTTTTGGGGCGCTGGAAAGTCATTTTATCCTTTAGTGAATCTTGAAATCGGTCGCCAGGTCGAGGGAAAGAAGGGTCCGCGAATCCGAATATTGTTCCTTGAATTCACCGGAATATAAATAGAACCACGTATGCTTTATGGTAAATGCCAGGTAAGAGTTCAGTTTAAAGGACAGGGCGTTGGAAATATCCGATCGGATCTGGTGCCTGTTGAAATGATCCTGCGGAATGGCGAAAAACGTATCCAGACCGAAGGTGTATGTCAGGTATTGCCGGAAATCATATTTGATCCCGATAATCGTTTCAATACCGGAAAATAGGTCTTCTTCAGGATCACGGACCTGTTTTTCAAAACCAAAACCCATTTTGCCGGTGATATGGTCGGTTTCCACCTGGGCGCCGAGGGTTTGCCGGATCAGCACGGGGCGGAGATCGTCCACGGGCCGGACCACCGTATCCACCTGGGACTTGCAATAGGGCCTGGCCACCGGATTGAGGTTATACGTGTAAAGCAGGGTCCCCCGGAGCAGGTTCCGCAGGTAATCGTCGTCCTGCCGCACAAAAAAGATATAGGGCGTCAGTTCAAACATGTGGTCCCGGTTGTAGAAGGTCAAAACCGCCTTGTTCTCCAGTCCCCATTTCCGATAAGACGCGGCCGGCTTTCCCGGCGGCTTGTCCATGGCATCCCCCCGGTTGACCTCGGATTGATCAAAAAAATTCGAGAAGGACAGGTCCGCGAGAAACCGATAACGGCGTTCCAGGTAATCGAAATCGTGCCTGGCCATGATCCGTTCATCGATCAGGTCGATGCGTATTTCATCGGACAAGGTCCGCCAGGTGTTGGTATAGTCAATATCGTCGCGTCCCAGTTTTTTGGCCAGAAGCTCGTAAACCGACTGGGGGGAACAGATTTTGTAACTTCGCTGGTCGGCGAGGGGGTACCCCTGAATCATGGCGTCATCCGCGCCGCTGATGATCAGTCCTTCGGTATCCCGCAATATCTTTTTAAGCTCCCCGCCGGTCAGCCGGTAGGTGAACAGCGGGAAATCATTGGCAACCATCCGCAGGATATCCGTATAGGAGATGGTTTCGGAAAGGGTCTGGGGGATGACGGCATGCGACTCGATGATGGCCACCTCGGCCCTGAACCGGTCCCGGAGCATATCCGCAACCTTCCGGCTGTCCACATCAATGGGTTCCGGAAGATCCGCCGCAACGGTTTCAAGCCCCTCCCTGGCAAACCGGAGTTTCCAGAGGGAAAGCCGGCCCACGAACGCAGCGTATGCGGGGTCCTCAAGAGCGCATTCAACGGGCGTATCAAAAAGTAACGATCCGACGGCGAGTTTCTCCCTTGCATTAAGCGTCAACGTATAGAAGCCGTCAGACCGGGTGAGGGAGACGATGGTTTGGCCGGAATCAAGGTCCACCCGGTTCGCCTTGACGGAATAGAGGTCGCCGGTAGTGTCGCCGCCGGTAATGCAGAGGGAGATTCTCGGGAACTGCTGCATGAGATCAAGATTGTCGGGCTGTGAAAGCCCGGACAGCGCAATGACAAAATCGATATGTTCCTGCTCAAGGGCCGACAAGGCGTCCGTTATGACCTCGTCGACATCGGCAAGGGACACGTCCAGCACCGCCTTTTCGGCGATATCGAAAAATCCTTTACCGGAAGTAATTCCGATAAACGCAAACCGTCGTCCGTTAATTTCCGAGATGAAATACGGGGCGAATACCGGAAGGCCGTTCTGGCGGATGTTTGCGGAAAGCAGGTTTGCGTTTTTTCCCTTGCCCAGAAACGACAGGTTATTGATGCCGATATTGAGATCCTGGGAGGAGACAAGCGTTGCTGAATAATTAAAGTAATCGAGAAAATCCATCATAACCGACCCGTGGGAATACCGCGACAACGGGCCGGGGTAAAAGGCGTTTCCGAGATCAATAAGAAGGTCGGCGGGATGCTCCTGCTGCCGATGTCGGATGGATTGGGCCAGGATCAGCATGGGATCGGCCGATTCCTGTTCCTGTATGGCCGTTGTGAAACGACCGCCGAGGTTGGCGGTCAGCATCAATACGACATCGCCAGCATCCCCTTCCGCGGATACGGATCCGGGGATGAGAACCGCCGCCAAAAGAATCACCCATGCCCGGACAGACGGAAACCGGAAACGCGGCATGGCGCACGAAAACTCCGCTGTTCTCATTCAGATCCCTGCACTTCCCCGGCGCTTCGGGCAGGTTCAAGGCCGACGGACGGCGGAGGCGAGGATGTCAAGGATTGCAGCGACTGTTCCAATCCTGCCGTTTTCCGGCGGATATCTTCCATCGCCTGCCGGATGTCTTCCATTTGCGCGCGTGTTTCCAGATCTTCCGCGGAAGCGACTTCCACCCGTTCTTCAAGATCCTTGAGCCTGTCCTGCGTTTCCGTCAGCAGCCGGCCGAGGCTCGCTGCTTCATGGACATATTTTTCAAGTTTCTCATCAAACGTGGCTTTCAAAGCGGCAACGGCATTTCTGGATGCCTCATCCCCGCGTTTGAGCGCCGCCGTGATCTCCTCCATTTTCGCCGCCGTTTCCGCGCTGAGGGCGGCATTGGCCGATCGCAGTTCATCAATGGTCCAGCAGTAATCCATCTCCCGCTCGCTCTGTTGAATAACAAGTAGATCAAAAAGGACCTTGATTTCGTCCATGCCTTCCTGATGCCGCCGGTCCATGTCCGCGATTTCAGACGTAAGCCGGGCCAAACAGTCGGAGAGCTGAGTCACCTCGGACTTGT
Organism: Desulfobacteraceae bacterium; assembly: GCA_003597945.1. Classification (GTDB taxonomy): domain Bacteria; phylum Desulfobacterota; class Desulfobacteria; order Desulfobacterales; family Desulfosalsimonadaceae; genus SURF-33. The sequence goes on along the minus strand of QZJS01000081.1, from coordinate 26,558 downwards.
ATCGCAGGTTTTCTTCCTTGAGAACTTCGTTTTCGCGCATGGCCAGAGAAAGATTATTCCGCATCAAACGGTTTTCCGCCTCGATCTGGTCCCGCGGTGCGCCGTTTATATGCGACGCCGGTCCCCCCGGCATGCCGGCGCAGGATATCAGCGTCAGCAAAAAAATCGTCGTAAAGGTCGTAAAGATTGTTTTTTTCATCATTATAGACCCACTTTTTTATTCACGCGGAGCAAATCGGTTTCCATATTAAACAGAAAGAGTCGGATCCACGCCATCCCCAGCCGCAGCAGGGCCACGTCGTCGGATTTGAGTTTCAGTCGGAGCTGGGGTTTCACGGTGTGCCGCTTCAGAAAACTGCTGTTTAGCACAAAATCGCCAAACCCGTCCATATTATAGGCCGCCATCATGGCCATCCTGCCTTTGGGTCCGTCAGGTCCGGCCCCGGCCCATGGATCATTGCCGAACAGGGCCATGAGCTCGGCCCATTGGGCCGTCATCCGGCTGTAAAATGTCGCATCCTGGTCCGCCTCCCAGGACCGTCGGCTCCAGCGGACGGTCTCCTTTTGTCCCATGCAGAAATCCGGCGGCCTGAAAAAATAGACAGGCCGGGCCGTACTTTTTCCCTTCGAACCATGAGCAAGCGCCCGTGATTTTTCTTCCTGAAAATAAAGTCCCTGCTCCACGGGAAACATTCGGCAGGTATAGGGCCGGTCCGCGTAGACCCGGCACCCGGCATCGGTGAGAAACGGACAGGTTTTTTCGTGATCATCGGCCATGCGCAGCAGCACATCCGGAAAATGGTGCCCGGGCCGCAGCACGATGTCCGTATGGGTTTCAATAAATTGGTCCGCGGTCATGCCCAGGTTTTTTTTAAGGCGGATTATATCATACGGGTACAAAAACAGATTCAGGTTGCGGCAGCATTTGTTGAAACAGGAAATCCCCGGATGACAGCGGAAGGCAAAGGACTCCCCGTCTTCCAGCAGGCGGCCCGCCAGTTTACCCGGATCATCGATCTCAACCCGTTTCATCGGCTATTTCTCCGGCCGCGCCGGCATCCGCGGCAACAATCATGCCGGCGACGGTTTTTTTAAATTTATCATGAAAACCCGACGCGCTTTTAAACCGCTGCTCCAGATTTGCCATGCGGGCGTAAAACGGGGTCCGGTCAAAACGCACGTATTCTTGCTCTCCGCATCCACTAACAAATTCCGCGCACCCGGGGCCGAACACCGGGTTGCGGCCCGGAGCGCGGATTTCATGAGGAATCCCGTGAAGGCGGCAGATCATGGGCCGAAATTCATAGAGCCGGCAACGCGTCTTCATATTAAGCGGACACATGACCCGATGGGATTGTCCGGCGACATCGGCCTGTGCCGTCTTTTCCACTGCTGTTTCCGCCCGTTGCAGGATATCGGTTCGCGTCCGGGCGTCAAGACTGAAAAAACCCTTGAGCAGATAAACATGCTCAATATGGGTGTGATGATAAAACCGGGTCAGACAGCAGTTGTCCGCGCATCCGGAACACGCAAAACCATATTCGGCGGCCACCGCGCCGTATTGCCGGTCCATTTCCGCGTAAATTGCGGCCAGCTCGTCGAAAAAAAAGGCGTATGGCGCAAAAAGAGCCGATGTTGCGGCCGGTCCGGCGGTCTTTTTCATACCAGGGAGGCGGGAATAAAGATTTCATGGTAGAGATTGAGAATGTATCGATCCGTGGTGCTGGCGATAAAATCACAGATAATGCGCTGGATCGGCACATCAGAAGAATAAACGAAATCCATTTCCATGCCGGCCAGACGCTTGGGCAGACTCTCGGGGTGATCGAGAAAATAGGCGTAAATCTCAGAAATCATTTTCTTGGCCTTGACGAACTCCTCGTGGACCCGCCGGGACCGGTAGACATTATCGTAGAGGAATCCCCGAAGCAGGGTCATGGCTTCAAACACGTCCGCGCTGAGCTGAAGCTTGAATTCCTTATCCTGAACCCGGCTGGAAAAAATCAGATCCCGGATCATGGTAATGGCCCGCTGGGAATGGCTCTGTCCGAGAATTTCCGAGCAGGCCTTCGGTACCTGGTCACGGGTGATGACCCCGCTGCGGATGGCGTCGTCAAGATCATGGTTCAGATAGGCGATGATATCGGCAAACCGCACAATCTGCCCCTCCACGGTGCAGGCCTTTTCCCTGGGATCGGCGGGAATTATATCTCCGAAGCCTTTGGAATGCTTTAATATACCATTTCTGACTTCATAAGTCAGGTTCAAGCCCTCACCTCTTCGTTCCAGAAGGTCCACCACCCGCAGGCTCTGCTGATTATGGCAGAAATCAGGGGAATAGATCTCCTTTAACGCAGTTTCGCCGCTGTGGCCGAAAGGCGTATGGCCCAGGTCATGACCCAGGGCAATGGCTTCGGCCAGATCCTCGTTGAGCCGCAAGGCCCGGCTGATGGTTCGGGCGACTTCCGCGACCTCAAGGGTATGGGTCAACCGGGTCCGGTAGTGATCCCCCAGAGGCGACAGAAATACCTGGGTTTTATGCTTTAAACGCCGAAACGCATTGGAAAATACGATCCGGTCCCGGTCCTGCTGATACGCGGTACGGACCGGACAGGGTTCCTCCGGTTTTTCACGGCCCCGGGATCGCGACGCGCACATGCCGAGCGGCGAGATAAAAGCGGCTTCCCGCTTCTCAAAATCCTTTCGGATGGAATGGTCTTTGGCAGCGGCGTCGCCCGATTGGGGGACTAAATGTTGATGATACATGATGCCCGTTGATCCTGACATGCGAAAACCACCACTCTTATTATTAATAAAATCAATTTAATAAAATATAAATATGCCACATTGCGTCATGATTGTAAAGAACATTTTCGGCCGGGGCGGTTGAGGGGGCGGTTGAGCCGGCTACAGGAATAAATTCATATTCGGCCGATCCATGGACCGGGGCGCGGCGTCGAAAAAATTATGGATCACCGCCACGATTTGCTCCGCGTCCGGCGCATTGCGCAATTTTTTATAAAACCCATGGCCGTATTGAAACATGGCCGCGGGGTACAAGGCGGCCTGCCGGAACTTGCGGAGGGCAATGCGGGTTTCGAAATGGGTCAGCAGAAGCTCCAGATGCCGCAGGAGGGTGTAGCGAAAAATATCCGGACCGGGCGCGACACCTACGGTCCATTGGGCAAACACCCACGGCATGGCCACGGCAACGCGGCCTAACGACACCCCGTCGCATCCGGAAACACGCATGATCCGTTCAAGGTCTGGGCCGGAAAATACATCGCCGTTGCCGAACACCGGGATGGTCACCGCCTGCCGGACATCGGCGATATGTTGCCAGCGGGGAGGCCGGGTTCGCCGGTCCGGGGCCACCCGAGGATGAAACACCAGGGCGTCGGCGCCGGCATCCGCAAACCGCCGGGCCAAATCCGCGGCCGGCTGCGGCCGGTCTTCCCACCCGGTGCGGAATTTGACGAAAACCGGAATGGATACGGCCCGACGCACCGCGTTCACGATTTGCACGGCCAGATCCGGAGTTTTGAGCAATGCGGCCCCGCAATTTTTCCGGCAGATGGTTCCCACGGAACAGCCGAAATTGAGATCCACGCCGAAAAACCCTTCAGCCGCGATGCGCCGGGCTGCGGCCGCCATCACCGCCGGATCAGACCCCACGATCTGACATACCAGCTTATCCAGTTCCGCGTCCCGCCAGCGAAACACCGCCGACACGCGCCGGTTTTCGTGGGGAACCGCGCCCGCGCTGCACATTTCCGTAAACATCAAGCCGCAGCCCCCGAAACCGGCCAGAAGCTCACGAAATGCCACATGGGTCAGCCCGCTCATGGGAGACAGAATCAATCTGCTTTGCACCGTGCGGCCGCCGATACAGATCGGGGTGTTCAGCAGGCGGCGAATCTCCGGGGATATGCCGTCATCGGAGCAATCGGATACCTCATCATCTTCAGTCATGGCCCGGGTCGGGTCGGCGTCACAACTCATCGCCGAATTCATTGAGCACCGCCTGAATGGGAATGGCAAACCCGAGCCCTTCAAAACCCCTCGTCAGCTCCTTCATCGTATTAACGCCCACCACCCGGCCGTCCGCGGCAACCAGCGGCCCGCCGCTGTTGCCCGGATAGATGCGGGCATCGGTCTGGAGAAATCCGTCACGGAACCCGGAAATAATCCCCTTACTCATGGAATCTTTCAGATTCATGGGATTTCCGATGGCATAGACATCGATACCCTGGAAAAGCCCGCCCGAGGCCGCCGGCCGGAGGTAAGGCGTTTGGCAACCACTGACTTTCAGCAAGGCCAAGTCATGGGAGGTGCTGGTCCTGACCAGAAAAGCATCCAGTTCGGTCCCGTCCTTTAAGGTGATTTTAAATGAACGGCTGATACCGGCGGTGGCGATTTTCGACCGGTATTCGGATTTTTCCGAGGCGTATTTATCTTTATGTTGTAAATATTGTTCTTTTGCCCGCTGATGACGGTCTTCCCATGCGCGCACATAATCGAGATCCCTCTGATAGCGATTTTCCAGCTCATTCCGGCGGGCCGATCCCCGGGGCAGGCCCTCAAGGTAACGCTTCATCTGATCCAGGTCTTCCCGGGCCGATGCCAGCCGGTTTTCCTCCATTTCAATTTGCTGGTCCGCCTGGGTAATGTGCGAATCAACCGTTTCAAAACGCTCGGCAACCGCTTCCTGCTGACGCTCATCTCCCATGAGCACATGCCTGTTGGTGATAATATGACCCTTTGCCGAAATAAAAAACCCGGATCCCGTCCCGATGGGCGATGATATGCTCACCGCGGCCAGGGACGCGCGCAAGATTTCATTTTCCGGGGGGAACGCGGCATGCAGCTTGGCCGCGATATCCGTCAATCCGTCGGCGCCGGCAATCATGTTGTCCATTTTTTCAATGCCTTTTACCTCCTGGGGCGGAGAATCGGTAAAGACCCAGTTGCCGTTGGCATCCTGGTATTTGTATATTTCCGCATCCGCCGCCATACAAATTGCCAGCAAGCAAAAAGCGGCAAGTAACAGCGCCTGTATGATTTTATATTGCATGAAATTCCCTCCTGATGGCGCCCGCACATCCGGGAAATCCTAAAATTCTTGACGGAGATACGGGTTTCATACTTTATTATTTCACATCACAATGATAATTACTGAAAACGAAAGATAAATCAACAGCGGAATCCTTATAACCGATTCACCTGATTCATCCCGGCCGATCACGCGCCGGCGGTGAATCCAACGGGAGGAACCATGAGCGAATACACATTTTACCAGGTGGAAAAAAAACCGCCCATTGCCTGGGTCTACCTGAACCGGCCGAAAAAGAAAAATGTCATGAATCCGCCGGCATGGAAGGAGATCATTCCCCTTTTCGCCGATCTGGACGCTGATCCGGACATCCGCGCGGTGGTGATTTCCGGCCGGGGGGATTGTTTTTCCGGCGGCATCGACCTGATGGCCATGGCCGGGGAACTGCCCGAACTTATGGACAGCGGGCAAAAAGGCGGCGTCAAATGGCGGCTGCTGAAAAAAATCCAGCCCCTGCAGGAGACCATGACCTGCATCGAGCGATGCCGGAAACCGGTTATCGCCGCCATCCACGGCCATTGCATCGGCGCCGGTCTTGATATGGCCACGGCCTGCGATATCCGAATCTGTGCGGCCGACGCCCGGTTCTGTCTTAAAGAAGCGGCTGTCGGGTTTGTGGCCGACGTGGGGGTTTTGCAGAGGATTCCTTTGATCGTGGGCCAGGGCATCGCCCGGGAACTGGCGTATACGGCCCGCACGATTAATGCGGCCCGGGCCAAAGAAATCCTTCTGGTCAATGAGGTGTTCGCCGATCACGCGGCCCTGATGAACGGGGCCGAAGCCCTTGCCCAAAGCATCGCCGATAATCCGCCCCTGGCGGTCCAGGCATCAAAGGATGTGCTCAATTACGGGGTCGGCAAATCCATTGAAGACGGGCTGAAATACGTGGCTTCCATCAGCACCAACATCATCCCTTCAAACGATCTTATGGAAGCCATCACCGCGTTCGCCGAAAAACGGAAACCCAATTTTACCGGAGAATAACGGGTTGCCGAAAATAACAACAACCTATCACCTGAGCAGCCTGGGGTGCGCCCGGAACCAGGTGGACAGCGAAATTATGGCGGGCAGCCTGGATGCGGCGGGGCTTGTTGCGGCCCCGGATGCGGGGGATGCCGATATCATCATCGTCAATACGTGCAGTTTTATCGAATCGGCCATTGATGAATCCATTGACGCCATCCTGGAACTGGCCCAACATAAAACCAGCGGCAGGTGCCGGCGCCTGATCGTTGCCGGATGCCTTCCGGAGCGGTTCCGGGAAGAGATTGCGCCGACGCTGCCTGAAGTGGACGCCTTTTTGGGGACCGGAGCCTGTGCGCAAATCGTTGCAGCGGCCCTGGATCTGCCCGCAAACGAACAACAGATTCTGTTGCCGCCGCCCGAGGCCAACCCGCTCCCGCAACACGGCGCCCGACGAATCACGCCGGAGTCGCCATCGGTTTATCTGAAAATCACCGAAGGCTGCAACCGGCGATGCACTTACTGCATCATCCCTAAATTAAAAGGAAGACTCCGAAGCCGACCCATGGATGATATTCTTTCCGAGGCCAGACAACTGATTGCCGCCGGATACCGGGAAATCGTCCTGATCGGCCAGGATACCGGATCATACGGATCGGATCTGCCGGCCCCGGCCTCCCTGGACCGGCTTCTGGCGGAAATGGCGCCGCTTTCGGGCGACACCTGGTTCCGGTTTCTCTACGGATCACCTGATCGCACCACGGATGCCCTTCTGGAAACCGTGGCGGCGTTTGACAATGTCTGTCCCTATTTCGACGTGCCCGTGCAGCATGTCAGCGGAAAAATCCTCAAACGCATGGGCCGGAACGGCGATGCCGACGGTCTGAAACAACTTTTTGACAGGATCCGTTCGATCGTGCCTGGTGCGGCGCTGCGAACCACCCTGATGGTGGGTTTTCCCGGAGAAACCGCCAAGGATTTCGAACAGCTCACGGCATTTGTGAATGCCGTCGGGTTCGATCATTTAGGGGTATTTACGTATTCCGATGCCGAAGACTTGGCCTCCCACCATCTTTCCGGCCATGTCTCCGGCAAAACGGCCGAAAAGCGCCGTGACGCCCTTATGGCCCTGCAGGCCGACATCTCACGGGCCCGCAATGAAAAATACCTGGGGCAAACCTTTCCGGTGCTCATCGAATCGCAGGCAGACGATGGCCTTTATACGGGCCGGGCATCGTTTCAGGCCCCGGAAGTCGACGGCATTGTTTATGTGGAAGCCGCTCATCTTGATATTGGAGAATTCGCCTCAGTGACCATCACCGAAGCATCTGAATACGACCTGAAGGGAAAATCGCCATGACCGGCCTGAAAGAAAAACTCCTGTCCCGGGTGGAAAAAGACCTTGCCGCCATTAAAACCTCCCTGGATCAAAGCCTTAACCCCCATGTGGGCCTGGTGCGGGATGTGGCGGGGCATCTGATCTTTTCCGGCGGCAAGCGGATCAGGCCCTTACTGAATGTCTTGTCGGCCCGACTCTGCGGATATAATGATCCGTTCATCTATCCGTTTTCCACCATCGTGGAATTTCTGCACACCGCCACCCTGCTCCATGACGACGTAGTGGACGGCGCCGACCTGCGCCGCGGAAAACCGGTGGCTCACACCGTATATGGCGCGCCGGTCACGGTCCTGGTGGGCGATTTTCTCCTGGCCCGGGGCCTGTCCATTGCCGCCAAAACCGGCAATCCCGAAATCATCCGGGTGATCGCCGATATCACCGAAAACATGTGCCAGGGGGAAATTCAGCAGCTCGTCAAAAAAGGGGACACTTCCCTGACCGAGGCCGAATACATGGACGTGATCCAGCGCAAAACCGGTTTTCTCATCCAGGGGGCCTGCGAGACCGGCGCCCTCATCGCCGGTGCGCCCTCAGAAACCGCGAAATCCCTGGCTCGTTTCGGATACCACGTGGGCATGGTGTTCCAGATCGCCGACGACCTGCTCGATTACACCGCCGACACCCGGGACCTGGGAAAAACCGTAGGCGCGGACCTTAGGGAAGGCAAACTGACCCTGCCGGTGATCCACGCCCTTCAAAAGGCGACCCCCGGGGACCGGGAATGGATGGAACAAATCATCGGCCATCCCGATTTTACGGTCACGGAATTTGCCCGTCTGGTGGATCGGCTCAAACATTACGGCGGCATCGATTATGCCGTCAACATCGCCCGAAAACACGTGACCGACGCCAAGGGTATCCTGGATGCCTTTCCCCCGTCTGAAACCCGGGAAACCCTGATGATGATCGCCGAATACACCCTGGCACGGCATGCGTGACGGGAACGGACTATACTTCAATAAATCGATTTAAAAGGAATAAACCCATGTTTGCTTCACATCGGCAATACGGCCACAAATACAGCAGAATCCTTGCGGGCCTGATCTTTCTCATTATTTTTTTTAGCTTTGGCAATGCAACGGCTAAAGCCTTGCCCACGGAAGTCATCACGGTTTTCGGGTCCAGCCGCATCTATACGGACATTCCCAGCGCCAAAAACGCCGCCGTATCGGACTGCCTGACGTCAGCGGTGGAAATTGCCGTGATTCGGGTATTGCCGGTTTCCACCCTTTCGGCAAACTTTGAGGCAATCTCGGGTGTTATTACCGGGCGCAGCCGGGAATTCATACTCGACTACAAAGTACTCAAGGAAGTCAAGGCTGCCAGTGATTACCGGGTACTGGTCCAGGCAACGGTGTCCTTGGAAAAGCTGTCTGCTGAACTGGCTGCCGCCGGGATCATCGCAACCCCGTCGGAATTGCCGCGGATGCTCTTCCTGGTTGCGGAACAGCAGGTAGACGATTTGTCCTATCAGTACTGGTGGCAAAGGGGCAAAACACTGTATACGCCCGAAGCCGCGGCCGGCCCCATGATCCAGGCGTTTATGGACAGGGGCTTCAACGTCATTGATCACCGGGCTATCCCCCCGGAATACATGGATACCCTGGAATTTGACCGGGCCATATTGACCGACGCGGAAGCCGCCGGCATGGGCGCGCATTTTCAGGCGGGCATGGTGGTAACGGGAACAGCGGTGGTCACGGAAATTCCCAATCGCATGGGGGAAACCATCCGGACCTTCAGTGCCACCGTCACCATCCGGGCCATGGCAGTGGATAGCGGCGAAACCATCGCCGCCCTGCAGGCCAGCGCGGTCGCCACCCACAGCGACCCCGGCATGGGCAGCCGGATGGCCCTTTCCGACGCCGGCAGGCAGGCCGGCATGGAACTGGTTTCCAGGATCCTTTCCCAGTGGAAGACGGCGGCCAGGACCGAAGCAGAGATCACCATCACCCTCAAGGGTGTCGACCTTCTTCCGAATCTGGTCGCGTTTCGCAACGCCCTAAAAGAAATCCCGGGCGTCTCCCGGCACCAGAGCCTGGAAATGGCCCCCCAGCAGGCCGTCTTATCGGTCACCTATGCCGGAACCCCCCGTGAACTGGCCGACGCCGTCCTGGTAAGGCCTTTTGAAGGTTTTGGAATCAATATTGAGGAATTAACAGACAATCACCTTCATATCACGCTGGTTCCGAGGTAAATGGAATTGGAAGCTTCGTTCACTGACATTTTAGGTTAAACAAAAATTTTCAATATTACTCCCTTATCTTGTATACCTCAATAACAGGGAATGGTGTCGAAGTTATCGACAAGGTGTACTGGTGAAATTTTTTGCAATACTGAAAGATTGACAAATCCCTCACAGGAAAAAACTTAGCCATTATCTGGCAGTCAAAAAATATTTGCTTGAAAATATATCACCAGGTGCCATATTAGGTTATAACGAAAAAGCTGATGACAACACATTTTTCAAAATGGGCGGCCAAACAGAAAATTCCGAAGCGTGAGCTTGCCATTGCATTTGCTGAATTGGCAGCCGGGAACTTTGAGGCAAACCTTGGGGGAAACCTCTATAAAAAGAGAATCCATCTCGAGGACCAAGGCAAGGGTGGCGGCGAACGAACAATTCTTTGCTATAAAAAATAAAGATTTAATTGAGGTAAAATCATGAGAAAATCCAATGCCGCATCTATTACGGAGACAGTCAGAGATCTGCATAAAAATGGCTTACTATATGATATTACAATGAGAAATATCGAAAATCTCTGCGTTCCCGAGGTTCAGGAATACACCCCTGAGAACATTATTTCTATAAGGAAAAAATTCAAGTTGAGCCAGGCAGCGCTTGCCAGCCTTTTTAATATCAGTCCTTCAACCGTTCAAAAATGGGAACAGGGGAACAAAAAGCCTGCGGGCGCATCAAAAAAGCTGCTGGACATCATGGAAAGAAAAGGAATAACCGCACTAATTTGATTCTGATTTCATTGGCTGTTGAAAAACCCTTTTCCGGGGCGGAAACAAAAAAGGACTTAGAGGCGAACTCTTAAGTCCTTTATTTTTATGGTAGGCGCGATTGGAGTCGAACCAACGACCTCTACCGTGTCGGGGTAGCGCTCTAACCAACTGAGCTACGCGCCTGTTTTTATTGATGCAGGTGTGTTATCATCAAAACGGTTTTAGTGTCAAGAAAAATAACAAACATAGCTTAATAATTCAACAATCTGATATCTATGAGAAAAAAACAAATTTTTCTCGGCATTTTCTTTGCCTTTGTGGCAACGGTATGCGGCGGCATCATGGGCACGGTGTTTTACCTGGTCCGGGATCTGCCCCAGATCCGGGCGCTGGAATCCTATACGCCTTCGGCAATTACCCGTGTTTATTCCGCGGATAACGTTCTGCTGGCCGAACTTTACCGGGATAAACGAGACCCGGTTCCCCTTGACCAGATCCCGGCGCATCTCCGGGAGGCGCTGATCGCCACGGAGGATCGGCAGTTTCATACCCACATCGGCATTGACATCAAAGGAATCGCCCGGGCCCTGATGCGGGATATCATGGCCGGTGAATTTGTGGAAGGGGCCAGCACCATCACCCAGCAGCTCGCCAAAACCCTTTTCCTGACATCGGAAAAAACCATCACCAGAAAACTCAAAGAGGCTGTTTTATCCCTTCAACTGGAACGCCGGTATACAAAAGATGAAATCCTGACCCTCTATCTCAACCAGGTCTATTTCGGAAGCGGTGCTTACGGTGTTGAGGCCGCGGCCCGGATATTTTTTGCCAAATCCGTCCGCGAACTCAATCTTTCGGAATGCGCCCTGATCGCGGCCATGCCCAAGGCCCCGTCCGTGTTCTCACCCCTGGTCAACCCTCATCTGGCAGTCACGCGACGCAATATCGTGCTACGCCAGATGCTGGCCGTCGGCGCCATCACCCATGACCAGTATGACGGCGCCATTGCCTCCCCCTATATCGCCGCCAAACGGCAAAAAACATCAGAAGCGCCCTATTTTGTGGATTATATCAAGAAAATTCTGGAAGCCGAAATCGGGCCGGACAGGTTATACCGGGGAGGGTTGACCATAAAAACCACCCTATCCCATCAGCTTCAGGAGTTCGCCGAGCAGGCACTGGAAAAAGGAATCACTGAAATTGCGGACCGCCGGCGGGCAAACCATATTACCGGACCCGATCCCCAGGGCGCGATCATCGCCATGGATGTCCGGACCGGCGGCATTCTGGCCATGGCCGGTGGCGCCGATCATCACCGAAGCGTCTTCAACCGGGCGGTGGACGCCCGGCGCCAGCCGGGATCAGCATTCAAGCCCATCGTCTATGCCTTTGCCATTGAAAAAGGATTTCACCAGGGCATGCGCATTCTCGATGCGCCCATCGCTTTTCCCGGACCGGCAAAGGGAGACATCTGGCGACCGGAAAATTTTTCCAAAACCTATCAGGGGGATATTACCCTGAGGCAGGCTCTTGCCTTTTCTCTGAACATTCCGGCAGTGCGGCTCATTGAAAAACTGGGACCGGCCGGCGTGGCCGCCTTTGCCCGGAATCTGGGAATCCAATCCGAACTTACCCCGTACCTCTCCCTGGCCCTGGGAACATCGGAGGTAACGGTTATGGAACTGACCGCCGCTTATGCTGTCTTTGCCAACGCGGGCACCGGCATCCGGCCCGGCGCCGTCGTCGAGGTGACCGATGCCGCCGGGCAGACCGTATGGAAACCCGCCGTGGAAAAATGGATCGCCATGTCGCGTCAGGGCGCGGCCATCATGACCAACATGCTGGAAGGGGTCATTCAGGAGGGCACCGGCGGAAGAGCGCGGCATCTGCCCTTTCCTTTGGCCGGCAAAACCGGCACCACCAATGGAAGCCGGGATGCCTGGTTTGTCGGTTTTTCCCCGTCAATCGCCGCCGGGGTCTGGGTGGGGTGCGATGACGCCACCTCACTGGGACCTCTTGAAACCGGTTCCCGGGCGGCCCTGCCCATCTGGACGGATTTCATGGAACTGGCCCATAAAACCCTGCCGTACCGGCATTTTGATATTCCCGACGACATCGTGATTCTGACGATGGACCCGAAGACCGGCGCGCCCGCGAACAAAGACGCCGGCGGGGTCCGGACTTTTTTCCGCCGGGAGAACGCGCCACATTGATGAAATCGGGCTTTTTAGCGCCTGGAATCAATTGTTTTCTTGATTTTACGAAACAGCGGGGTTAAAAACGCGCCTATGATCCGTAAAGCAACCATAGATGATATCAAAACCATTCATGCCCTGCTGAAATATTTCGGGGCAAAGGGCGAGCTGCTGCCCCGGCCTTTAAGCCGCCTTTATGACCATGTCCGGGATTTTATCGTCTATGTCGAACCCGAAAACGGCGCCATTCTCGGGTGTTGCGCCCTGCAATTCTGCTGGGAGGATCTGGCGGAAATCCGGTCCCTGGCCGTTAATGAAGACCGGTTCGGACAGGACATCGGGACGAAACTGCTGGAGACCGCGTTTGAAGAAGCCCGGAAATACAAAATCAAAAAACTCTTTACCCTGACCTACAAACCCGGTTTTTTTAAGAAATTCGGGTTTATCGAAATCGACAAATCCGATCTTCCCATCAAAATATGGGCGGACTGCATCCATTGCGTGAAATTCCCGGACTGTGATGAAACCGCCATGCTCAAGGAACTTGATTGAAGCCCGATCAAGTATAGATCAGATTGCACCTCAACGGCGGATACGCCCACGTGCCGGGCTTGGGCAGGATCAACTGCTGTTCGACGGTCACCCAGAAATTTTCAGGTTTGACCTCCCGAAGTTTGCCGTCTTCCGGCGGAAGCGCGTGCTGGGTGAGTGCATAGCGTGTCTGAAAAATAAAAACCCCTCCCTGTCCCGCCTTGGCGATCATATAATGCCGCCGGAATTCCGTCACGGAAATGGCATGATTTTCCGCAGCCGCGCTGATTTCTTTTTTGCTGAGCTTCATCAGTACGGTTTTTGACGTGCCCTGTTCGCTGTAGCGCATCAAGGCCCGGGCTTCACTGCTGGCGGCATACACGGTGGATATGTAGGGGATCCGCCGCAGATACTGGGAGGCGACGATGGCTGCGGTTCGGCGCCCGCCGATCATGTCGGGGAGACAGTGATACTCAAAAAATTTCTTCTGAAGGTCTTCCGCGTATTTTTCCCCTTTCTCATAAAGGTCCTTGGAAACATAGCGCAGATAACGCGCCAGGTCTTCAGCCGCATCGGCGATGGGCCAGTCGACGCGGACATGAAAATGGGTCATGCAATAACGGTTCCGGCCTTCCACCTTCACGGGATCATACTGAATCAGCAGGGCGTAATCCACCGGGAGCAGTTCATTTAAAAAATTATTGAAGTGGGCCGCTTCCAGGCATTTCTGGGTGCGCTCAAAGGATGCGTCCAGGGGCAGGGTCCCGGATCTTAACAGATTGGTTTTGGTTATCTTGTTGCTGTTGTAAAACCGGATATATTTTTTGTGCATATCGGGAATGATATCTTCAAAAAATATCACCAGAAAGGAATTCTGACATTCATATTCGATTTTTGGAATCAGCGCCCGGGGCTTTAATTCGCGGCGTTCCACAAAGGGGTAGGGTTGATTGCGGGCGCCGAAATTAGCAAAGGATTCCACCAGCGCTTTTTCGATGAGAAACTGATCCAGATCGTCACGCAGTAAATTATAATACGATCTCCTGAGCCGGTCCGAAAGACTTAAGTCGTCCCTGTGTCGCCAATACAATTCGCACTCCGAATAGCTTTGATGGTTAATAACGGACTATACGGGTGTCTACCATTTTTTAGAACAATAGTCAACCGGAATAATTCATGATCCATTGTTGGCTCTTTCGGCCCACCGGTAAATCGCCTCCCGGAAGTAGACGGCCAGTCCCACAATAACCATGCTGGCTGCAAGTGTTGCTACATAGATACCGTACTTTCGATCAAACAGCGCATCCCCCTGAAGACTCAGCAAAAGGGTGCCCGGGACCCTGCCGAGACCCGCCAGAAGGATGAACAGATTAAAGGGCAGCCGGGTCACTCCCAGAAAAAAACAGAGATAATCCTTGGGGAATCCAGGAAAAATAAAAAAAATCAATAAAACGACGACACCCTGTCGGGCCACGAATAGATCCATTTTCTCCCGCTGGGCCGCCGGTATCCATCTGCGTATCCATTTTTTTCCCAGCAGCCGGCCGACCCAGAAATTAATGGCCGATCCCAGGGTCAGCCCGATGCTGGAATAGATGAATCCCGGCAGGGTACCGAACAGATAGCCGCCGATCAACCCGCTGATTTCACCCGGCACGGGCGCAAGGACCACCTGAAGCACCTGAAGCAGGATAAAAACAAACGGCACAGCCGCGTCCCAGGATTCGATAAATTGCTGAATACTTTCCCGGTCCGTAAGGATAGTATAAAATTTCAGGAGGGGATCGAGCGCCAGGAAAACGCCGGTGATGCATCCCGCCGCCAGCAGCGCCAGGAGCACATAACGGCCCGCCTTCGATTTTTTTTCAGGCATTAATGACTTATCCCGTAAACCCTGTCCAAAAAGCAAGAAACGGCTATGCCGCTTCAGCGGATCGCTCCAGTGCGGCGACCCCCGGCAGGACCTTGCCTTCCATCAGATGCAGAAAAGCGCCGCCGCCGGTGGAAATATAAGAAATCCGGTCGCTCAGTCCCGACGCCTCAACGGCCACCACCGTGTCCCCGCCGCCGACGATGGTCAGGGCATGGGCATTGACCACACTGTTGACCATGGCCATGGTCCCCCGGCTGTAGGCATCCATCTCAAACAAACCCATGGGGCCGTTCCAGACAATGGTTTTGGCGTCATGGAGAACCTGGGAAAAAAGAAGGGACGTGGCCGGACCGATATCTAATACCATCCAGTCTTTGGGGATCTCCTGCACGGGAACGATTTTAACCGTTGCGTCCGGCTCCGGCCGATCCGCCACCACCGCGTCCACCGGCAGATAGAATCTGACCCCTTTTTCGTTTGCCTGCTTCATGATCTCGCCGGCTTCGGCCACCAGATCGGCTTCCACAAGGGACTTTCCCAGTTCAAGGCCCTGGTGCTTTAAAAATGTGTTGGCCATGGCCCCGCCGATGATGAACTTGTCCACCCGGGCCATCATGTTCTTTAACGCACCGAGCTTGCTCGACACCTTGGCCCCGCCCACGACGGCCGCCAGGGGCCGGCGCGGATTTTCCATGGCCTGATTGAAATATTTGAGTTCATCGGCCAGCAGAAACCCGGCCCCGCATTGCGGCGCATATTTTGTGACCGCGTCCACGGATGCGTGTTTCCGGTGGCTTACGGCAAAGGCGTCATTGATGTAGATATCGCATAACTTACCGAGTTCTCTTGCAAATTCATCGCCGTTTTTCTCCTCTTCCGGGTGGAAGCGCAGATTTTCCAGAAGAAGGACCTGGCCGGGAGAGAGCGAATCCGCCATCTGTTTGACTTCCGGCCCGATGCAGTCCGGGGCCATGACAACTTCTTTTTCAAGCAGTTGCCCCAGCCGCGCGGCCACCGGCGCCAGGGAATATTTTGCCGCGGGCGCCCCCTTGGGCCGGCCCATATGCGACATGAGAATCAGGGCGCCGTTATGCTCCAGTAGGTATTTCAAGGTCGGCAGCACCGCCTGAATCCGGGTGTCGTCGGTGATGTTTCGCTGTTCATCCAGGGGCACGTTGAAATCGACCCGTACCAGCACTTTTTTTTCTGTCACGTCCATTTCCCTGACGGATTTCATGGCGGTATACTCCTTAATTTATTAAATTTTCTTTTTTTTTGATGGAGCTGTTTTTTCCGGGACCAGCGCTCGAAAAACCCGATCACACCGGATTGATAAGCCCGGGTCACCATTTCCTCCTGGACCCGCAACCCGCTTTCACGGGCCATGGCGGTTTTTAAGCATTCGGTTTTGTGCCCGCAGGCCAGGCAGGTTTCGGGGGAGGCGCGAAGACCGTTTTCAGATGGCGGAAACACCACTGCCAAATCTCCGAAACAAGACGGCCGATGGCCCGGATCATGGTTCATTGACCGATGTCCTCCGAATTTCGGATTGACGGAATTCGCGATTCATCTCACTGATATACCCGTGATCGGCAAAACTGAAATACCGGTTGTGGCCCACCACCAGGTGCTCATGCACGGTGATTCCCATGGTCAGGCAGGCAAAGACCAGCTGCCGGGTCACGGCAACATCCGCCGGGGAAGGGTCCGGATCGCCTGAAGGATGGTTGTGAGCAAATATAAGGGCCGCGGCCTTGTGTCCGATGGCCGCGCGCACCACTTCCCGGGGATAGACGGCGCTGGCGGTCAGGGTACCCTGAAAAAGATCTTCGGAGGCGATCACCCGGTTTTTTGCGTCCAGGAAGAGCACCCGGAAGCATTCCCGCTCATTGGACCCCAGACTGTGATAAAGGTAATCGTAGAGGGCCTGGGAATTGTTTAAGGGGTCCCGGCGCACCACCTTTTTTTCCAGATACCGGTCGGCCACGGCCTTGATCAGCTTGATGCCGAACATGTTTTTGGGACCGATCCCGTCCACATCGGCTAAATCCGCGGCCGAAGCTTCCAGGACAGCGGGCAGGGTCTTAAATTTCTTCAGGGCGGCCTTTGCGGCGTCCTTGCAGTCTTTTCGGGGCGTGCCCAAGGTCAGCAGCAGCTCCACCACCTCGTAATCATGGAAACCGCTCAACCCGGATTCCAGGAACTTGTCCCGCAGCCGGCCCCGGTGCCCTTCTCCCTTGTGCGGCGGCGCTTTGGTCATAACAAGTCCGTTCCTATGTGAAATCATCCATTTCGTCTTTAAGGTCCCGGGTCATCAATTGAAACACGGCTTCCGCGGGCGGAAGGCCCTCGTAGAGGACCTGATACACGGCATGGGAAATCGGCATTTCCACCCCGCGTTTGCGGGAAAGATTGTACACTGATTTGGCTGTTTTCACGCCTTCGGCCACCATTTTCATTTCCGACAGGATCTCGGAAAGCTGCTTGCCCTGGCCGATGCGATATCCCACGGTGTGATTCCGGCTCAGGGCGCCGGTGCAGGTCAGCACCAGGTCGCCCATGCCGGCAAGGCCGGAAAAGGTGTGCGGGTTGGCGCCCATGGCAATGCCGAGACGCCGGATTTCCGTCAGGCCCCGGGTGATCAGGGCGGCCCGTGCATTGAGCCCGAGGCCGAGACCGTCGACGATTCCCGAAGCAATGGCGATGACGTTCTTGACGGCCCCGCCCAGTTCAACGCCGATCACGTCCGTATTGGTATACACCCGAAAATGGGGGGTGGCGAAAACATGCTGAACAAATGCCGCCACTTCCGGATCAGCCGCCGCGACCGTCACCACGGTGGGGGCTTTTGCGGCCACCTCCCGGGCAAAGCTCGGGCCGGACAACACCGCCAGCCGGGAGGCAAATGATTCCGGCAGGGTTTCCTGTAAAATACCGGTCATGGTCAGATGGGTTTTGTTCTCGATCCCCTTGGACGCGGATACCAACACGGCATCGCCGGGCAGGTAGGACGCGGCCCGGAGGGAAACCTCCCGCACAAAATGGGAAGGCACCACAATGACCACCAGGTCTTTTCCGGCAGCCACGCGGCCGATATCATCAGACGGCGCGATCCCCTCGGGAAGGTGAATCCCGGGGAGAAACAGCGTGTTCTCCCTGAGGGTTTCAATGCTTTCAATGACTTCCTTCTCAAAGGCCCAGAGATCAACGCTATAGCCTTGGCCGGCCAGCAGGCCCGCAATGGCTGTTCCCCAAGAGCCGGCCCCGATCACCCCCACCGCAATGCCGGGGGTGATGGTTTTATTCTTCTTCCTGTGGCTCATCATCGTCCTTTTCCGCAAGGGCCGCGGCGCTCACCAGCCGTTCCTGGGGTTCCATATTGATGAGCCTGACGCCCTGGGTATTGCGGCTGATCACCGATATGCCCCGGATGGGCAGGCGGATGATCTTGCCGATATCGGTCACCAGCATCACATCATCATCGTCGTTGACCACCAGAATGGTCACCACCCGACCGTTGCGTTCACTGGTCTTGATGGTAATAACCCCCTGCCCCCCGCGTTTTTGAACGGGATATTCATCAATGGCCGTGCGCTTGCCGTAACCGTGTTCCGTGGCGGTAAACAATGTCTGGCCATGGGTCAAAACTTCCATTCCCACCAGATGATCGCCCGAACCCAGTCGCAGGCCCCTCACCCCCATGGAAATCCGGCCGGAAGGCCGCACATCGGATTCATGGAACCGGATGGATTTTCCCATCAGGGAACACAAAAAGACATTTCGGGTGCCGTCGGTCAAACGGGCCGCGATCAACTCATCACCTTCCCGCAGATTCAGGGCGATAATGCCGCCGGCCCGGGGTCGGGAAAAGGCAATGATATCGGTCTTTTTCACCAACCCGTTCCGGGTGGCCAGCAGCACGTATCCGCCGGGGGCGAATTCGGGGACCGCCAGCACGGTGGCCAGTTTTTCATCCGGTCCCAGATTCAGCAGATTGACAATGGCTTTTCCCCTGCTGGTCCTGCTGCCCTGGGGAATTTCATAAACCTTGCGCCAGTATACTCTGCCGAGATTGGTAAAAAACAAAAAGGTATGATGCGTGGACGCGACAAAAAGATGATCGACGAAATCTTCTTCCTTGGTCCCCATCCCGGTTTTGCCTTTTCCGCCCCGATGCTGCTGCCGGTACATGGTGATGGGGTTGCGCTTGATGTATCCGTCGTTGGTGACCGTGACCACCATGTCTTCTTCGGCGATCAGGTCTTCCATCCGGATTTCTTTTGTTTCGGCGACGATCTGGGTCCGGCGGGCATCCCCGTAGGTCTGCTGGATCAGCTTCAGTTCTTCCTTGATCAGGCCCAGCACGATCCGCTCGCTGCCCAAAATCTCGAGATACCGGGCGATGTCCTTGAGCAGATCCACATGTTCCTGCTTGACTTTGTCGCGCTCCAGTCCGGTCAGCCGCTGCAGGCGCATGTCCAGGATGGCCTGGGCCTGGATATCGGTGAGTTCAAACCGGGTCATGAGCTTCTCTTTTGCCTCGGGCGGCGAGGCCGCGCCCCGGATCAGCCGGATCACCTCATCAATATGATCCAGAGCAACGATCAGGCCTTCCAGGATATGGGCGCGGGCTTCGGCCTTTTTCAGCTCAAACTGGGTCCGGCGAACGATGATATCCTTGCGGTGGATAATGAAATACTCCAGAATCTCCTTTAAATTCATCAATTCCGGCCGGTTGTGAACCACGGCCAGAAAAATGATCCCGAAATTGTTTTCCAGTTGGGTATGCCGGTACAGATGGTTGAGGATGACGTCAGGGACCTGGTCTCTTCGCAGGGCGATGGCGATACGCATCCCTTCCTTGTCGGATTCGTCCCGGACATACCGGACCCCGTCAAGATTTTTCTCCTTGATGAGTTCGGCGATCTTTGCGATCAGCGTGGCCTTGTTGACCTGGTAAGGGATCTCCCGGACAACAATGGTCTCGGTCTTGTTTTTTGCATCGGTTTCGATTTCAACTTTGGCCCGGATGGTGAGCTTGCCCCGGCCGGTCAGGTAGGCGTCCCGGATGCCGGCGGTGCCGTAAATAATCCCGCCCGTGGGAAAATCCGGGCCGGGAAGATATGAAATCAGATCTTCACAGCGCATCTGCGGATCATCGATTAAGGCCACGATGGCATCGCAGACTTCATTGAGGTTGTGCGGCGGGATATTGGTGGCCATGCCCACGGCAATACCCGACGATCCATTGAGCAGCAGTGCCGGGACCCTGGCGGGCATGACGTCGGGCTCTTCGAGTGTCTCGTCGTAATTGACGTGGAACCCGACGGTTTCCTTGTCGATGTCTTCAAGCAGCTCCTGGGCCAGGCGCGTCATCCGGACTTCGGTATACCGCATGGCCGCCGCCGAGTCCCCGTCCACGGACCCGAAATTGCCCTGACCGTCCACTAAGGGATAGCGCATGGAAAAATCCTGGGCCAGGCGCACCAGGGCGTCATAGACCGCCGAATCGCCGTGCGGATGGTATTTACCGATCACATCACCGACGATACGTGCGGATTTTTTATGGGGCTTGTTATAATCATTTTTTAAATCATGCATGGCGAACAGGATCCGCCGATGAACGGGCTTTAACCCGTCACGCACATCCGGCAGGGCTCTGCCGATGATGACGCTCATGGCGTAATCGAGATACGACTGGCGCATCTCCTTTTCGATGCTGATTTCGTTTGCTTTTGGCTCTGTCTGGCCCATTTTTTCTCCTGATCCGCGCTCCGGCGAAAGGTTATCTTACGCCGTCATTAGCGGCTGATAAACCCGAGGGCCGTAAATCCCAGTATCGCCTCATAAACAAGCATGGCGGTGTAACTGTCGGAAAGGTAATAGACGATTCCGCCGCCGATGATGGCCGGTACCCCGAAAAGGACCATAATGCCCACTTTTTTGCTGATGGTGCTGATCATCGTATTCGTGCTGCTTGACATTGCCGTATTTCTCCTCTTAGCTTATAGTGCCTTGCACTTTAATTACCGCCGAAGAAACAAGAAATACGATTGTTTCTTGTCTCCGGGTCTCCGGTTTCTATGCCACTGCCTCAATAATCATAGCCATGCCCATGCCGCCGCCGATGCACATGGAAATCAGGCCCGTTTTCGCCTGTTTCTGCTGCATCAGGTTGAGACTGGTCACGGTCTGGCGCGCCCCCGTGCATCCGATGGGATGTCCCAGGGAAATGCCGCTGCCCACCAGATTGGGACGGTCATAGGGGATGTTTAATTCCTTCATGCAGGCAATGGCCTGGGCCGCGAATGCTTCGTTGAGTTCGATGATATCGATATCGCCGATGGCCATGCCGGTTTTTTTCAACACCTTTCGGATGGCCGGGATGGGACCGAGACCCATATAGGCCGGGTCCAGCCCGCCGCCGGCAAAGGCCTTTATCCGGGCAATGGGCGCGATGCCGAGTTCTTTGGCCTTGTCCGCGCTCATGAGCACCACCGCAGCCGCGCCGTCGTTGATTCCCGAGGCGTTTCCGGCGGTGACGCTGCCGTCTTTCTTAAAGACCGGCTTGAGCTTGGCCATTTTCTCCAGGCTGGTTTCCATGGGCCGCTCGTCAGTATCCACCACAATATCGCCCTTGCGCGACGGAATCACCACCGGAACGATTTCCCTGGCGAAAAATCCGTCACGGATGGCCCCCAGGGCCCGGGCATGACTCAGTACGGACAATTCATCCTGTTCCTGGCGGGTGATGCCGTATTTTTCAACGATGTTTTCCGCCGTGCACCCCATATGATAGCCATAAAAGATTTCATACAACCCGTCAAAAACCATCAGATCATAAATATCGCCTTTTCCGGTGACTTCCATCCGGTATCCCCACCGGGCCTTGGGCAGGGCCATGGGCACCAGGCTCATGCTTTCCTGTCCCCCGGCCACGATCACATCGGCTTCACCGGTCATGATGGCGCCAGCCCCAAGGGTGATGGCCTTGAGTCCGGACGCGCAGACCTTGTTGATCGTAAATGCCGGGGTCTCTTTGGGAAGTCCGGCGCGGATCATGGCCTGGCGGGCCGGGTTCTGGCCCTGACCGGCAATCAGCACATTGCCCATGATAACCTCGTCGATCACCACCGGCGTGCTGCTTTCATCCCAGGCCCCGGCTTTTTCCTCCAGCTCGATTTTTCCCTGGTCCTTTAATTTGTCCGGTCCCGCAGCCTTCATGTCGTCGCTGATCACGGGCCGCAGCCCCGCCTTTGCCACCGCCGCCCGGATGGCATATGATCCCAGATCCACCACGGACACGTCTTTCAACACGCCGCCGAAGGAACCCACCGGGGTTCTGGCGCCGCTGACGATCACCACTTCTTGCATGTCATTCTCCTTCCTGATATAAAAATATAAAATAAATGGCTGTCTTGATTACATTCAGATAAATATAAATTTATATCAGATGGCAGTATAAAAAACAAGAATAAATCAAAGCAGGTTAAGATGTGTTTGATTATTATCGCAATCGATGTTCATCCCCAATATCCCCTGGTCATCGCGGCCAATCGGGATGAATATTATCATCGACCCACCGCTCCCCTGGCCTTCTGGGACGACATGCCGGACGTACTGGCCGGCCGGGATCTTGCCGGCGGCGGCACCTGGCTCGGCATCTCAAGAACAGGGCGCCTGGCCGCGGTCACCAATTACCGGGACCCGGCCCATCAAGACCCGGAGGCCCGATCCCGGGGGCTTCTTATTACCCGTTTTCTGGCCGGCAGCACGCCCGCGGACGTCTATTTCAAAAACCTCATCAACGCCGGAGAAAATTACAACGGGTTTAACCTGGTGGCGGGCGATATGGGCCGTCTCTGGTGGATGTCGAATGTTTCAAAGGAAATCAAAGAACTAACGCCGGGTATCAGCGGCATCAGCAACCGCCTCTTGGACACGCCGTGGCCGAAAATCGAGACGGCAAAATCCCGGCTCAGGTCTGTTCTCGCCTCCGGCTCCGCCATCGATGTCGAAGACATTTTCAATCTTCTGACCGACACCGCCGCGCCCCAAGACCGCCAACTGCCGGACACCGGGGTCGGGCTGGAATGGGAGCGGATGCTTTCTCCCATATTTGTGGCAAGTGATATTTACGGTACCCGGTCCTCTTCGGTCATCCTTTACCATCACAGCGGGAAACTGACCTTCCGGGAGCGGACCTGGCAAGTGCCGAGTCCGCGCCCGACCCCGATTGAAACCCGGCGGGTGGATCTTGATATCCGTCCGGAGCCGGTTTTCCGGAAGAAACAAATCAACGGCTTGAAAAAACTTTCCCAATAACCGAAACAACGATATGATAGCCCAATGAACCGAGTAAAAGCATTTCTGTTTCCCGAAATCAACCGGCGATTCCTGATCCGAGTCGGGTTGGTGGCGGCCGTCGCGTTTGTCTGCTTTACCTGGGTACTCATCCCCTTTCGCGTCCACGGCCACAGCATGGCGCCGACCTATCGAAACGGAGATTTCAATTTCTGCAACCGGCTTTCTTATCTTTATTCTTTGCCGTCCCGCCATGACGTGGTGGCCATCCGGTATGCCGGCACCCGGGTCATGCTGCTCAAGCGCATCCTGGCACTGGAAGGCGAAACCGTTGAATTCAGGCAGGGAAAACTTTACGTCGACGACAAACCCGTTTCCGAGCCCTATGTCACGGCGCCGTATGACTGGGATCTGGAACCGCGGACCGTGGAAGCCGGCCATGTTTACGTGGTGGGCGACAACCGCCGGGTCCCCATGCTCACCCACGATTTCGGTCAGACCCCCATCACCCGCATCATTGGAGCGCCCCTATGGTAAACATGAAAACCATCATTGCCGCAGCCGTTCTGGTTGTCGCGGGCATCATCGCCCTTTTCTGGCATTTTCAAGGTGATGAGGCCAGAATCAAAAAACGGTTCAACACCATTGCGGAACTAATCGAAAAAAGCCCGGATGAACATGAATTAACGGCAGCAGTCAATGCCAGAAGAATCGGCGACATGTTTGCCGACACCTGCCGGATCGAAATCCCGTCCTACAATATCTCCAGGACTTATGCCAAAGAAGACATCCCGGCCCATGTCATGGGAGCCCGTTCCCGCTATTCGGATATCTCAATGAAATTCCATGATATCAACATCGACTTCCCTGAAGAGGGAATCGCCCGGGTGACCTTTACGGCATACGTGGAGGCCGTGTGGATATCCGGCGAGGCCGTCCGGGAGGTCCATGAAATCGCCTGTTGGCTGGAAAAAATAGAAAAAGACTGGTTTTTTAACCAGATCGAAGTCGTCACCGTTTTGGAAAGATAGGGGGAGACAGCCATCGAAGTCTGGGCCATGATTCTTTTTGCGGCGGGTTTGGGCCTGCTGCTGGGCGGGGGCGAATGCCTGGTGCGGGGCGCATCCCGACTGGCCGCGGCCGCCGGCATCTCTCCCCTGGTCATCGGCCTGACCGTGGTGGCCTTCGGCACCAGCTCGCCGGAAATGGCGGTGAGCACCGTATCGGCCCTGTCCGGCAACGGCGGAGCCGATATCGCCATTGGCAATATCGTGGGAAGCAACATCTTCAACATCCTGTTCATCCTCGGCATCTCCGCCATGGTCGCCCCCCTGGCCGTGTCGGCTCAACTGGTGAAATGGGACGTTCCCATCATGATCGGCGTGTCGGTGCTGTTTCTGGTACTGGCCTCCAACGGCAGGATCGACCGAATTGATGGAATCCTGCTCTTTTCGGGCATCATCGCCTATACCGTGTTTACCGTCTGGAAGGGTAGCAAGGAAAACAGCGCGAACCAACCCGGCGAGGGGCAGAGCGCCCGCCTGGAATCCGGCCGGGGCCGGGCGCTGATGCTTAATCTGCTGCTGATCGCCGCGGGACTGGCATTGCTGGTGATCGGCTCCAAATGGATGGTGGACGGCGCGGTGCAGATGGCCAAAAGCCTCGGTGTCAGCGAGCTGGTCATCAGCCTGACCATCGTGGCCGTGGGCACGTCCCTTCCGGAACTGGCCACATCGGTGCTGGCCACCTTCAAGGGTGAACGGGACATTGCCGTGGGCAACGTGATCGGCAGCAACCTGTTCAACATCCTCTGCGTGGCGGGATTTTCCGGGGCCGTGGTGCCGGGCGGCATCGCTGTTTCACCGGCGGCCCTGGCATTTGACATCCCGGTGATGATCGCCGTTGCCGCGGCCTGCCTGCCCATTTTTTTCTCCGGCTTCCGCATCGACCGGCTGGAAGGATTCCTTTTCCTGGCCTGCTACGTCGCTTACACCGCCTGGCTGGTATTGACGGCCCTTAACCATCCCGCCCTTCCCGGCTTGGATGTCGCCCTACGCTACCTGGTCCTGCCGGTCACGGCCCTGCTGATCCTGATTCCCGCCATCCGGCAATTCCGGTAAATCCCACCGATAAATGGAACCCGCAACACCAGGCCGCCGGGTATTAGAACGATAGCATTAATGCGCAAAAAGCTCTTGCAAGAATGATATCAAAGTCCATCGGCTGTGAATGAATCGAGATCTCTTACGCCGATTCTTCAGCCGGTTTCAGCTTGACATAGTCAGTAAATGTAATTACAATAGTTACAATTTTTAAACCGATCAAACCATGATGCACTGGCAAAAAGTCGATTTTGAGAGAGATTGTGGATTTCGGGGGAAAAAGCGATTTTCTTGGATGCGTTAAAAATGGCAAACTGTTTGAGGCGCTTGCGCCGGGTTTTTGCCATTCAGCATACAAGAAAATGCGACCCGAAAGACTCTCGAAGCGAAAAATCCGACTTTTTAACAGTGCATCAAACCATAAGGAGTAGAATCCATGGAAAACCAGATACGATCAAGGGATGCCAAGCTGGTCCCCATTGGAAATTCCAAAGGCGTCCGCATACCCAAGGCGCTTCTTCAAAAATACGGCCTGAAAGATTCCCTGCTAATCGAAGAAACAGAAAAGGGACTGCTTATTCGCAGTAAAGAGGAAAACAAGCTTTCCTGGGAAGATACCTATAAAACCATGGCGGATGAAAAGGAAAACTGGGACGATTTCAGCGCAACGCTTCTTGACGGCTTAGAGGATGAGGATTTTGGATATTAAAAGATACGACATCTATTTTGCTGATCTCAATCCCGCCATGGGCAGCGAAATACAAAAAGTGCGCCCCGTGGTCGTTATCAGCCAGGATGAAATGAATAAATATCTGGATACCGTTGTTATCTGTCCGTTAACCTCTGAACTGCACCCGCGATGGAGAACCCGGATCCAGATTAAATGCGCCAACAAAAACGCCGAAATCGCCGTTGATCAGATCCGCACCATCAGCAAGCAGCGATTAAAAAACAGGCTTGATCAGCTATCCGACATAAAAGCCGCCCAATTGCGAAAACTGATAACCGACATGTACGGCGAATAATAATTGACGGCCTTGTAAAAAGTCCAATATCTGCGTTACGCGCAATCTCTCAGAATTTCACGTACGCTAAGTACGCTGCATTCTTCGATATTGCGCAAGCC
>QZJS01000123.1 GCA_003597945.1 Desulfobacteraceae bacterium | reverse complement strand
CCATAATCTTTTTTGCTTTGTCGATGTCATCGCCGTAACCAATGCCGAACACCATATCCACGCGCCGGGTTCCCTTGGCGGACCAGTTGATGATGTTGTCGCCCGTCATTTTGGCGTTGGGAACGATAACGGTCTTGTTGTCCGGTGTTTTAAGCGTGGTGGTAAAGATCTGTATCTCTTCGACTGTCCCGGCAATCCCCCCGCCCTCGATATAATCTTCCACGCGAAAAGGGCGGAAAATAATCATCAGGAAACCGGCTGCAAAATTTGCCAGCGAGCCCTGAAGGGCCAGGCCGATGGCCAGGCCGGCAGCGCCCAGGATGGCGATAAAAGACGTGGTATGGATGCCCAACTGCCCCAGTGCGGCAATCACCACAAACGCCAGCAAGGCAACGTATACCAGACTGCCCACAAAGCTGACGATGATTTCATCAACATTGGCTCGGCGGATCAGGCGACGCACGATATTGCGGACGCCCATGGCAATCCATCGCCCCACGATCAGGATGATAATTGCCGTGATGATCTTTAAGCCGTAAAGCACAAGCAGTTCCGATATCTTTTCAAAAATTTGATCAAATTCCATTGGTGTTCTCCTTTTATAAAGCGTTTTGTGTCAGGCCGCGCCGCATGCGGCAGATTCGGTTTAAGCAATATCCTCCTTTCGGTCTTAAAAATATTGCGGCTTTTCTCTTGTCAGCAGTGGATTCCTATCTTACCGCAGCCCCAATTCCACACGGGCATCGTCAAAATCGGCGTTTTTATCTTTGGGCGACAGCGTTTGCGCCTCTATGATAAATAACCGGCGGGCATCAATACGGCCCTGGGCCAATATATATTTTCTTACCGCCTGAGCGCGCTGCCGGCTTAACAGTCCCAGTGCCGCATCCGGTATGGTGATCTGCCCAAGGATGGCGGCTCTCATTTCCGCCTTGGTCAGGTTTTTATCCGATAAGGGTTTTGCCTCCGGCCCGGCGTCAGGGTTGGATAGAACTTTTTTTGCATAAAGCTTTCGAAGATATTTTTCGTATTCTTCATCGGTGAATGCCACCTGTTCCGCGGCGGTGATGTGATCCTTATCCTTATTTTGTCCGGTTTCAGACCATTTCAGGGTTTTCAATTCATAATCGAGGGATGTTTCCGCAAGCGCCGTTCGGTCTTTTTCAACATCCGTATAGCCGGTGATCTCCAGGTTCAGCTCGGGCCGCTGGAACAACAGTTCTTCGACCGCCTTTACTTTTTTTATTGATTCTTCGTTTAGTAAGGACAGGCCGTGAACGAATTCGATGTACTGGAGTTCTTCGCCGCCGCCCACCAGTATGCCCGCCAACGCGAACGGCGAGGTGGCGGCTTTGGTCATGATATTGGTCAGGGATTGGATAATAATTTTACCCACGGAAAACCGGGGGTCATCGGTTTTTCCGGATACGGGAATATCGAGATTGATCTCGCCGCTGCGGTCCTTTAACAGTGCGATGGCCAATCCCACCGGCAGGTTAAGGGCGTCCGGACTGTCAATTTTGTGTCCGAGGGTAAACTGGTCGAGCAATATCTGGTTTTTGGCCTGAAGCTGCTTTTCCGCGATTTGGTAAGAAAGATCCAGATTCAATTTGCCTTTTTCAATGGCGTTGCCGATGTAGGCGCCCGAATAGGGCGACAGGGGGCTGAGTTCCAGATTTTTCAATTCAAAAGTCACATCGATCAACGGGTCGGCGAGCAGGGGATTGATGCGGCCTGAAATAGCGATGACGGCCTGCTGATCCACGGCCCCTTTGATCATCAGATCCGCCCCTTCAAATGATTCGGATGTCATGCCTTTGACGCTGCCCTCGGTCAAATCAAGACGGGTTGAGAAATTGGGCGTAACATGGCGATCGGTAAAATTTACGGACAGATCCTGAAGCCGTATTTCGCCGATGGCCACCGGAAAGGGCAATGCCGAAGATGCGGATGGGGCGTCCGTTTCACCGGCATCCGGGGCCGGCTCATCCGGACTTGCCGGCGTGACGGTCCCTTCAGCCTTTTCCGCTGATTCTTCTTTGACCGTTGTTTTTTGAGTACCCGCGCCAAAAATCCGGACCAGATTCAGGGCGCCGTCGTCCTGTCTTACGATCTGGTGCGAAAGTCCGTCGAGCAGGATATCATCGATCCGGATGGCCGTGGGATTGTGGCGGACGTCTATGCCGTTGATGGAAAATAAACGGATGTTAAGCACATCGCTTCCCAGATCACGATCCAGGACGGAAAAATCTGTCAGTGAGACGTTGCCGGCAACCGATGCGGCAAGTTCGCCATCCGTTGTCGTTTCCACCCCGGCATCCGCCGTCAGGTCAAGGGATCCCCCGGCAACCGAAAGCCGGATGGATTCCGGCACATAGGGCTGACCCCAGGAAGGATTCAGGCCGGTTATCTTCAGTTTCATATCCCCGGCCAAGGGGGTTGTGCTGAAAGATCCGGTCAGGCCGATAGCTGCGGTATGGTTGACGGTCCCGTTAAATTCAACGGCGGCGGATTGCCCGGAGGCTAAACCGAATCCATCCACAGATACGGTCATATCGCCCAGGACCATTGTCATGGGGGCCTCCCCGGCGGCCGGGGCCGCCAAATCCCTGAAATCCAACCGCCCTGCGGTTAACCGGATTTCATCAACGGCAAGAACCAACGGCGGTGAGGCATCTTCTGCTTCAGGGGCTTCCAGGATGCCCGTTTCCGTTGCGTCGGCAACCGGGCCGGCTATTTCATCGTCATTTTCAGTTTCAGCGTTATCGTTATCTATGTTTGCCGCTGCGCCGGGCCCCAGGGTTGCCAGGTTGACCGTGCCGTCGGAACCGCGAACGACGTGGAGGTGCGGCGCATCAATAATAATCGATTTAAGATGAATGTTGTTTTCCAGCGGCGCTGACGGCGCCATCGTGATGTCCAGCGCGGCCATGGAGAAAAATGGATTGCCGGCATCATCGACAAGTTCCAGACCGGATAAAATCGCCCGGCCTGAAACCTCAAGCAACAGTTTCTGGTCAGCATCCCGTTTAAAAGAGACCGATGAGGTGATATCCAGGCCGCCGTTTGTTACTTCAAAACCGATGTCTTGCGGCGCGTAGCCGAAATAATGGGGCAGACGCAGGCCTTTTACGTCGATATCGACGATGGTTTCCAGTGAGTCGAGAAAGGGTTTGGTCCGGGCGGCAATGGCGATATCGGTGTCATTGACGCGGCCGGTCAGCATGGGTTGGGAAAATATGTCGATATCGCCTTTGAAACTGGAAATTCTGGGCAATTCAAAGTTTAACGGGGAAAACCGATGGATGATATCGACCGTCTTATCGTCGAAAACCACTTCACCGTCGATTATCTGAACCCGGTGCAGAGCAAAACGCAGTGGTGTTTTCTCCACAGCGGGTTCAGCCGGCGTTGCTTCATCCTTGTCGCTGTTGGCGACCAGGTCGGAAAAGTTAAAGGTGTTATCCGAATGCCGGGCAACCCGCACATATGGCTGTGTCAGCCGGATTTCCTTGATCACCGGTCCCAGTTTAACGGCGGAACTGAGCCCGAGATTGACATAGAGTTGTCCGAATGCCACAAAAATATCGGTTCCCCGGGGTTCGCCGATACGCAACCCTTCGACGGTCAAGGAAAGGACAAAGGGATTAAATGCGATATTTTCGATGGTTACCGGACGATGCAGTGCGGCCGAGAGCTTGTCCGGGACAATGGATTTGGCAACCACCGGGATGAGCACAAACCCGGCCAGTGCATAGATCCCCGTCAGTATGCCGATGGCAAGAGCGAATTTTTGTTTTTTATTCATTGTTTTTGAGCCATACGTTTTGAGTGGTTGGAAGCAGGCATTGTCATTTGTCAGATACGATGTCTTTTTATAATCCTGATCCTTATTATTTGATCTATAAGGCCGGATTTGTCAACAGGCACCTCAAACACCTCGAACCTGAAACCTTGCGCCGCTTTTGGGGGTGTGTTATCTGTTTTACAAAAGAAGTTTATACGAAACTTGCATTGCAGAGATGATATGACGCTTCCAAAGAGGTTGTTTTACGCGCTGCTTTTTTTGTTTTTTCTTTTTCCACCCGGGTGGGCCTGGGCTACGGGGAATCCTGACTATATCGGTGATGCCGATCATGTGGCCCGCGAGGTTCTGGTGAAATTTAAACCCGGCGTGACCGAAGCGGATAAGGCCGCTGTCCGTGGGATGCTTGACGCAACATTGGTTGATCAGATCCGGGCCATTCGGGTCGAACATTGGCTTCTGCCGGCAACCGTGGATGTTTTGGCGGCGGCGGCGCGGCTCAACGCGTTGCCGCAAGTCGATTATGCCGAACCTAATTATCTGTATGGCCCGGAGCAGATGCCCGATGATCCGGAGTTTGCACTTCAATGGCATCTCAACAACACCGGCCAGAGCGTCAATGGCCGATCCGGTATGCCGGGCGCTGATATTGACGCGGCCGGAGCCTGGACCGTCACCACCGGCAGCCGGGAGGTCGTTATCGCGGTCATTGATTCCGGCGTGGCCATTGACCATCCGGACCTGTCGGCCAATATCTGGACCAATCCTTTTGAAATCCCCGGCAATATAGAGGATGAAGACGCCAACGGATATGTTGATGACATCCATGGATGGGATTTTGTCAACGACGACAACAATCCGTCGGATTATTCCCGGGACCTTTACGGCGACGGTCACGGCACCCACGTGGCCGCCATTATCGCCGCCGTCGGCAACAACGCCGTCGGGATCACCGGCGTCATGTGGGAAGCGCGGATCATGCCGTTGCAGATTTTTGATCTGTATGAAGACAGCTCCTTTAATGCAACATCGGGCAATATCATCCGGGCCGTCGAATATGCCGTGAATAACGGGGCCCGCATCATCAATTGCAGTTTCGGCGGGCCGGCGTTCAGCCGGTCGCAATACGATGTGTTTTCATATGCGGACGAAAAAGGGATACTTGTGGTCGCCGCCGCCGGAAACGATCGCGCGGACAATGACATCCACCCCACCTATCCGGCCGGATATGCTCTGGCCAACATCATATCCGTGGCGGCCACGGATGAAACCGACGCACTGGCCCGCTATTCCAACTACGGAAGCTCCACGGTTCATGTGGCGGCCCCGGGCGGCGGATCGTCGTCGAATATCTACAGCGCCGCGCCGCCCGGGCGAACGGTCATGTTTGAAGATGATTTTGAATCCGGCGGTGATTTGTGGACCATCGATGAGGGTTCGGAAGCCTGGTCCATCGCGCACCGGGAATCGGTTTTTGATTCCCTGGTGGCCATTGGCGCAACAGGGCCGCATCAGGGAGATAAATCCGCTTTTCTCCGGACCCGTGACCCGATCCGGGGGAAAGATTTCAGAGGGCTCAACCTGAAATTTTCCATATTTTACAACCTGGAACCCAACCGCGATTTTTTTTTCGTGGAATTGTCGCAAGACGGCGTGATCTATGAGCCGATTCATCAGATCTCCGGGGTTTCCTTAGGGATTGAAGATGTCGTCGTCTGGAGCAATGATTTGGAATTTGAAGATTTTTTTCTTCAATTCCGACTTGAGGGCCATGGCGCAGAAAATTTCGGCAGGGTAATTTTAGACGATATATGCCTGACCGGCATCCGATGGGATTTTGCAGGAGATGAATATGGATATAAAAGCGGGACTTCCATGGCGGCGCCCGTGGTATCAGGGATAGCCGGACTGGTCTTTTCCATTGGTCCGGCGCTGTCGCATGGGCAGGTCCGGCAGATCATCCTTGATACCGTGGATCCGATAACCGGTCTGGCAAACCGGGTGGCAACCGGCGGCAGGGTCAATGCCGCCGGGGCCGTCTCCGCTGCGGCAGCGCTGACCGGGGATGCCGGAAGCAATGGTGACGGCGGGAAACCCGGCGCCGCGGGCCGCGCTTCCGGCGGCGGGTGTTTTATTAATGCCGCCGGAAGCTGACGATTGCCGGTTTTTCATTTTAAGATATCTTATTATTCCCTTACTTTCCCCTGCTTTTCCCGGTCTTAAAATCCGTATACCAGAGCCAGGGCGGTTGCGGTGTTGGTTTTTTCCGTGTCAACGGGCACTTTGGATTGCCGGTCAATGGTATAGGAAAGTTTCATGGCCAGGGCCCCGATGATCTGGGCCTTGATGGCCGAAACCGACCGGGTGATGGTTTTGTCCTCGCCGGTTTCCACGCTCAGGTCCTGCTCAAAAGCGGCGCCTTCCGTCAGTTGCAGGGAAAAAAAACCCGATGCCCGAAAAATGGCGTCTTCCTCCGATCCGCCGGCTCTGATTTTTTCATAACGATAGCCGGGGCCGAGTTCAACGGACAGGTTGACCCGATCGCCTGTGATCAGTTTCCGACCGTAGCCGGCCGTGACCGTGTTCTGATAATGATATCCGCTGAACCGGTCGTTCAGATAAGCCCCCCGGATAAAGGCATAATCATTTTCCGTAAATTTATAGCCGGCTTTGACGGCTCCCTCGTGTTTTTGGGCGGATGCCTTGTCCTGTTTCACCCCGTCTTCATTTTCCGATTTTTCCGACGTATAGAGCCCCTGCAAATCAATGGTATTGATCAGTCGCTCGGTTTCATGGGTGATCCCGATTTTCCCGTTGGCCGATGAGGTGTCCGAGTTGCCGCTGGTGATCATTATCCCGAGTTCCCCTTCGCCGCCAAAGGGTTTTTCAGCGGCGATGGCCATGCCTGACAGCGAAAAAATAACCAACAGGATGAGAAGAATTTTTTTTACCATGGTGCCTCCTTTTGTTTTACGGAAGTGTTATTGTTAAATAATTGAATTTACTCTTTATCATCTTACAACTACGGTTTCTTATGCGTTTTCGTTTTGATTTTTTCGATATCCGCATGGGGAAGTCAAGCGGTTTTTTTCATAAAATCAGTGATATGGGAATTTTAGGTCAAAACGGTTTGATGCCCAGGTGCAGCGTACAGATGCCCAGCGTCATTTTTTTCCACCGGATATCGGTAAAGCCCGCCTGTCGCATGAGGGCCGCAAACGCCGCAGATCGGGGAAAGGCGATGACCGAGGCGGGCAGGTACTGGTAGGCCCCCAGATTTTTTGACAGCAAGGAACCGATGCGTGGCAGAATCGTGTTAAAATAAAGCAGGTAGATCGTGTTGAAAAATCGTTGTTCGGGCGTTGTCAACTCCAGCACCGCCAGTTTGCCGCCGGGCTTGAGGCAATTATAAAATTCGGCCAGGGCGGATTTGCGGTCCATGATGTTTCGGATGCCGAAAGCGATGGTGACCGCATCCATGGAACCCGGCGCAATAGGCAGCGACAGCCCGTTTCCGGCGACCAGGGTCACATTTTTCTGATATCCCAGAGCCTTAATTTTGTGGCGGGCGATGTGGAGCATCCGCATGGAAAAATCAAGGCCGATGATCTGCCTGAGATCCGGATGCCGGCGGATCAGTTCGATGATGACGTCTCCAGTGCCGCAGGCCACATCCAGAACAGCGGCCGGACCCGCAATATCTAAGGCTGATATCATCGATCGTCGCCAGTATACATCCTGACGCAGGCTCAACAGGCGGTTGAGCAGGTCATAGCGGCGGGCGATGCCATCAAACATATCCTCTATGAAGTCAAGTTCCATATTGACAATCGGCAATTATGCGTTACTGTAACGGCATGCAAACGGCATGATCCGCCCGTATACCACAGACCGCGTGGATGTAAAGTCTTTTCAGGTCAAAAAAAATTTCGCCCGACAATCAAGGTGTTAAATGAGTCCCAAAAGAGATTATTATGACGTTCTGGGCGTTGCCCGGGACGCGGATGCCGCGGAGATCAAATCCCGGTATCGCAAGGTTGCTTTAAAATACCATCCGGACCGTAATCCGGGCGACAATGCGGCGGAAGAAAATTTCAAGGAAGCCGCTGAAGCCTACCGGGTGTTGTCGGATCCGGGCAAACGGCAGATTTATGACCAGTTCGGTCATCGGGGACTGGAAGGGATGTCCAACGGTTCATCGGCCGGGTTTGACGATATTTTTTCCAGTTTCGGCGATGTTTTTGAGGAGTTCTTCGGGTTTCGGTCCGGCAGGCGGTCCCAGAGCACCGTGCAAAAGGGGGCGGACCTGCGTTACGACCTGACCATTGATTTCATGGAAGCCGCCTTTGGCGTGGAAATGGAAATCGATGTTGAAAAACGCGAAACCTGCCCCACCTGCAACGGTTCCGGAGCGGCCCCGGGAACACAGGCCGAGACCTGTCAACAATGCCGGGGAACAGGGCAGTTTGTCCGGACCCAGGGATTTTTCTCCGTAAAAAGCGCGTGTCCCGCCTGCCGGGGTGAAGGCAGGATTATTCGGGAACCCTGTCCGGAATGCCGGGGAAGACGACAGGTGATTGCCCGCAGGAAAGTCGCCTTGAAGATTCCGGCGGGCGTAGATACCGGATCACGGCTCAGGATGGCCGGTGAGGGCGAGCCCGGTGTTAACGGCGGCCCTTCCGGGGACCTCTATGTGTTTATCAGCGTCAGGCCCCATGAATTTTTTGAGCGAAACAACACGGATGTGATCTGCAGAATAGAGCTTTCCTTTGTCCAGGCGGCCCTTGGCGATGATATCACGGTGCCGACCCTGACCGGCGAGGAGCGCATCCGGGTTCCCGCCGGGACGCAGTATGGCGACACGATCCGGTTAAACGGTCATGGCATTCCTTCGCTCAGATCCGACAGGCGCGGG
Source organism: Desulfobacteraceae bacterium (assembly GCA_003597945.1). GTDB lineage: Bacteria > Desulfobacterota > Desulfobacteria > Desulfobacterales > Desulfosalsimonadaceae > SURF-33. The sequence continues at coordinate 32,006 of QZJS01000123.1, read as the reverse complement.
GATCAGATTATCCAGGTCATCTTAAAAACCCCGAAGAATATGAACAAACGACAAGAAGGCCTGCTCAAGGAATTTGTAAAACTGGAATCCGAAAAGCTGACCAAGCGGATCAAGCGCCTGTTTAAGGGTGAGTCCGCCAAAGTGGTAAAGTAGGCCGATAAACCATAGCCGGCAGCGAGAAAGCATTGCGAAGTGAGCAGCGATAGAGGGGCTGCCTTAGAAACTCATCAGCCTCATGATTTTAAGATATCAAGGGAATACGATTCATGTACGAGCTAAAAGTGATCTCAAAATTCGCCGCGGCCCACCAACTGTCCATGGTGACGGAAAAATGTGAAAATCTTCACGGCCATAACTGGAGAATTGAAGTATATGTGGCCGGCAGTAAGTTGAATGAATGGGGCGTTCTGGTGGATTTCGGGGAGATCAAGCGTCATCTGTCGGACGTCATGGATATCCTGGATCATAAGTTTTTAAATGATATCAATGTGTTTCGCGATATCAACCCGTCTTCGGAAAATATCGCAAAATATATCGCCGACCAGATGCAATCCAGGCTGACCGATCCGTCCATACGGGTTTCCCGGGTCCGGGTCTGGGAGTCCGATGATGCCTGCGCAACCTATATTACGCAGTAGGCAGGAAAAAAGAACCCGGACAAAAGAGACAGAAGACGGGAAACAGAGAATCCGGATTTTTTTAAATCCCGTCAGATGGTCGAAATCCGGAGAAAATGCCGGGCGTTAAGGCGTCTGTTTTTCCCGCGCATGATAGTGTGTCATGAGGTCTTCCCGGTTGACGATGGAGACCACGTCCGGCACATGGTTTCGGATATGGTCGATGCCGCCTTCCATCCGGTCCACCAGCACCACGACCCGGTCGATGACCAGGCCTTCCGCCCTGGCCCGCTCAATGGCCTTGATGGTGGAGCCGCCGGTGGTTGCCACATCCTCGACAATGGCCACATGGTTATCAGCGGCCAGATCCCCTTCGATCCACTTGATGATGCCGTGGTCCTTTTGTGTTTTCCGGATGGAAAATGCTTTAAAGGGTTTGTTTCTCAGCTCGGACACAAACGCCGCGGCCATGGCAATGGGGTCTGCTCCGAACGTCAGGCCGCCGACGCCGCTGATATCCAGATCACTGACGGCATCAAAAACAAGATGCCCGATCAGATACATTCCCCTGGGGCTCAGTGTAACCGGTTTGCAGTTAATATAGTAATGGCTTGATTTTCCGGATGCCAGTTTGAAAACAGGTTCCGTGTTGTACTGGAATGATTTTTCGAACAGTAGTTGAATCAGCTCTTCTTTCATGGGAAACATGCTCCGCGTAAATTACAAAATTGTTGATTTTACAAGGAAGATCCGGTAAATAAAAACCCCCACCGAAAAGGAAGAAGCCATTTCGTCTGATTCAGTGGGGGGAGCAAGAAAAACCGGGAGCGGCACTCCTTGACTCCTGAAAAAACTAACAGTAAAACAGATAAGGGTCAATATTTTTCGTTTTTTCATTAGGACTTTTCATCGGGGCGGGTTGTTTCAAGTGCGTGAAGAAAAAAACAAAGAAATGATGATTCGATTATTTCGGGTAAGCAAGCATTACGGAAAGAAAAGCGCCCTGATCGATCTGACCGTGGACGTTGCCGCCGATGATTTTGTTTTTGTCACCGGTCCCAGCGGCGCCGGTAAATCCACAATGATCAAACTGCTCTACATGGGGGAGGCAATTTCTTCGGGTTCCATATTGGTCGACGGCGTCAACCTGGCCAGGGTCAGCCGGAAGCAGGTTCCTCTGTTACGCCGAAAATTCGGCATCATATTCCAGGATTTCAAGTTAATCCCCACACGCACGGTGTTTGACAACGTCGCCCTGGTACTGGAAGTCGCGGGCGTCAGATCCCGTGAAATTCAGACACGGGTCATGGAAGTTCTTGATCAGGTGGGGATAGCGGACCGATCCGGGGAATATCCCCAGATCCTTTCGGGCGGAGAACAGCAGCGGGTGGCGGTGGCCCGGGCCATTATCGCCAATCCCAAAATCATCGTGGCCGACGAGCCCACGGGAAGCCTGGACCCGGATTCGGCGGCCCGGATTTTTTCCCTTTTGCAGACGGCCCACGCAAAGGGAGCGGCCGTTATCATCGCCACCCACGACCGGGAGTTAATCGCGTCCCATGACGGCCGGGTAATCCGGCTGGAAGACGGCCGCATCGCCAAATCATCCTCTGAACCGGATATGCTGCAATGATGCCTCTGCCGGTGCAACGGGCCGTAAGGGATTACCGGAATCACAAATATCTTCACGGGCTGTGCGCCCTTACCATTGCCTTGTCGGTTTTTATTGTCAGCGCGTTTTCACTTTTTTATTTAAATGCCACGGAAGTGCTGGATGCCTGGCGAAAAGGCATCCGGATCATCGCCTACCTCAGTGCTGAGACCACCGATGCGGACCGCAAGACCCTGACGGCGGCCACCGCGCAACTGGAAGGGGTGGCCCATGTGGCATTTGTTTCCAGAGATGCCGCGTTTGCGGAACTCAGGCTCAAACTCGGCGATCAGACATCCCTGCTGGCCGGGCTTTCCGACAATCCCCTGCCGGACGCACTCGAAATCCGTCTGTCCGATGACTATCACAACCTGGAAGATATCGACAAACTGGCTGACCGCATCCGGTCGCTGGAGTATGTGGATGATGTGGAATACGCTCAGAAATGGCTCCATCGTTTCAAGGGCGTCTACAATCTGTTTCAGATCACCGGATTTGTGCTGGTGGCGGTTTTTTTCATGGCCACGCTGATGATCACGGCCAATACCATCCGGCTGATCATGTACGCGCGCCGGCAGGAAATCGAAATCATGCGGATTGTGGGCGCCGATGATGTGTTTATCAAATATCCATTATATATTCAATCTGTTGTTTTGGGATTTGTCGGGGCGGCCGCCGGTCTTGCATGCCTGTTTCTGGCCTATATCCTGACGTTGGCCAATGTCGGTTCATCTTCCGTGGTATCCATGTTTGATATCCGGTTTATACCGCCCGCCCTGGTGTTGGGGATTATCGTCTGCAGCATGATCATCGGATGGCTGGGATGCTGGTTTTCCATTCGAAAATTTTTGCGTTTTTAATCTGTGTTGCCCTGCTCGGGCATCCGGCGTTTGCTTCCCGTGAGGCGGGCGGCGGTGAAGTCTTCCAGAAGACCGGCCGGGTCAATGTCGACGGGTTGAATCTGCGGCTGGACCCGGGTCTGAATTTTCCCGTGGTCAAGGTGCTCAAAAAGGGAGCGACATTTCGTGTCATCCGGCAGCAGGATGAATGGCTCCAGGTGATCGAAGACGGGAATGTGGGATGGATATACGGCAAAGAAGGATTTGTGACCCTGTACACCGCGTCCCCGGTTGGCGACGGCGACCGGACGGATCTGGAAATCGCCCGGGAACGTGCGCTGGCGCTTGAGCGCCAGATTCAGGAGCAGCGATCGGCCATCTCGGGCTTTTCGGACAAAGAACAAGAAATCGTCTCAGCGCTGCATCAGACGGATCTGGCGCTGCACCAGACGCGCCGGCAGGCGGCCGATATCACTGTTGAACTGGAGATGGTGGGGGGGGAAATCGCCCGGCTGGAAAAAGACATCGGTGACCTTGCCGCTGATATTCAGGAAGGGAGGGATTATGCCGGGCAGCGGCTGACGGCCCTCTACAAGCTCAGTGTTTTAGGGGAGATGAATCTGCTGGCTTCGGCAACGTCGTTTCATGATCTGCTCAAACAAAAAGCCGCCATCCGGAAAATCATCGCCGGCGACTGCCGGGTCATCGGCACGCTCCTGGACCGGAAAAGAGAACTTACCGCGCTGCTGGAAGCGCTGGAAGAGCAGAAAGCCAGGCAGGTATCGCTTGAAAGCACTTACCAGGCCGCCATTGCCCGGCTGGAAGCGGAAAAACAGAAGCGTCGCCAGATCCTGTCAGAAATCAGTACCCAGAAGGAAAACCGGCTGGCCGCGCTGAAATATTTAACGGATGCGGCGGACAGGCTGGATCATGCCATTTCCGCCTTAAGTCGCGGGCCGCGTTTTGAAGGCAAGGAGATAAAAACGTTCGCCGGATTTAAGGGGTTGCTAAAAATCCCGGTTAACGGTAGGATTGTCAGCGGATATGGTAAATATACGGAGCCCCAATCGGGGGCCGCGCATTTTCGGAAAGGGATCGTGATCCAATCCGAGAGGGGATCGCCCATCCGGGCCGTATTTGCCGGCCGCACCGTGTTTGCGAGCTGGCTCAGGGGATACGGCAATGTCATCATTATTGATCATGGGGACAGTTTTCATACCGTTTATGCGCATGCCGACGATCTTTTCCGGGCAAAGGGCGATGCGGTTGAAACCGGAGAAGTGATTGCCACTGTGGGGGATTCCGGCGCCCTGGGCCGGCCGGCGCTCTATTTCGAGATCCGCCACCATGGAAATTCAGTGGATCCTTTACATTGGATCGACAATAGTTGAAAAGGAGCATTTAGATGACAGTCGAGCAGAATCCGCGACGGGCGGGCGTATTGCTGATCATTTGTTTGGCGCTGTTCGTGATTTCGGCGACATATGTTTACGGAGAACTCTCCGCAAAGAAGGATGAAGCCTATGAAGGACTCAAACTTTTCAGCGACGTGATCGCAGAGATTGAAAAAAATTATGTCGAACCGGTGGATACCAAGGAATTGATCCAAAAAGCCATCGAGGGGATGGTCCAGAGTCTGGATCCGCATTCTTCCTTTCTGCCGCCGGAAGCATACGGGGATCTTCAGGTTGAGACCAAGGGCGAATTCGGCGGCATCGGCATCGTTATCTCCAAGCGGGATAATTTCCTGACCGTTGTCGCGCCCATCGAAGGAACCCCTGCCTATAAAGCCGGGATACAGGCCCAGGACATCATCACGCGGATCAACGGCGAATCCACCAAGGATATGCAGCTCTGGGAAGCGGTCAAGCAAATGCGCGGCGAACCGGGCACCAAGGTTGAAATTTCGATTTATCGGCAGGACATGAAAGATACCCTCGATTTTACACTGGTCAGGGCGGTTATTCCTTTAGACAGCGTCCGGAGCCTGACCTTAAAACCGGGATATGGATACCTGTGGGTAACCAATTTCAGGGAAAATACCACGGAGGAGGTCAGCAAAGCACTCAAACAGATGGAAGCCGGGGACGTGCCACTGAAGGGTTTGATTCTGGATCTGCGGGACAATCCCGGCGGTCTGCTGGATCAGGCCATAAAGGTAGCTGATATTTTTCTGGATTCCGGCACCATTGTGAGTATCCGCGGCAGGGATGACGCCCAGTTGGAACAATATACGGCCCGTCCTGAAAAAATGGTGAATCAATATCCGATGGTTTTGTTGATTAACGGTGGATCAGCCAGTGCATCCGAGATCGTTGCCGGCGCGCTTCAGGATAATCATCGTGCGCTGGTTCTGGGCACTACGTCTTTTGGCAAGGGATCGGTGCAGACCGTACGGCCCCTGCGTGACGGGTTTGCTTTGAAATATACCATCGCCCGATATTATACGCCCAGTGGGCGTTCGATCCAGGCCGAAGGCATCGTGCCGGACCTGGTGGTCAAGCGGCGGGTTTTAGATGAGGAAGCATCTGACGGATTGGATGGCGGTCTGGTCAAAGAAGAAGATCTGAAAAACCATCTCATGCCTTTTAAGGATGATGAACTTTCCGAAGAACTGGAAGAAAAAAAAGATAAAGACAAGGAGCAGGATAAGGCCCCGGAGGCGGAACAGCTCATGCGCCTGCGGGATTCGCTTTACGAACACGGCGGCAGTGATCCCTCAATGCTTCTCAGGGATTCCCAGATCAACCGGGCCTATGAAATTCTAAAGGGCTATGAAATTTTCCAGGGATTGACGCGGAATTGATCCGCCGACATTGTTTCATGTTTCGATCGGATCACCTTGACATTGCGTTACCGGGCGCAGGCGGATGCACTTGTTTTCCCCTGCGCCTTTTATTATCCCAGGGCGGCATAACCGCTTCTGTAAAAAGCATCCGGGTAAAGTCATGGCAAAGGCAGTAAAATCGGATACGGGCAAATCCAAAACCAGAGGTCCTCGAAAAAAGGCGGCGGCGAAACCAATGGCGGCAAAAGGCGCCGCGGCCCGGAAACCCGCCGGACCCAAAAAGCCGTCCCAGCGGAAGTCCGCTCCTGAAAAAAAGGCCGCCCCTAAAAAAAAGTCCGCCGCTTCAGGGGGGAGACGGAAAAAGGATAGCGCCGGCACGCGGCTCATCCCGTATGCCACTGCCACGCTTCTGGTAGTCATCGGTTTTTTTGTTATGGCGGCCGCGGGCGCCTATATTTTATTTAATCCGGAATTTATTGAAAAAAAGACGGTTGCGCTATCCCCGTCAGCGGAAACCTCCCCATCCGCAAAGACCAAAACGCCCAAAATGTCCAAAGCATCCCAGACGTCCAAAGCGTTTAAAACGCCGGCAACGGCAAAACCCATATATGAGGTGTTTCCCGCGGAACCGGAGCCGATTCATATCCCGGCCCCGGCGCCGGTCCATGCCCCTCCCCACCGGGAGCCGGGCGCCCCGGGGAAACCTCTGCCCATGGTTGCCATCATTATCGATGATATCGGTCATGATAAAAAAATTGCGGAAAAATTTTTCTCACTCAATGCCAAACTGACATTATCCATCTTGCCCCACAGCCGTTTTTGCAGGGATATTTCAGTCCTTGCCGCCAGGAAGGGGTATGAGGTCATGCTTCATCTGCCCATGGAACCGGATGAATACCCCATGGTGGATCCCGGCCCCGGCGCGCTGATGGTCGCCATGACCCCGGATGAGCGGATCGGCCGGCTCAAGCAAAACATAGATGCCGTTCCTTATGCCAAAGGCGTGAACAATCACATGGGGTCAAAACTGACGGCCCTTTCTGATGAAATGAACCAGGTTTTCGGCATCCTCAAGCAGCGGGGGCTGTTTTTTGTGGACAGCCGCACCACCGCCGCCTCACAGACCCGGTCGTCCGCCAGGCTTTTCAAGGTCCCGTATGCCGAGCGGGATGTATTTTTAGATCATGTCCAGGAACGGGAAATGATCCGCCGGCAGATCGATCAGCTCATCAATATCGCCGAAATACATGGAAAGGCCGTCGCCATCGGACATCCCCATCAGGCGACCTTCGAAGTGCTGGCCGAAGTTATGCCCGATCTGAAAAAACGGGTTAAACTGGTCTCGGCTTCTGAAATCGTGGAAGTGTTCTGATATCAGCGACCTGAACCCTAAATCTTTTTCCGCGGCCAAGCCGCCGCGATCTGACAGGAACCGCGCATGAAAGTTGCACTGGTTGCACCCCCTTATCCCCTTGAGGAAATTCCGTCGCCGCCGCTGGGCATCAGTTATGTGGCTGCCGCATGTGAAGCTGCCGGAGCTGAGGTGAAGATTTTTGATTATATTGTTGGATGTTACACGCCGGAAAATCTCAAAGCCGCCATGGATGCTTTTCAGCCGGACATCATCGGCGCGACAGCCGTCACCCTGAATTTTCCCGCGGCGGCACAGATTCTTAAAACCGCCAAACAGCATCAGCCCGCCGTGATTACCATGATGGGCGGCCCCCATGTGTCATTCGACGCCGAAGCCACATTGCGCCGCCATCCGGAAATCGACATTATCTTCACGGGGGAAGCGGAACGGTCCCTGGGGCAGTGGCTGCCCATATATGCCGATCCATCGGCCTGGTTATCGGTTAAGGGCGTGTCTTTTATGAGCGGCGGGGATTTTTTCAGCACCGGCCCGGGAGAATGCATCGAAGACTTAGACACCCTGCCATTGCCGGCCAGGCATCTGCTGCCCATATCAAAATATCATGCCCTGGGTTTTCCCGTCAGCATCATCACCAGTCGGGGGTGTCCCAACCAATGCATTTTCTGTCTGGGCCGGCGCATGGTGGGCTCCAGGGTCCGGTTCCGGTCCCCGGGACGGGTGGCCGATGAGATCGCCGCCGTCCTGGCCCTGGGCTTTACCCGGATCAATATCGCTGACGATCTGTTTACGGCCAGTAAAAAACGGGTCAAGGCGTTCTGTGATGAAATCGTCCGTCGGGGGCTTTCCTTTGCGTGGAGCGCGTTCGCCCGGGTGGATACCGTCAGCGAGGAGGTACTCCGGCTCATGCGCGAAGCCGGGTGCGATTCCGTCAGTTTCGGCATTGAATCCGGCAATCCCGACATGCTCAAGCGAATCAAAAAAGGGATCACCCTGGATCAGGCCCGGCATGCGGTGTCGCTATGCAAAAAAGTCGGCATGCTGGCCCACGCGTCCTTTATGGTGGGACTGCCCGGCGAATCGGCCGAGACCCTTCAGGATACTTTCGCCTTCGCCGCGGAGTTGGATATCGCCCACGGATATCATTTCCTGGCGCCTTTCCCCGGCACCACCATACGGGAACATATCGACGATTATGATCTGGAGATCCTCACCGACGACTGGACGCGTTATGACGCCAACCGGGCAATTGTTCGGACATCGGGATTGGCGCCGGAGCAGATGAACGCTTTTGTTGACGAGGTTTATCGTCCCATTCAGGATGCGTGGGAAGCGGTGAAGGTGCGATATAAAAACGGCGATTGCACCGGGGATGAATGGCTTCGGGCCGCGTCGGAGGAACGCCTGAACCTGATTTTTGATGTGTTGTCAAAAGACCTGATCGAAATGGTGGGAAGTATTCCAAGCGACACGGATAATCCGGTTCTGGAATTGAGCCGCCGCATTGCCGCGATCACAAATCATGAAGAAACATTTGTCGCGCGATATATTCAGGACTGGGCCGCCCGGAAATATCTGGTGTTTTCCGGAGACAACGGCGTGATCCGATGGTTCTGGGCCCAAAACGGCGTTGACGATGCATCACTGCCCGGACATCCTGAATTAGTCCGGGCAGACCAGGGATGCACCGCACAGGAAGGGGATTGCGTCATCGAAGATATCGGCAGTGCCCGGCCTGCGCAGGAAGCATAAATCATAACCCGTTAACGCTTTTTAGAATACGACTCAGTGCCGCGGCTCCGGATGCCCCGAAACAATTTATCCGATATTTGGAATTATCTTGATTGTTTCTCCCGCCTTGAGGTCTCTGGCCCGGCGGATATTATTGACCTGCATCAGTTTCTGAACGGATACGCCGTTGTATTTGCGGGAGATCCGCCACAAAGTATCCCCTGGTCGGACCGTATAGTAGATGATCGATGCGTTCGTGTCCCGGGAGGCGACGGATGCATATAAGACTTGAGATTTGCCGTAAATTTTTAACTGCTGGCCCGGTTTGATAAGGTTGCTCCGCAGCCGGTTCCAGGTTTTAAGCTGTCCGACGGTACATTTATAAGTTTTGGCGATAGTGTAGAGGGAGTCTCCCCGGCGGATATGATGGACGATGGGAGCGGCTGTCTCGCCGGACAGGGCGCCTGGCGCCCGGGCAACGGCATGCTGTCCTGTCCTGGGTTGAAGGGTTCCCACGCCCAGGGCGTCATAATAGCGGCAGAGCATGCTTTCAACGAACCGGTTGCGCGTATCCCGGGAGGGAAGGCCCAGGGCGATGGAAATGATCCGGCGTCCATCCTTGCTGGCCGTGGCCGCCAGGCAGTATCGCGCGTTGTTGGTAAATCCGGTTTTAAATCCGTCCACCTCGTTATAAACTCCCACAAGTCGGTTGTGATTTCGAAGCCTTATGGGTTGGGTTCCCTGAAAAATCAATGCTTCGTCAGTGCCGGCAATGTGGAGCAGATCTTCGTGTTTGAGTATTTCCCTGCAAAGAATCAGCAGATCTGAAGGACTGGAATGGTTGTCGTCAGCGCTTTTCCGGGCCGGCATGCCGGTGGGATTGGAAAACCGGGTGTTGCGCATTCCCAGTTCATCGGCCCGTTGGTTCATGCGATGGACAAAAGCCGGCTCACTACCGCCCAGAAACTGGGCCAGCAGGTACGCCGCGTCATTGCCGGATGAAATCATGGCGGCCTTCAGCAGAGCTTCCACGGAAAGGGATCTGCCGGATCGCAGGGAAACCGTAAACCCGCCCACCCGGGTGGCTTCAGGGGTCACCCGGACCATGGTATCCCAGCCGACCTTGCCGCCGCGGATATCCTCGATGGTCAGCAGGCCCACCATCATTTTGGTCAGGGATGCAATGGGAAAGGCCTGGTCCATGTTTTTTTCCCAGATGATGGTATCCGACGCCACGTCATAAAGGAGGCCCGCCCTGGCGATGCCGTCATTGACATTGAGTTTCGGGCAGGGGCAGGGCATGTCGGCCTCAAGGGCAGGAGCGGCGTCCGGGGCAGGAGTGGCCTCCAGAGAGGCGGTTTCCGTCAGAAGGGGGTCTTCGATGTGCTGATCCGGCATGGCGTAACACAGACGCGCAAGGGATAAGACGGATAAGAAAAAGAGAGAAAAAATGGCGATGGAAAAACCGAAGCATCGTTCAGCCAGCAGCAGATTCAGCCTTGTCCGGCCCATGGGTGACCCCTTTGTTTTGTTAAAAGATGTTTCTTTACAAACCCATTGCGTCGGGGAATGCCCGGCATTCCCCTCGGGTCATGGACTGGCGTCCATTTCTTGCCATAATAACTGATCATTTAAGGCTTTGTAAAGTTTTTTCTGATTATGTTACTGTTTTTTTGGGGGGTTGTGCCGATGGCGGATTCTCGGTTCCTTTTATATGGGATGTCGCGCGTACCGCCAGTGCCACCCAGTCCGTCTCGATCAGCTCATCAATGATCTCAAATCCATGCACGCGCATCTGCGCCAGGATTTCATCCCGGCCGCGGGTGCTGATGCCCGAGCAGATCAGGATGCCCCCGGGCGCCAGCACCGGGGGAATAAGGCCCAGCAGGTCGCATATAATCCGGGTCCGGATATTGGCGCAGACCAGATCGAAGCGGCCTGTCACGCCGGTGGTCAGATCGCCGGAAAAGATATGAAATTTTTCACGGTCGATTCTGTTGCGGGTCATATTCTCCGCGGCCACTGACACGGCCACGGGGTCCGTGTCCACGCCCGTCATGTCAGCGGCCCCGAGTTTGTCGGCAGCCAGCATGAGAATCCCCGAACCGCATCCGATGTCTAAAAAACGATCTCCCGCTCGCAGATGCTTTTCCAGCAGCCGGATGCACATGGCCGTGGTGGCATGGGTTCCGGTGCCGAAGGCCATGCCCGGATCGATTTCAAGGATGAGATCATGGGGCAGGGGATCGTATGAATGCCAGGACGGCTTGACAACCATGCGCTCCCCGATCCGGAAGGGATGAAAGTGGGATTTCCACGATTCGGCCCAGTCCTCTTCATCCATGCGGCGCCGGGTCACCTGGGATCGGATGTTACACGTTTTTTCAAGAAACGCCAGCTTTTCGGAAAGGATGGAAACGGCATTGGAAAGCTGATCGTTTTCCGGAAGATAGCCGATCACGGCACGCTCCCGTGATCGCGGCGGTGCGTCGCCCGCCCAGTCGGTGCCGGGCTCATCTTCGGGGGTTTCCTGCACCACGCCCGGCCGCCCGATGTCGGTGAAGATGTCTGATATCAAATCCATGGCCGTATGCGGGTCCGGCGCCTCATAGACGATTCTGATTTCCATCCATTTCATGATTGATCTGGCTCCTTAAATTATTAAAAGCCGGCCTCCGGTTTCAGCGGCCATGTTGCCGTAGAAAGCCAAACGTCTTGTATCATAAAATCAAAATCAGAGAAGCGGAAAAATGCGCATCCACGGTCAATGGGCGCTTAATTGCTTGACGGGTGCGGGCCGAATTGCTAAATGACAAATCAATATGGATATGGACCCCACAAAATACCGGCGGCTACGCGAGGCCATGGTGAAAAACCAGATCGCGGCCCGGGGCATAACGGATGAGAACGTGCTGGCAGCCATGCGAAAGGTGCCGCGGCATTTGTTCGTCAGCGAAGCCCTCCAGGATCAGGCCTATGCCGACCATCCCCTGCCCATCGGCGAGCAGCAGACCATCTCCCAGCCCTATATCGTGGCGCTGATGACCCAGGCCCTGCAACTGGATAAAAACAGCCGGGTCCTTGAAATCGGCACCGGGTCGGGTTACCAGGCCGCGGTGCTGGCCCAGATCGCTTTTCGCGTTTATACCATTGAAACCATTCGTTCCCTTCATATGAACGCCCGCATGCTCTTTGACCGGCTCAAATACAACAATATCGTGACCCGTTACGCGGACGGCACCAAGGGATGGGCCGAGGAAAGCCCCTTTGACGCTATCATGGTTACCGCCGGCGCACCCGATATCCCGGCGCCCCTGGTGGCCCAACTGGACGTGGGGGGCCGCATGATCGTCCCCGCCGGACAGATGTATTCCCAGACTCTGGTTAAACTGGTCCGGGATGAACAGGGGATTCACCAGTCCGATCTTGGCGGGTGCCGGTTCGTCAAGCTGGTGGGCGAACACGGATGGGGCAATGGCGAATAAGCCTTCGGCCGCCTGGAAAGCCGCTTTTCTGGAAAGTCCCGGCCCCCGGTCCATGCGGGAAGCCTTTGTTCTGATGCTTAAAGGTTTCTGCATGGGAATCGCCGACACGATACCCGGCGTATCCGGCGGCACCATCGCCCTGATCACCGGTATTTATGAGGATCTGCTGGCCGCCATCAAGTCGGTGGACGCAAAGATGATCGGCCGCCTTTTCCGGCTGGATTTCAGGGCGGCTCTGGCCGGATTCCATGCCCGATTCATACTGGCGCTCTTTTTCGGAATCGCTACGGCCATCCTCACCCTAGCCCGGGTCATGAGTTACCTGATCCAGCAACATCCCGTGCCGACGTGGAGCCTGTTTTTCGGCCTGATCGCCGCTTCGGTGTGGGTGGTGGGCCGACAGGTGGAAAAATGGACGCCCGGCACGGGGATATCAATGGCCGCGGGGGCCGCCGCCGGCCTGCTCATCGTCAACCTGGTCCCCGTAGCCACGCCCGAGGCCCTCTGGTTTATCTTTTTTTCCGGAATGATCGCCATCTGCGCCATGATCCTGCCCGGCATCAGCGGCGCGTTTCTTCTGCTGATTCTCGGCAAATACGAATTTATCATCGCCACGCTCAAAAACCCTTTTCTGCCCGCCAATATGGTCGTTATCGGCGTTTTCGGCCTCGGATGCGTCGTGGGTCTGGCCGGTTTCGCCCGGTTTCTCAAGCTACTGCTGACATGGTATCACGCCTTGACATTAGCGTTTCTCACCGGCCTGATGGCCGGCTCCATGTGGAAGATCTGGCCCTGGAAAGAAGTTCTGGAAACCGCCATTATCGGTGGGAAACCGCGGGTGATCAGCGAAAAAAACATCCTGCCCCAAGCCGTTGACGGCGATGTGTTGTTTGCCGTCGCGCTGATGGCGGCCGGCTTTCTGGCGGTCCTTGCCCTGGAGCGGCTGTCTCGAAAACGTCATACGGATTAGCGTTCCCGGCTCCGCCTATTTCATTTTTCCTTTTTTGCCGCCTTTGGTTTCTATCGGGTATTTCTGCATGATTTTTCGTTTCACGTAAGCCGGCACCATGCCGTCGATATTGCCGCCGAATTTGGCCGCTTCCTTGATGATGGACGAGCTGGTGAAAATCCAGCGCAGGCCGGTCATCAGAAAAACGGTCTGGATGTCCCGGTTGAGTTTGCGGTTCATCAGGGCCATCTGGAACTCATACTCAAAATCGGACACGGCCCGCATGCCCCGGAGAATGGCGGCGGCATTCCGCTTGACCGCATAGTCCACTACCAGGCCGTCATCTGATGCGATTTCAATGCGGCCGTTAAATTTTTTCAGCGTCTTCTGGAGCATGTCCATCCGCTCGGGCACGGTAAACAGGGCGTTTTTGGCGGGGTTTTCAAGGATGGTGACGATGATTTTATCAAACAGGGTCAGCCCTCGGGTGATGATGTCGAGATGCCCGTTGGTGACGGGGTCGAATGATCCGGGATAGATGGCGATGCGCTGCATGATCGGCTGGATTCCTTTTTTTCGGATAGGGTGAAAAGTCGAATTGACGGGGTAAAGCGCCCCGTCAAAGGCGTATCACTTTAACATATCGTTTTTTTTATCATATGGATAAAAACGAAACAAGGGTTTTTCCGTATCGGCGCTGATCCATGAGGGCAAGGCCGTCCGGCAGTTCCGTGATGGTCTCTGAAGGGGCATGTTCGACAATCACGGTGACGCCGGGAGCCGGCAGGGCATCGCTTTGGACAAGGTTTTGCAGGGTCGGTATAACGGCGTTGCAGTTGTAAGGCGGGTCCAGAAAAACGATATCAAAGCCTTGGGATACAGACCCGAGGCAGTTCAGATTCCGGATAATATCCCATCGGATGACCCGGGCCCGGTTCTGCATCCGGCAGGCGGCGATGTTTTTTTCAATGGCGGCAAGGGCCCCGGCGGCATTGTCGACAAACACCGCCCGGGCCGCTCCCCGACTCAGGGCCTCCAACCCGAAGGCCCCGGTGCCGGCAAAAAGATCCAGCACATTGGCCCCCGGCACTTTTGCGGCAATGATATTAAAAACCGCCTCCCGGGTCCGGTCAGCCGTAGGCCGGATGGCCGTCCCGCGCAATGGGACCAGTTTTTTCCCTCTTAATTCGCCACCGATGATTCGCATGTCTTTTTCCCGATGGACGATTGCCGCACCCGTCCATAGCGTCGGTTGCTTTCTAACTCGCCGGCCGTCAGTTCTTCTTCATCAGGCGTGCGGCTAATAAATCATCGTCCTTTTGGACACGCGTCATTTTCAAGACATCCCGTTTACATGCCGGCAGTGTTGCGTTTCCGGCGCAAAATCGTAATGGCTGAAACAGACAAAATCAATCCCAAGAGAATCATTCCCCATTCAGACATCGTCGGGATGGGAGCGGCGGCGCTCTCCACCCCGTCAACCAACATCAGCAGATGCATATTGGGAAAGCCAATGCTTGCCGTTGTGGCAGGTTCCGGAGCACCGCAGTCGGCCGCGGCAAGATAGGTGGGCGCAATTTCTCCGTTGGCATTAGAGCCGATAAAGAAGCTGTGTCCGGCTGACTGACCATTGGGCAGAAAAATTTCAACCACCAGATCCTGTGATGCGGGGTCATTAACCGTGCCGGTTACCGGCAGATCGACAATTGCAAGGGATGTGTCCGCAAAAGCGGGAAAAACCGCTTGGCCGATTGGGGTCAAGTTGGCAAACAGCAGGGCATCGCCGGCGGCAATCGTGTAGAGATTGACGACCAGCGGTTGACCGGCGGCGCCGGCGGAAGAAGCGACTTCCACACCAATGGTAACATTATTAATATCAAATGATCTTTGAATATTATGATCGCCATCCAGGTCGAAACGCCTAATATAGCTGTTGTCCGTATGGAGGCTTCCGGCATTACAGGATACCGAGTTGCCGTTAGTAACGGTGGCGGTATCTAAAGACTGGGTGATGGTATTTGGTCCGGGGACTCCCCGGGTAGGCTCCTGGGGTTTATCAGGCGGGAAAGGATTGGTTGTAAAAGTCGCTGCCTGAACAGTTGCAAAACCAAATAAAATCAACAACACGACGAGAAACAATTTTTTCATGTTTACTTTCTCCCTGTATTTATTGTTTATATCACGTATCAAGCCTGCGGAGTTTACTGGCCATAAAATTGCGCAATTTATATGCATGATTACTATTAGAAATCAATTCTTTTTAAAAAAAATGATTTTCCCGAGAGGGCATAATTCCCGTGAAAGTCTTTGTTTTTATGTGTTTTGTTTAGCACAGATCAGTTCGGGAACGAATGTGAACGCCATGAAAAACTGGTATCCAAAAAGTCGTTTAGATAAGGGGATAAAACATGTTTGAATCAATGAAAAAAAAGTCTCGCCTGCTCGTATTATTGCCTTTTTTGTTCCTGTTGTTTCTATTACCGGCGCCATCTGCATCGGATGCCGCACAATATGGCCTGTTTGCCGAGGAGGCGGTGGGAGATGCCATACAGGCGCCGGAGTCGAAGAATGAGGGGATGTTCAAAGCCGCCACCCGGATGCGGAAAGTGGATCTGCTGCCGCTGGCAGGCAAGCCCGATGGGCTGGTGAAAGGAGACACGCTCCTTCTTTCCCTGTTTCCTGATGCCGATTATACGGCGGCCATCGATCGGGTGGCGGAAGATGTCAATGGAACGGTAACCGTTCGCGGCCGGTTGGCTGGTTACCCGCTGGGATATATTCTTATCTCCACCCATGACGGCCGGAGCACAGCCTCCATCCG
The DNA here is from genome assembly GCA_003597945.1 of Desulfobacteraceae bacterium. Classification (GTDB taxonomy): domain Bacteria; phylum Desulfobacterota; class Desulfobacteria; order Desulfobacterales; family Desulfosalsimonadaceae; genus SURF-33. The sequence continues at coordinate 15,753 of QZJS01000123.1, read as the reverse complement.
TATTCCGGAAATCGGCAAGCGATATGCCATTGTCTTTGATGCCGGGGATCAGTCCCATTACCTTCTGGAAGTCGATCCCGCCCGGGTCGATAAGATTGAGGATGCGCCGGTCCTGATTCCGCCGCCAATGATGGAAGAAGAAATCCAAACGCGTGATGATCCGGTGATGTTGAACCAGGGGGTAAACGACCCGGCGACCATTGACGTCATGATTGTCTACACCCCGGCAGCCAGAACATGGGCGGATGCCAATGGGGGCGGAATCACACTGGTAATGGCCCAGGCCATGGAAAAGGCCCAGCTTGTTTTGGACAACAGCAATACGATGGTGACGATGCGGCTGGTTTATGCACAGGAGGTGAGCTATACGGAAAGCGGCAATAGTGGAACGGATTTAGATCGCTTAACCGCAACGGCTGACGGATACATGGACGAGGTCCACGGCTGGCGCGATGCCTATGGCGCGGATCTTGTGGCCATGTTTACCAAGGTGGAGGACACCGGAGGGATTGCCTGGTTGCTGAATTCAACATCCGGCCGGCCTGCTTATGCCTTTTCCATTACTCGCGTGCAGCAGGCGAAAATTACGTACACGCATATTCATGAAATGGGGCATAACATGGGGCTGCACCATCACAAGCAGCAGACGGTCCAACCCGGGCCGGGGCTCTACAGTTATTCCGCGGGATGGCGGTGGACCGGAACCGACAGCGGCCGCTATTGCTCGGTGATGACTTACGCGAGCGGCACTTATTTTGCCGATGGTCTGAACCACACGCAGGTTGCTTATTATTCCAACCCCGACATCACCCACCAGGGCGTTCCCACCGGTCATGCGGCAGATGGAGACAACGCCCGGAATATCCGGGAAATCAAGCATGTAATTGCCGCGTATCGCGCGGAAGTGCCGGTTTTTCTTCCGGGAGACGTGAACAATGACGGTGTGCTTGATCTGGATGACGCTGTCATGGCCCTGCAGATCGCCGCCGGTATTTCCACTGGAGAGATTTTTCCGGAAACCGATGTCAACGGCGATGAAAAAATCGGCATCGCCGAGGCCGTCTATGTATTGGAGAAAATCACCGGCATCCGACCGTGATGGGGCTTAACGCGGCAGGCATCAAGATGCGCCGGAGAGCGGTCCGCATCTGGCGACTGCCGCCAAATTTTGTTTCATCGGTTCGTTGCTCATCGGTTTTCAAACGCGTAGACAAGCTGCTCGATCTGAAAAGATTCGGATGAATCTCCTGCCAGATCCATCCGGATATCGCCGTGATACCGGTTCCATGTCTCTTCGTTTTTTTTCAGCCATGCCAGGCTGAAAGCCCCATGGATGCGGATGCGGCCTGAATCCGGATCCATCGTGAACCCAAGCAGGTCGATGTGGTAGTTGATCCGGTCCAGCATCTGGAAATTGTTCCGGTAAACGGGAATCAGGCTGTTGATCGGTTTCTGGTTTTCCAGGGCGTTTGCCGTAAAGAACGTCATAAAGGTCTCGATATCTTTGCTTTCATAAGCCCGGCAATAACGCTCCAAAAACGCCGCAAGCGCGACGGCATCCGGAGGATGAGAAGGATCCTCGGCAGCGGTGGGCGGTGGGACAGACTCGATGGGTTCTTCAGGCTGGATCTCCATCATGGCCATTGATGCGGAAGGAGCGGGCAGACTATCGGAGGAATCCATATGGGTTGGCGCGGCCGTTTCTGGTGGAGCGGGCGGCATTGTATCGCCTTGGGTTTCCGGCTTCACAGGCCGGATGGCGGAAACTTCCTCGGCATCCACCGCGACTTTTGCCATATGAATAGAATCATCGGCCGCCGATTTATTCTTTGTTTTGCCCTCCATGATGTCTGCTTTCCGGGATTCCGGCGGGCTTGACGCTGTGGGCGGAGGCGCAGGCAGCAAACGGGGTGTTTCCGCATGTTTTGCATCGTCAATTGCCGCATCGGCGGGGGGGGCAATGGATTCCGGTTTTTTCGGAGTTGCGGGCAACGGCTGAACCGGGGCAACTTTCTGCGGTTTTGCTTCAGGTGTATCTTTCTGGATATCACTGTCAGCCCTATCGTCAGGCTTTTCATCAGCGCCGGATTTTGCATTAATGGCGCCCGTGGATAATGCGAGCTGCATATCTTCATGTGAAACAGGGGGCTGGGATACGGCAACAGCCGGTTCCGGTTGAAGGACCGTTTCCGGCGGGGTGGCCGGTATGTCATGATCCGCCGGGTTCGAAGCGTCCGGCGCCACGTGTTCCTCCATCACGGTTTCCGGGGGTTGCGTTTCGGAAAGCCGTGAGACGGGGCCATCCACCAGCGACATTTCCTGAAACAGCGCATCGGCCATAAAGGCGATGCCGATCATCACGCCAATGGCCGCGGCAAAAAAATATCCATAGCGTCCATGTGCCGCCGGTTTTTTATCCGCCGTCCGTCCGCGTTTTGTTGATGATTCCGACCAGGCCCATGATTGAATGGCATTACGGCTGGCATCGTAGCGCCGGCGAAGGGACGGGTCCGATAAAATGGTGTAGGCTTCCTGAATATCAAGAAATTGCTTCCCATCGCCGCCCGTAATATCAGGATGAGCCAGCCGGGCTTTTTCCCGGTAGGCTTTTTTTATGTCTTCGAACCCGGAGGCGGGATCAATAGCGAGGATCCGGTAATAATCTTTCGGCATGACGCCGCAGCGGGCATCGCAAAGCCCGAGGACGGACGCCACGGGAAGCAGTTTATTTTTGATGCCGTCAAAAGAGAGATTTCGGCGGGATATTTCATCGGCCAGAGACCGCTGCAGCGACGATAAACGGGAATTTTTGACGGAGCCGGCATAAAAGATCGCCGCGCAGCAGGCCAGGTAATCGTTGTTTTCGGCGATCCCGCGGATCAGGGCGGGGGTGTCGTGCTCATTGGCCGCAAAACCGACAAAGCGGCCCGGAATTTTTACATCTATCGGTTCATGATCCAGTGGCTGTTTTTTGCTCATGACAGCCGCCGTGTATCGTGCTGCTCGGGCTGGTAATACCCGTGATAGTATGACTTGTATCCATAGCGCCGGTTTAAATTCATCTTGTTGACGATGCATCCCAGCATCGTTGCCTGCACATTGCCGATGGCGGTCAGAAAATGTCTCAGCCCGCTGCGGGTTGTCTGGTCAATGGCCGATACCAGGATAATGCCGCCGACCTGACGCGACAGCACCAGAATGTCGGCAAAACCATAATAAGGGGGGGCGTCGAAAATGATCCTGTCGTAGGTTTCGGAAAGCTCTTCGATCAATCGGGCCAGACGGTTTGATGCCAGAAGTTCCACCGGATTTGGAGGGATCGGTCCGGAGGCAATCAGAAACAGATTTTCAGAAGCAGATTTTACAATGGCGTCCCATGGGGCCAAGCCCGCCAGATAACTGGAAAGACCATGACCGTTGGCACGGCCGGCCGTATCGGGGAAAACCATGTGCAGCCTTGGTTTTCGAAGATCCGCGTCGATGAGTACGACTTTTTCCCCCGCATTGGCAAAAGTCTGTGCCAGATTGGCGGCAATGGTTGTTTTGCCTTCCCCCGGGCCGGTGCTGGTGATGGCAAAGCATCGCGCGTTTGCGGCGGCCCCGGACAGTTGAATCGATACCCGTGATGTCCGGAAAGCTTCAGACATGCGCGCCCGGGGATCGTCGGTGAAGATGCGTTCAAGCGCCTGGCCGGGAGTGGGTTTTTCCAGGGGGATCACACCCAGGATCGGAATGTGGAACCGATCGGCGATGTGATCCGGATTGGTAATGGTATCAGCAAAGTATTCCAGCAGAAAGGCCCCGCCGATACCGGCCATTAATCCCAGGACAATGGCCATCAGCAGATTTTTTTTCACATCGGGTTTGTATGGAAACAGCGGCAGCATGGCCTGATCCACAATCTGAATATTGCCGGGGGAAATGCCCGCCATGGTCTCGATTTCCTTGGCCCTTTCCAATAGACTCTGGTAAATGGCCTTGTTGGTTTCCACCTCACGGGCCATGATTAAATACTGTGTGGCGCGTTCATTGAGTTCCAGGGCCTGCTGCTGGACCTGGTCGAGTCTTGCCCGGATGCCCTCTACATGGTTTTCCGCCACCTGATAATCATGCCGGATGGCGGAAAATATTTTTTCCGATTCATTGTCAATGCGCGCTTCGATGCTTTGCATCCGCTGCCGAATGGTTTTAAGGTCCGGGTACTCATCGTGAAAAATGTTGGCCATATCCTCGTAATGCGAATACAGCATGGCATATTCGGACTTTAAATTGCGGATCAACTGGCTTTCCAGAACTTCCGGCAGATTTGACGGCCCGTCTTTTAAGGTCTGCTCGTATTTTGATTTTTTGGCGATCAGGTCCGCCTCGGCCTGCCCCAGGGCCGCGTTGATGTCTTCGAGCTGGCGGAAAACACTGTTGAGCCGGCTGTCCATGGAAACAATGCCGGCCTGCCTGGCGAATTGATTTTGCTGTTCCTCGGCTTTTTCCAGGTTGATCTTGGCCCGATCGATCTGTTTCATCAAATACTCCCGGGCCTGCCGGGAGGATTCCACCTTCTGATCCATTTTCCAGTTGATGAATTCATCCAGCAATGTATTGACCGCATCACGGGATAGCTGCCGGCTCGGGGATGTAAAAGCGACATGGATCAGCATGGAACCTTTTTCCGCGGTCACTTCCAGACATTTTTTATAAAACGTCAGCACGATATCTTTTTTTCGGCTCTGGATAAGGTCATGATCTTCCTGTAAGCTTTCCTTTGCGGCACTTTTTTGAATAAAAGACTTGATGCCTGTTTTGATGACTCCGAAAAATCCCGTATCCGCCGGATTATCCGATTCCTCGACAAGGATCGGATGTTCATTCAGATTCAATACATCAATCACCCGCCGCGCCAGGGCGTCGCTGGTCAGCAGGGCCACCTGGGTTGTTTTGAACTCTTCGTGAAGCCGATAACCTTCTTTGACCACATCTTCGAATTTGGTAACCTTCTGGGCGTCCTGATTGACTTCAATGGTCCCGATGGCCTGGTAATATTTTTCCGATGTCAGGCTGAAGATCAGGGTTGAGATAAAGGTGAAAAAAAGCATGCCCAGCACCACCCATTTGCGCCGGAGTATGACTTCCAGATAGTCCCGGAGATGGATTTCCTCTTCCACCTTTCCGGGAATGGCGGATCGGTATTCCGTGCTGGGCAGGAATTGCTGACGGCCGGCGTCTGATGTCTTGACGGGCATATTGTTGTCACTGGTCATGGGCGTTCTTCTCTTTCAAGTATAAAATTATCCAGCCACATCGTTCCGGCGATATCGGCATCAAAACGACGGCTGGCATGCCGGTTGAGGCGGAGGGTGACGGCCGCGCATCCTTCGGGCGGGGAAAACGTCATGCTTTCTTTCCGCCAGCCTGTGGTTGAAGGGATCATATCCGTCCGCCAGTATCTATCCCTGCTGTCCGGGCAGGCGATTTCAAAAAAAGGCCGCTGATCCGTGGTGATGTCCCGGCTGCGCCACCAGAAAGTCAACCGGTAATGTTTACGGGGTTCCACGGGAACAATCTGCCGGAAGTGATAAAATTGAATGTTTTCTTTTCCCTTGAAGGTTATCCGGATCGCATGCCCGCCGTCAATGCCTTCCCCGCGCGCCCGTTGGATATGCCAAAGGTCGCGCTCCTCCCAGAGCCGCCAGTCAAAGCCTTTCCCGGTGATTTCCCGCTCAAAACCCGGATTTATTATTGTTTCATCGGCTCGGCCGGTGTTTTGGTGAATGTCGGCCGCACGATGATATTCTTTTTGCCGCACCAGAAAATCAACAACGATTTCGGCAAGAGTTTGTGTTTTTTGGATTTCGGGCATTGCGTCCCATACCGCAAGCGCGTCGCCGGTTCGTTGCCATCTGATCAGCCACGCCAGGTAGTGGGGCAGGTTGTCCGTGGTCAGCACATCCATTGCCTTCCTGCTGTCCCGGTTGCTGCTTATGTCCAGCAGTTGCAGGGCATCAGCCCGCAAGGGTTCAGATGATATCACAAAATTGATGTTGCGCGCAAACATGCCCCCAAGCCCCAGTTCCCTGGCCAGGAGAATATGCTTCCATTTCCATTTGATCACATCACGGGTCAGATGATCCGTCCATGTCAGGATCTTGACGGCGCGCGCAAAATTTTTATCGGCAATACTGGTTTGAACCAGTCCGAGCCAGGCGTCGATCAGCAGGACATTGGCCCGCGCAGCGCGGAACCAGAGGGTATCGGCCGTGTCCAAATCATTTTCATACCAGGCCTTAAGCCCGGCCTCATAAAGGCTATGGGGAAAATACGAGAGGCTTTGCTCCGAAGGAATAGATTGAATTTTATTTATTTTTGAATAGTTATAGCTCAACCACCCATAATTCGCCGCCCATAGCGCCAGCACCGCCAGAAAAAGGGTTATGGAGATTTTTATTATCGACTGCCCCATATTTTCCTCTGTTTTGTCGGAACCGGTTTTTCCATGGATGCCAGGGGGCTGCCGTCAATTATCCGCGTGGGGTTCAACCGGAACAGCAGGTCCAGATTGTTTTCGCCGATTTGCTTTTTAATGCGTCTGACAGCACCGGGCGCCCGGGCGGGACTCCGATGCGACGCGTCGTGCGCGTCCGTGGCCAGGCAGTGAATGCATCTTTTGTCGGCCAGATAATATGCCGTATTTTCGGCGCTTACTCCGTATTCTCCCGTAAACGCTCCCATATTGACCTGGAGATAAATGCCGGCATCAATGAGTTCTTCAAAAATTTCCGGATGCTCATTGAGCTGGCGGCACCGCTCCGGATGGGCCAGCAAAATGCGGAATCCCTTTTCCATCAACTGGGCCGTCAACGATTCCCATCCCGCGGGAAGCCGTTGAAAAGGCGTTTCCAGCAGAACATACGATTGTTCCGCCAATGGGATAAGATGTTTCGTATTCATCAGGTCCGGCAGATCCCCGTCCATGGCGATCTCCATTCCCGGGTAAATCATCAGTCGCATCTCTTGCAGCGACAGTGCCTGACGGAGCAGGGCAACGCGCTCGCAAATCAGATCCCTGTCCGGCGCCCAGCGGGAGCCGGCGATCCAGTGGGGAGTGGCGACAACGGCCGTAAAACCGGCTTTTTCATATAATCGGGCCATTTCAATGCTTTGTTCCAATGTTTCCGGCCCGTCATCCAGACCCGGCAGTATATGGCTGTGCAGATCGATCATAAATACCTTAGGACACTGTCATTTTTTCTTTATTAATTCTGGCGCCGGCGGCTGCGCCCTGATCGGGCCACTGCCGTAAACATACATATAGAATAGTAATTAAAACAATAAAATAAATACAATTGGCCGGGATCTGGAGATTGAAATCAAAAAATCCGTGAAACGCCATGGAAATCAGGCCGCTGCATGCGCCGATGCCGGTGAAAAAGGGCAGGGCCGGCAGGGACGGCCCGAATCGTTTTATCCGCAGAATGCTTTGCCCCAAAAAGAGATAAAAACCAACGGTCAACGCCATAAAGCCGATCCATCCGGTTTCCGCCAGAAGTTCCAGGTAATCATTGTGGGCATGTTTGTACTTGATGTTGACCGGCCCCAGGGTGTTGTATGCGGGCATAACGGATTCAAACGTCCGCAGACCCGTACCCAGAGGATGATCCCTGGCAATATCGATGGTGTTTTTCCAGATATCCATTCGATTGCCCGCGCTCTCATCAATATAGACCAACCGACCCATCATCTTATCAAAACCGATGGCATTGCCGTAAATGGCAAGGAAGATCATCCCGGCGCCGATCAATCCCCAGGTCAGTCCGGAAAACCGTCTGCCGCCGAGATGCGCAAGGATCACAAAAGAAACCCCTCCCACAAGGCCGCCCGCAATGCCGGCCCGGGACCTGGAAAAGAGCAGGGCCAGCAGCACAAACAACAAACCGATGATGCAGAAAAATAAATATCCGGACCGATGGGATGAAAGGTATGTTTTAAAACGGCTTGAATATGTTTTGTCCCTGCCGGAAGACATACCTCCATCGGGCCCCATGATGAAAATCAATGCCAGCCACATGGGCCAGGTCATTTCAATGAAACCGGCAAAGTGATTCCGGTTGATGAAGGTGCCCCTGGCATCCCCGAGATAGACGGTGATATAGTCCACCCAGAGGACGCCCATGGTCGGCACGAGGGCCTGCATCAGTCCGTAAAGGGCTTGGATGAGGGATATCCCGCAAATAGCAACCACCAGAGTCATGAGATGTTCGCGACGGGTCAGTCGGCCCTTTAATAACAGGAAAAACAGCCAGAGACTGAGCAGAAAAATCCACCAGGAAAAGGATGCGGCCGGAACATAGCTGATGGACTGAAAGGCAGCGGGTTGATTCAGTAGTTGCTCCGAGGAATCCAGCAAATGACGGCGGTAGGGGCTTAGCATGCCCAGCAGGCTTGCTGGAAGCGGAAGGCATTGTAATAAGGCATACGCGTAAAACAGGCCTGCTGAAAAAAGGAACATCCGCCGGTTGCCGCTGCCGGCCGGAGCGGGGGAATGCTTGGTCTCGCCCCATGTGTGGAAAATGTATAAAACAATGATGAGTGCGGCATAAAGCGTCCACATCCAGGGCTGCACCGCCGCAAACAAGAGGGGGATGGTGATGATGATCATCAGCAGTCCTGAAAAGATCGGGGCCATGTTTATCTCCCGGCCCCCGTCACCATTGCCCGGAGCGTTTTAAACAGGATCTGTATGTCCAGTTTGAGGGACCAGTTGTCGATATAGTAAAGGTCCATTTTAACCCAGTCGGAAAACCGGACATTATTACGCTGCTCGCTTGTCTGCCAGATGCAGGTGATTCCCGGCTTCACGGACAGGCGGCGGCGCTGGGAGGCATCGTATTGGGCCACTTCATCCGGCAGCGGCGGCCGCGGCCCCACAAGGCTCATGTCGCCGTTGAACACATTGATCAACTGGGGCATTTCATCCAGGGAAGTTTTGCGCAAAAATGTCCCGAGCCAGGGGATGATCCGGGGGTCGTTGCTGATCTTGAAAACCGGCCCGTCCGCTTCATTGCGGGCGACCAATTCCTTTTTCCGGGCATCGGCATCCACAAACATGGTGCGAAATTTGTACAAAGTAAATTTCCGGCCGTTCAGTCCGACCCGCACCTGCTTGAAGAAAACCGGCCCTTTGGATGACAGCTTGATGGCAATGCCGATAATCAGGAACGGCGCCGCGAAAATCAGAAGCCCGATCCCGCTGATCACATAATCTGAAATGGATTTTAAAAGCAAATCTAAACGGTTATCTGGCGTTGACGTCAATGATAGCATGGGAATATCGAACATGGTATCAATTTTGAGTTTCCCGATTTTGGGCTTCAGACCGATCTTGCGGACGCCCCATTCCGGCAGGATATGAATATTGATGCCCATTTTTTCCGCTTCATAAATGTATTGGTCCACGTCGGGAATCGTCCGGAGTGGATCAGCAATAATCAGCTCATCAATAATATTTTCCGACAAAATATTTTTTATATCGCTGATATTGCCGATCACGGGCAGGTTGTCATTTTTCTCCGAAGCCGGATCCGGGCTTTCGGCATTGGAGGCCAGTCGGCCGATAAGCCGGTACCCGGCCTGAGGGAATGCCCTGACGGTCTGAATGAACTCATCGTCGGGCTGGCCGATAATCAATATATTCCTGTAATTATATCCTTTCCCGCGAATATATGACAAGATCCGGTAAACCAGCCATTTGCTGCAGACCAGCATGGAAAGATTAAGAATGCCGAAAATCCCGATAAATATCCGGCTGACATCCTCAATTTTAAAAATAAACAGGCAGAGCATGAAAAAGAGAAGCGCCGACAGCACCGCCTTGCCGACGCCGATTGAAATACGAAAAAACGAACGGCGGCGAAATGGCCGGTATACACCCCAGAGGCTCAGATTCACATACCAGATGATAATGATGAAGAGCAGAAGAAGAGTATAGTTGGGTTCATCGCTTAACCCCCGGAATGGGCCCGGCAGATAATGCTGCTTGATGAGATAGGCAAGACCGAACGCGGCAACGGTCAGGCCCACATCCCATGCTCTGTGGAGACGCTCAAAGATGAGGCTGTTTTCTTTCAGCATTTATGCTTACCTTGTATTCCAGATTCCGTTAACTCATCATATAATTTTTCGAGACGGCGCTGAACTATATCCTTGTCAAAATATTCCTTCACCCGTTCGTGACTCTTTTTTCCCATGCTTTGCCGCAAATCCTGATCCATTGCAAGAGTGCGCAACTTATCGGTCAGGTTGCGGACATCGCCGGGCGAAATAAGAAAACCATTGTAACCATCAATTACCAGTGAGGGTATGCCCGCCACAGGGGTGGATATAATGGGCAGTCCGTAAGCCATTGCTTCCAATATTGCCATGGGCAGATCCTCCTGATAAGAAGGAAGGATGAAAATGTCTGCCTTGCGAAACAGCTCTTCCCTGGCGGTTCCGGATGTCCATCCGGGAAGCTGGGTTTGTCCGTCAAGGTTGAGATCTATGATCATTTTGCGATAAAAGGTCGCCTCTCCGTCCCCAGCGATCGTGAGGATAACATTTTTCATGCGCAAATCCCCAAAAGCTCTTATCAGGTCATCGACGCCTTTTCGCGCGCATAACACACCCATGAATAATACGTGTATGTTGCCATCGCTTTCAAGGAAATCATCCGGCCTGTCGTTTGGCAATGAAACAAAATTCGGAACGACGTGTATCCGTTTTGGATCAACCAGAGCGAGAGCGGTATACGCGGATTCCCGTTCTTTAGACAACACGCATACGGCATCTCCAAGGCCAAAAAAATGGCGAACAAAAAATTTTACAAGAGAATTTGAATTATAATAAAACTCAAAAAAATCAGCGCCATGAGTATGAATCAAAATTTTTTTCCTAAGTATTTTTGAAACGCACAAAAAAAGATATTTCCGATAAAAACTCCCCCGTTTGGAAACATGCAGGTGCACAATGCGCACTTTTGGGTTTAAAAACCAGGGGAACGCCATGATGATGCTTTTAAAGTAATGCAGAAGCTGAATAGACCGATGGGTACCAATATGAGTTGAAATATAGTTAACGGAATAACCGTTCCAGTCCAGGGAAAGCAGATTATCCACCACGGTGGCCATGCCGCCCCGTGCGCTTGTGCCCAGCATCAGGATGAACTGTTTTTTCATTTCAATCAAACCAATTGGTTTTAAGTAGATTTTATCGAAATTCTATTTAAAATACAAAAACTCAGCAGTTGCCGTATTACTTAAAAAAATATTGACTCATTACGATATCACTCATATTCTTTCAAACACAATATGAAGTTTCAATCATTTACTCGCGGATCAACAGATATCGAAAATACAATCGTTATATTAATTTTACGGCATGAATAAGGAGCCGCACACCGGCGAATTCGCGACACCCTGGCAGGCATGACACGATCAGCGGAGAATAATGGAAAATCAGATTAAATTTTTTTGTGAAATAAACAAAAATATTAACTTTTTAAAAAAAAAATATCAATCCATATCATTATTAAAAAAGGATATACTAAATATCTTTCCGGATATAACGATCAAAAATAATATTGTCCTTCTAAAACCAAACTGGGTAGCCCATTCAATAAATGAAAAAGACAAATATTGCCTGACGACACACCCGAATTTTGTGTTTGCGGTATTGGAAATCCTCCTCGACTTATCGCCGCGAAAAGTAATTATCGGCGATGCCCCTATTCAAGGAGGCAAATGGAGGCGGCTTGTTGATGACGCGTTTATGGCGCAAATAAACATTTACGAGGAAAAATATAACATTCCGATAGATGTAAAAGATTTCAGAAAAACATTACTGGATAAACATACCAATACCGTTATCCGCAAGACAAGATCGGCATTAAATCATGTGATTTTTGATCTGGGCAACAAAAGCTATCTGGAACCCATAAGCACCCACAGGCATCTTTTCCGGGTTACGGATTATGATCCCCGGCGACTTTCAATCTCTCACGCGCCTGGCGTACACAAGTATTGCATTGCAAAAGAATTTTTTCAAGTAGACGAGGTCTTTTCCCTGCCAAAGATAAAAACCCATCAAAAAACGGGCATCACCGGCGCCCTGAAAAATTTAGTCGGGATTAACTGCGATAAGGATTTTCTACCTCATCATCGTGTTGGAGGCGTCGGGCATGGGGGAGATTGCTATCCCGGAACATCAAACTTGGCAAGGCTATCGGAATTTTTTCTTGATAAAGCCAACATGAACATCGGCAACTACCGATATTTTACATGGAAATTATTATCAAAAATACTTTGGAAACTTGGTATGCCGGCCGCCGGCCCCAACAACCTCGAAGCCGGGTGGTATGGCAATGATACGACATGGCGGATGGTAATGGATATCAACCTCATTGCGCGATACGGCACTGTCGATGGCAATATTCATGATGAACCCCAAAGGAAAATTTATTCTATATGTGACGGCATTATTGCCGGACAGGGTAATGGACCCCTTCATCCTGAGATGCTGCCATTGGGCGCGGTCTGCTTTTCTGACAATCCCGCCCTTGCTGATGCGTGCGCGGCGGTGCTGATGGGGTTTGATATTTTAAAAATTCCTCTTGTCCGTGAGGGTCTCCGTTTATACAATGATGGAAATGCCGATTTTTTTTCTGATCAATTGAAAATGACCCGGGAAAAATTACGATCGTTGCGCCTTAAAGCGAAACCGCCAGCCGGATGGAAGGGCCATATTGAATTTGAAAAGTTCGAAAATCATGATCGCGATACATCACAAAGAGAAAAGTTTTTCCGATAAATGGATTCAATACTGTCAGCTTTATCATGTTCCGTTCAAGACGGTAAATTGCCTGAATTCAAATATCATGTCTCAACTTCATTGCTGCGACGGTTTGATGTGGCATTGGTTTCAATATGACAGCAAAGCCATTTTATTCGCTCGCCAGTTAACATATTCGCTGGAGCAAGTCGGCAAGCGGGTTTTTCCCGACAGCATGACTGCGTGGCATTTTGATGACAAGCTGGGCCAGAAGTACCTGCTGGAAGCCATAGGCGCGCCGCTGGTTCCGGCGCATATTTTTTTTTCCAGAAAGGACGCTATGGTATGGATAAAAAAAACCAAACTTCCAACAGTTTTTAAACTGCGATGCGGTGCCGGCGCCATCAATGTAAAATTGGTTCGGACACAACAACAGGCGGAGAAACTGATCCGGCGGGCATTCGGCAGAGGTTTTGCGGTTAATGACAGAATTTCCTCTTTTCACGATCGGACGCGTCATTTTCAGAGAAACAAAACACTAAAAAATATTTTTCATGTTTTTAAGGGGCTTGTAAGGATTGTTTATGCACCCGTTGATGACAGATTGAGGCCAAGAGAACGCGGATATATTTATTTTCAGGATTTTATCCCTGATATGGATTCCGACATTCGGGTTGTCGTCATCGGAAAAAGGGCCTTTGCCATTCGACGCGCCATACGTGAAGGCGACTTCCGCGCTTCCGGAAGCGGATTGATTGACCATGATCCAACAAAGATACCGATGGAGTGCATTAAAACGGCGTTTGATTTAAACCGAAAACTAAACACCCAGTGCATCGCTTTTGATTTTGCCGCGGTCGGCAATGACATATATCTTTTTGAAATCAGTTATGGTTTTGATCCGAAAGGCTATGCGGCATGCCCGGGATTCTGGGACGATGCGCTGAATTGGCACGAGGGTTCTTTTTATCCGGAGTGGTTTATGATTGAAGATTTTTTGCAAACCATTGCCGGCCGGAATACGTAAAATGCGGATTCTTTTTTTTGCCGAATCGCTGATCGGCGGCGGAACGGAACGACGATTGCTGGAGCTTGCAGGTTATTTAAAAAATAACCGTTGGGATATCAAAATTGTTATTACCGACAATATAATTCACTATGACTATGCTTTCCAGTTGAAAATCCCGATTATTCCAATGGAACGGAAAGTGCTCAAGAAAGACCCCACGATTTTCTTCCGGTTTTATCGGTTTTGCAAACGGTTCCGGCCGCACATTATTCATACCTGGGGCAAAATGACTACTTTTTATGCCATTCCGGCCTCATTATTGTTGAATATTCCATTAGTCAATAGCCAGGTCGCCGATGCGACCATAAAAGAAAACCTGCAAGGATTCAATGGATTCATTTGGCGCATCAACAAACGGTTCGCCAGCGTGAACGTGGCCAACTCACAAGCGGGGTTCAATGCTTATGGTCTGAAATCAAGTCAGGGGCGCGTTATCCATAACGGCATAAGAAGCCAACGATTTGAAAATTTAACGTCGAAGCAGATGGTAAAACAAAAATACGGTATTCAGACGCCTTATGCCGTGGTGATGGTCGCATCCTTTACTGAAAAAAAAGATTACCACGCTTATCTGACGCTTTCACGTGAGATATATAATATTCGAAAAGACATCAGTTTCGTCGCTGCAGGCCATGGCCCACTTTATGAAGCATTCCGAGACAAGGTTTCAGCAAAGGGGCCGGAGACTTTTATTTTCATAGGACGGACAAATGACGTTGAAGATATTATAAACTGTTGTGATATCGGAATATTGCTTTCCCATGGCGAGGGAATGTCAAATGCGATTTTGGAATACATGGCGCTGAAAAAACCGGTTATTGCGACAAATGCCGGGGGGACGAAAGAAATTGTTAAAAACGGAGTAAACGGATATCTGATTGACAACAAAAACATTAATGGAATTGTCAGCCTGTTGATCGATTTAATCGAAAACCCGAATAAGCGGGAGGAAATGGGCGAAGCGGGAAGAAAAACCATAAATCGTTTTTTTACGGTAGAAAAAATGGGCGCCGCATTTTTAGATCTTTATGAAATTATTTTAGAAAACAACAATCTGAATTGAAGAGTTTTAATGAAGACGATCCTTGGCATTTCAGCATTTTATCACGATTCGGCAGCAGTCATGCTGGTTGGTGGCGCAATTGCCGCCGCCGCTCAGGAAGAACGATTTACCCGGATAAAACACACAGCATCGTTCCCTGTTAATGCGGTTCAATATTGCCTGGATCATACAGGTATCCACATCGGCGAGCTTGATGCCGTAGTCTTTTATGACAAACCCTTACTAAAATTTGAAAGATTGCTTGAAACTTATTACGCTTTTGCACCAAAAGGCTTACGGTCATTTCTGACATCCATACCGGTATGGCTCAAAGAAAAAATGTTTCTGAAAAAAATGCTGCGGGACGGACTGGCCGAAATTTCAGATTATAATCCCAAAAAATTGAACATTCTATTTTCCGAACATCATTTGTCGCATGCCGCCAGCGCTTTTTACTCCTCGCGGTATTCCGAAGCGGCTATTTTGACAATTGACGGTGTTGGAGAATGGGCCACCGCGAGTATCTCGCATGGGAAAAAAAATAACATCACCCTGCTCAAGGAAATGAAATTCCCGCATTCACTCGGCCTTCTTTATTCCGCCTTTACCTATTACTTGGGCTTCAAGGTCAACTCCGGCGAATACAAGCTGATGGGATTGGCGCCTTATGGCAATCCGGACGCCGGACAGACCCGTGATTTTATCGATTTAATTAAAAAAGAAATCGTTTCCATAAAAGGCGACGGATCGATCTGGTTAAATCAGAAATATTTCGAATATGCAACCGGCCTTAAAATGGTAAAAACAAAAAAATGGGCAAAGTTGTTTGGCTTTCCAGCGGTAAAAC
>QZJS01000017.1 GCA_003597945.1 Desulfobacteraceae bacterium | reverse complement strand
CGTACGCTAAGTACGCTGCATTCTTCGATATTGCGCAAGCCTTGATCTTGAACTTTTTACAAGGCCGTCCGATGGCGACTTTTTACGAGACTATCAATTCTGATTATCTGATAATTAACAAGGCGGAGTGCTTATGGAAATTTCATGCAACACCTGTAAAAGCCGGTTTAATGTTCCGGATGAAAAACTGCCGGAAGGCAAGCTGGCTTCTCTGCGTTGCCCGAAATGCAAAGGTAAAATTATCGTTGACCTGACCAACGAAGGCTCTGGTTCCGGCAAGGGGGAAACGGCGCCGATCAAAACACACGGATTTGAATTTGACGATAGCGCGGATGACAATGAATACAATCCCGACGAAAGGCCCTTTGACTTTCTGGAGGAAGAAGGAAAAACCGCCCTTATCTGCGAAAAAGATCCGGCGGTGGTCAAGGCCATCAATACCGTCCTGGATATCATGGAATACAGCGTGACCGTGGCCGACAGCATGCGGGACGCCCTGCGGAAAATGAAATACCATACATATGACATGATCCTGATCAATGAATCCTTTGATGCCCCCGACCCGGAATCCAACGGCATACTGATTTACATAGAGCGCCTTCAAATGGATGTCCGGCGCAATATCTTCGTGGGATTGCTGACCCGGCGGTTTCCCACCATGGATAACATGGCCGCTTTTTTAAAAAGCGTCAATATCACCATCAACATGGCTGATATTGATAAAATCGACCGGATTCTTGGCCGCGGCATCAGCGAGTTCGAGCTGTTTTATGCCATATTCAAGGACAGCGCCAAAAAACTGGGTGTGGCATGAAAAAAGACCCGGCCATGCCGCAAAGCGCCTATACCTGCAACGATTATCGGCAGGAAATGATTCTGCTCTCCCTGACCCGCCGGCTGGAAGACGAAGGCCTTGCGGAACCGGAAAAAGAGAAGCTTCGCCGTCAGATCAAAAAAATCGAAGCCGATCTCAAAATGTCATGACATTTTGCCACGCCCTCTAACACACTTAATATCTGCGAAAAATCTTCCCCCGCCTTATTTAACCTGGCTCATCCGATTGCTGATGATCCGCAGTCCCTCTAGTGTGAGATGAGGTTCCACGCATTCGATGGTCTCGGATATGTCCTGCATCACCGGCGCCAGTCCTCCGGTTGCAATGATTCGGGGTTCTGCCGGGGCCATTTCCCTGGCGATACGCCCTACCATGCCATCCACCAGTCCGGCGTATCCGAATAGAATGCCGGATTTCATGCTGGCGGCCGTGTCTTTGCCGATGGCCTTTGCCGGCGGTTTGATCAGGTCGACCCGGGGGAGCTTGGAGGCCCTCTGGAAAAGTGCTTCGGCGGCGATGCCGATACCCGGTGCAATGGCGCCGCCAAGATATTCGCCTTTTCCCGAGATCGCGTCAAAGGTGGTGGCCGTACCGAAATCGATAACAATAAGACTGGTGGGATACTTGTGATAAGCCGCCACCGCGTTAACCAGGCGATCCGCACCCACCTCGGCGGGGTTATCATACAAAATGGGAATTCCGGCGTTTGAAGCATCCACCCAGCATGGCGCCAGATTCAGATATTTCCGACAGAAAACCTCCATCATTCGCATCATGGGGGGAACCACGCAGGAGATGACCACATTGCCGATATTTTCCGACTGGAGTTGATGCAGCGAAAACAGACCCGTGATCATGATATGGAACTCATCTTCCGTCAGTGCCGGATTCGTATGTATCCGCCAGTCCCGCACCAGTGTCTGGTCGTCAAAAAGGCCGATCACCATGTGGGTGTTTCCGATATCCATGACCAGTTGCATCGCCCGATTCTCCTTGATTTGTCACTCCAACCGAATTGGAACCAGTATCTAAAAATTGATCAAATTTTACCAAGCCGACTTATTTTGGAGCCGCCGCTTATAAAACCGCTTCCAGCTCAGGTTGACCGGCATTTTTTACAGCGTCCACGATGCGCAGCGTGGCCCGGGTGGCAGCCACGTCATGGACACGGACCATGTGAGCGCCGCTGAGAACCGCGGTCGCCACCGCCGCCTGGGTGCCGACCATGACGTCGACATGATCCGGCAGCGGCTCATCGCCGTTTGCCGACGTCAGAATTTTCCGGATAAAGGCCTTGCGGGACACCCCCGCGAGAATGGGCGCATTCAAGCCGCTGAAACAATCCATTTTATTGATGAGCCTGAGATTGTGGGAGACGGTTTTGCCGAATCCAATGCCCGGATCAATGATGATGCGGGATGCCGGGACCCCGCAGGCGACGGCCCGGGAGATGGCGCCTGCCAGAAAATCATGGATTTCACCCATCAGATCATCATAAACGGGCGCGATCTGCATGGTTTTGGGCGTGCCTTTCATGTGCATCAGGATCAACAGGACATCATGGGCGGCCGCCATGGCGCCGATTTTCGGATCAACCATTAATGCACTGATATCATTTATGATGGATGCGCCGGCATCAATGGCTTGACGGGCGATGGCGGATTTGGTGGTATCAATGGATATGGGAACCGGCACCTGTCTGGCCAGATGCTCAATGACGGGCAGGACCCGACGGGCTTCCTCTTCTTCAGACACCGGGTCAGAAAAGGGGCGGCTCGATTCCCCGCCCACATCAATAATATCGGCCCCTTCGGCTATCATCTTTTCGGCATGGGCCAGGGCGCGGTCGGTCTGAAAAAATCGTCCGCCGTCGGAAAAGGAATCCGGCGTCACATTGAGGATGCCCATGATCCGGGTGCGACGTCCCAGCTTCATCCGATAATTTTGCCAGCAAAGATCAAACAGAGGGGTCGGCATCTCGTGCGGTCTCTTCGGCGGTCCCGGCTTTTTTCGCGGATTTGTCATAGGGCAGCTTGATTCCCGGACGCATGGAAGTGATCAGTTCATCCAGTTCCTTTCCCATGACGGTTTCCTGTTCGATGAGCATGGCCGACAGTTTATGAACAATATCGAGATTGTCGGTCAATATTTCCGTGGCCGTCGCGTAGCTCGTTCGGATTAATTTCGATATTTCCTGATCAATGGTGCGGGCCGTGTCTTCGGAATAATCCCGGTGCTGGGCGATTTCGCGTCCCAGGAAAATATGCTCTTCTCCCTTTGCATAAGAAAGGGGCCCGAGTTCATCGCTCATCCCCCAGCTCCGGATCATGTGATTGGCCAGATCCGTGGCGCGTTTGATATCACTGGCCGCACCGGTGCTGATACGGTTGAAAACGATTTCCTCGGCGGCCCTGCCGGCCATGGACACGGCCAGATCACTGATGAGCTGATCCTTGTATTTAAAATCCCTTTCCTCGGGCAGAAACCAGGTCACCCCGGCGGCCCGGCCCCTGGGAATAATGGTGATTTTATTGATGGGATCGGTTCCCGGAAGAAAACGGGCCACAATGGCGTGTCCGGCTTCATGATATGCCGTTGTTTTCTTGTCATCTTCCTTGATGACCTTTGATTTTCGCTCAACCCCCATGAAAATTTTGTCCTTGGCGTCTTCAAAATCCGCCATGGTCAGGCGTTCCCTGTTTTTTTTCGCCGCAATGAGCGCCGCCTCGTTGACCATGTTTTCAAGGTCCGCCCCGGAAAAACCGGGAGTTCCCCTGGCCAGAATCTCGGAATCCACATCCGGATCAATAGGGCTTTTCTTAAGATAAACATTGATGATCTGCTTGCGGCCCTTGATGTCGGGCATGGGGACCACCACCTGGCGGTCGAACCGGCCCGGCCGCAGAAGGGCCGGATCAAGAACATCCGGCCGGTTGGTGGCGGCGATCAGGATCACCCCTTCGTTAGACTCAAACCCGTCCATTTCCACCAGAAGCTGGTTTAGGGTCTGTTCCCGCTCATCATGGCCGCCCCCGAGCCCGGCTCCCCGGTGCCGCCCCACGGCATCGATTTCATCAATAAAAATGATGCAGGGGGCGTTTTTTTTCCCCTGGACAAACAGATCTCTGACCCGGGCCGCGCCCACGCCCACAAACATTTCAACGAAATCCGATCCGCTGATGCTGAAAAAGGGGACGCCGGCTTCACCGGCAATGGCCCGTCCCAGCAGTGTCTTTCCCGTTCCCGGCGCCCCGACCATCAGCACCCCTTTGGGTATCCGGCCGCCCAGGCGGGTATATTTTTTCGGATCTTTTAAAAAATTAACGATTTCAGATACTTCTTCCTTAACTTCATCCACGCCGGCAACATCATTAAAAGTGACTTTTTCCGTCTGGTCCGACAGCATCCGGGCGCTGCTTTTCCCGAAGGACATGGCTTTCCCGCCGCCGCTCTGCATCTGCCGCATGAAATAAATCCAGACCCCGATCAGAAGGATCATGGGAAACCAGGATACCAGAATCGAGATGAACCATGGGGTGTCCTGGGGCGGCTTGGCTTTGATGGCAACATCTTTTGTCCGCAGCATGGATACCAGGCCGTCGTCTTTGGGCGTATAAACGCGAAACCGCTCGTTGTTCTGACCGGTTACCACCAGTTCATCACCCTGGATCACCACGGCCGACACCTGATCTCTTTCCACCATAGTTAAAAATTCCGAATAGCCGAGCTCGGTTTCACCCTGCTGCTGCTGATTAAAGATATTATAAAGCATGATCACCATCAAAACGATGACAACCCATAACGCCAGATTCTTGTTATTAATGGGGTTCAAAACATTCCTCCAAGGTGCTTCAGGTAAACATCAAGTTTGAGCGCGTCAAATATTAAATCGCAAAAAGTCAGATTTTTTCCGTTTCGCAACAAAGACTTTTTGCGAATACGTCAAATATCAAATCAAATAAAAACATAAGCACGTATTTGTCCGGGTAAACCATTTATCATAATAATAAAATCGATTTTTACAATTTATTCATGTTTTCATCATTTTTGAAAGTGTTTTTTCAAAAACACCCGATCAGAGAAACGGGTTGCGCATTTCAGCCCGCAGCAGACAACGGGTCCCGGCGGTGATCCGGACATGATGAGAAATTCTCAGGCCCGCCACCCAAATAATATCAGCGCCCGAGACAAGAACCGGGGTCATGGCTCTTTGCCGCCGGTCGACTTTATGGTTGATAAAAAAATCAGACAGCTTCTGGGTCCCGTTGAGTCCCAAGGGGCCAAACCGATCCCCTGGCCGATGATTTCGCAAAACAAGGGGAAACACCAGCCGGTCCCAGTCGAAAAAAGCCACATGGGGATCCGATCCGGCCGGATCACAAGCCATAAAACCATCGATTCGGGTCAGAGTCAGGACCCGGTCGATCTCTTTTATATAGATTGGCAGGCTGGAAACATCTTTGATAGAAAAAGAATAGGAATATTGCATTTGACGTGGGGGGTGACCAGGATTACCGGCGTTGCGCAGTGGTTCGGCACATTTTTCAAACACCAGCCGGCCCTGCCCGCACCGAACCTGAATCCGATCCGGCAGGTCCAGACTGCCCGGCAAATCGTCCTGGATCAGATTGATGACGACCTCCACATGCAAATACTGAATCCGCCTCAGGTTTTCCTTTACCCGCTGCACGGCGCAACGGATAATCCGGCGCCGGGCCGCCAGATGATGCCGGGCGAGTTTTGGAATCGAAAGCACGATCCTGCCGGGTTCCTCAAGGATCAGGACGTGGTCCCAGATGGGTCGGATCAACCGGTCGAGCCACTCATTATCGGCTTTTAAGACCGATCCCAGTCGGGCGAGGGTTTCCGGCAGGTTGGGATTGTATTCTGTTTTAAGCATCGGCATCAGGTCATGACGGACACGGTTTCGCAGAAACCGTCTATCCGTATTGGTAGGATCCATGCGGTAATCGAGCCGGAAAACCGACAGATAGGTCATAATATCATCCCGGGAGACTCGAATCAGGGGCCGGATAATGTTTCCCCTGACCGGCAAAATGCCGCTGACTCCCAAGGGTCCGCCCCCCCGGAGCAGATTTATGAGGATCTGCTCCGCGTTGTCATCGGCGTGATGGCCCACGGCGATTCTGTCAAATCTGCTGTCACGGGCCATGCGTTGCAAAAATCCATACCGCGCATCCCTGAGTCTTTCTTCGGGAGATTCACCGGTTTGGGGGTTGGGTGTCCCGATGTTTTTTTCATAATAAAACGGCAGGTTTAGTTTTTCCGCCAGATTTTGGACAAACCGGGCATCCATATCGGCATCCGCGCCGCGGATGTTATGGTGAAAATGGGCAATGCCCAGGCGAAGCCCAAGATCTTCAGCCATCTGATGCAGCACATGCAGGAGGGCCACGGAATCCGGTCCCCCGGACACCCCGACCAGAACCGCCAATCCCGGTTCCACCATATCCTGGTCTGCCATGGTATGATGAATTTTTTCCAGAAATCGCCGCACGTTCCCGGGGAGTTTTCCATCAGGGCGGCTGGGATCAGAGATTTTGTGATCCATAAACCTTTCCAACACCGCCGGCAACCGCCGACATGGGATCCACGAGGTCGCCATCCTGATCTTCCTCAAGAAAATCAGTGGATTTCAAGCAGGCATCCACCACGGCGCCGTCAAACAATATCCCCCTGTTGTCCTTGAGTTCCTTGAGTGCCACGGCCATTTTCCGGGCCGGCCGGTAAGGCCGGTGCGATATAATGGCTTCAATGACATCGGCAACCGCCAGGATTTTTGCCTCCGGAAGGATTTCGTCATTGGAAAGTCCCCGGGGATAACCCGTGCCGTTGATGCGCTCATGGTGCTGGTGGACGATTTCAGCGATGGGCCACGGAAAAGGAATGTCTTTTAAAATGGCGTATCCCACCGCCGGGTGCATCTTGATGAGTTCCCATTCGGCCTGGAGCAATTGACCGGGCCGGTTAAGAAGGGCTACTGAAATCCTGATTTTTCCGATATCATGCAGCATTCCGGCGATCCGTATCGCCTCGATCCGATCCGGCTGCAATCCCATGCGGCCGGCGATGACGGCGGCATATCGAGCCACACGCTGCTGATGACCGGCGGTGTAAGGGTCCCGGCTTTCAGACATCATGGCCATGGCGTTGACGGTTGCGAGAAACATATCCTTAAGCTGGGCGGTTTTTTCATGGATGCGCTCTTCCAGAACAAGGTTCTGCCGATTCAGGGCATCCTTCATTTTTTTTAAGGTGATGTGGGTCCTGACCCTGGCCTTGACTTCAGCGGCCTTGAGCGGCTTGGTGATGTAATCCACGGCCCCGGTCTCAAAACCCCGGGCGATGTAGCGGGCATCGGTTAACGCGGTGATAAAAATCACCTCAATGTCTTTGAGCTCCGGATCGGATTTGATGCGGCGGCAGGCTTCAAATCCGTCCATCTCGGGCATCATGATATCGAGAAGGATCAGGTCCGGTCTGTTTTTTTCAAGGTATTCGAATACTTTCAAACCATTTTTGGCCACGCCGAAGCGGTAATCCGCCTTGAGGATATCCAGCAGCAGATCAATATTAACCGGGCTGTCATCCACTACAAGGATCAGGGGTTTGTCCATTGCTTTATCAGGGACGGTCATGAAGGGTCGGCTCCCGAAATATCAAATTTCATGGTTTTGGCCATCATCGTAAGGGTATCGATGGCCTCGGCATAATCATAATTGCTGATCTGTGTTTCCAGTTTATCCATTGCCGGGCTGTCCGCCAGAGTTTTCAATTCTTCCATGAACGTTTCGATCCGGACCGGATCAGCGGCCGCCAGTGCCTTTACCAAATCAGATAGGGCCGGTGCCAGCACCACCGGGTCCGGGTTGGGATTAGTTAAATGTCGTATGGCAGGATTTCTCTCAGGTTCCGGGGACCGTGCGGGAGGTGTTTCCGGCTGACCTGCCTGACCTGATGGAGCACCGGCGGCATCCGCCGGCGGGCCTGAGAATGCTTCTTCCGCCGGGGGCAATTGTTTGCGCAGGGTTTCAAAAAGCGTTTTCTGCCGGATCGGTTTGGGGATAAAGGCGTTCATGCCGGCTTCAAGGCATTTGCGTTCATCGCTGAGCAACGCGGAAGCCGTCATGGCGATGATGGGTAAAGTCTCCAGGTGAGGGTATTCACGAATTTTCCGGGTGGCCTCAAATCCGTCCATGTTGGGCATCTGAATATCCATGAGCACCGCGTCAAAAGATTCGGCCGTCACGGCGGCAACGGCTTCGCGCCCGTCGGACGCCGTCTTGGGCAACGCACCCACGGCCTTTAGCACTTCAACGGCAATTTCCTGATTGACCTGATTATCTTCCACAACAAGAATTTTACGGCCCTGAAACACCGGTCGGTAAGCATTAAGACGATCGGTGGCCGTAATGGGCGCCGCTTTTTTCTCAAGCACCGGCTTTTCGTTGAATATATCAAGAATACTGTTGAACAGGGCCGAAGCAGTGATCGGTTTAGTGATGTGCGTATCCGCCGTAACCTGCTCGATATCGGCCAGCACGGCCGTCTGAACGGAATCGACCATCAGGATTACGGGAATCTGCAACAAGAAATCCTCCCGGATCACCCGGGCGACTTCCAGTCCGTTCATATCCGGCATCCGATAATCGATAAGAATCATATCTATGGTTATTTCGGTATTCTTGGTTGTCCGCAGCAGGTCAATGGCCGCCGGGCCGGAAGCCGCGGTTTCAGCATGCAGGCCCAGAGATTCGACCATCCGGACAAGGATGGCAAGACTTTCTTCGCAATCATCGACGATCAGTACGCGCCGTCCGCTGAGCTTTTCAGGCAGCGCGGGAGTCTCCACCGTGTACCCGGGCTGAAGGCCTAAAACGGCCGTAAATGTAAATTCCGAACCCTTGCCAACGGCGCTTTTGACATGAATGTCGCCCTGCATGCGTTCCGCCAGCTGCCGGCTGATGCAAAGCCCCAGCCCGGTTCCGCCGAATTTGCGGGTGGTGGAGGCATCCCCCTGGGAAAAGGCCTGGAACAGACCGTCGAGCTGCTCCTGGCTCATGCCGATGCCGGTGTCTTTGACGGTGCAGATCAACAGGACATTATTATCCTCCCGGGACTCCGACCGCATCCGGATGGCGATGGTCCCGTCTTTTCCGGTGAATTTAACGGCGTTGCTCAGTAGATTGGTCAGCACCTGCTGAAACCTTAACTGGTCGCCGATCACCGCCATGGGTGTGCCGGAATGGATATCAATGAGGAGTTCAACTTGTTTTTCAGCGATGGTATCGGCAAAAAGGGCGACGGCGTTATCTATTATACCGTCGATTCTGAAGGGATGAGCTTCCAGGGAAAGCTTGCCTGCGTCGATTTTTGAAAAATCAAGAATATCATTGATGATCCCCAGAAGGGCATTGCCGGAGGAATGAATCATTTTAAGATAATGTCGCACTTTTTTCGGCATGTCCTCGGAAAGGGCCAGTTCCGCCGCGCTGATGACGCCGTTCATGGGCGTGCGGATTTCATGACTCATATTGGCGAGAAACTCACTTTTGGCTTTTGACGCCGCGTCCGCGGTTTCCTTGGCTCGGCGAAGCTCCTCATTGGCGCTGCGAAGTTCGGCGGTACGGGCCTCGACCCGCTGCTCGAGCTGGTGATAGGCATTTTTAAGTTCCTGTTCCGCCTGCTTGCGGTCGGAGATATCTTCCACCAGCCCTTCCACGGAGATAAGCCGATTATTATCATCCCGGAACGCCAGTGCCTGGATCGATCCCCATATAAATGAGCCGTCCTTTCGGATCAGCCGGCATTCAAAGTTGCTGACCGCGTCATTTGTGATGATGGATTCATAAAGTGCCTCCTGATCCTGCACATCGGCGAACATGGGCCTGAAATCGGATATGACGCCAATCATCTCTTCGGGCGAGTCATACCCGAGAATCCTGGCCATGGAAGTATTCACGTCGATGAAGCGGCTATCTGCCCCGGCCCTGAAAATCCCTTCCTGGGCGTTTTCAAAAATGCTGCGATATTTTTTTTCACTTTCCAGCATGGCCTGAAAGGCCCGTTTTCTTTCAGTGACCTCCTTTTGAAGCCGGATATTGGCCTGATGGGTTTCTTTGGCCATATCCCGGGCCTTTTTTGCCGATATTTCAGCCTTGTTCTTAGATTCCATCAGGGCCAGGTCCCGCTGTTTGACCTGGTCGAGCATGGTGTTAAACGCGTCCACCAGCAGACCGATTTCATCATCGCCCTGTTTGGGGACCCGGGAAGCCAGATTCATATTAATAGCGATCAGACCCGCGGTTTTGGCCAGATCCAGAATGGGTTTGGAAATAAACCGGTGAAGCCGTGACAGCAGAAGAAAAACCAGTGTCAAGGCGGTGAAAAGGACGAGTAACACCCACCCGAGATATCGCCAGATCAGGTTATACATCTCACCCAGATCGGATGCGATGCAGACGGAACCGATATAGCCCTCATCCAGCAGAATGGGTGTCCAGACGATCAAGGACCGGGAGGTAAACCGGTAGCCGTCACCCGGGGAGTATTCCGGCATATCGTCTGATGCAAAATCTTCCCGCTGGTAACGCGCAAACAGATATCCGCCATGATTAAAGATCGCGGCCGATGTAATGGATTTTTTCGCCCTCAGGGTTCGCAATGTCTCTTGCGCCACGGCCACATCGTCAAAAACCAGGGCCGCGGTGCTCCGGTTGGCGACGATTTCCGACAGAATCGAAAGTTCATTGAGAAGGGATTTTCGAAAATTCATGACTTCCACTGCACCGAGGATGCCGCAAGCCACCAGAAGGGCCGTTCCGCTGATGATCATCACGATGATGCGCAGTTTATTGGTGATCGATAGATTCTTGTACAAATTCATAGCCTCTCCCGGCGAATTATTTGATCAACCGCGCCACTTCCAGCAGTTTGGCGTTAAGCTTCAGGCCGGCATCCGCCGCGGCGGACGGATTGATTTCAAACCGCACGCGATTTTTTTCTAAAAAAAATCGCGTGATGCCGCCTGCCTGTGTAAAACTGTCCGTTTCGCCGATGGTCAGGACCGGGGCGCCGGCGACCCGGTCGAGTATGGCCCTGGTATGGTAGGCCTCGGAGCGGGAAACAAAAAGGACCTGGCAGGCCTCAATGTCGGAGATGGAATCAAAATGGCGGACGGTCAAGCGTTTCCCGCCGATCATCCTGCCCTCGATATGATCGAGGGTGTCGCCAAAGGCGTCTTGACCGATAATGCCGATGACGATGATATCTTCACCCGAAGATACCGCCGATTCCGGCCATTCCACGAATTTGATGAAATTGACCATCATGGCTCCCTTGATCTGGTATTCCGTACCTTCCAAGGCGAAAGAGGGTACGGCGCCCGTCAAAAAGGTGCCGAGGACCGCCATCATGAGAGCGGCAATATTGATGGTTCGTTTTTTCATGCCATCAGATCGCGCTGGAAACGGGTCCGGCCAAAAGACCATAACGTGGAACCGGGCTTTCCGGAAACGGTTGCCCGGCGCACGGTCCCGCGCGGATGTGCGGGGCCGGACGAGGTTTGTTCATTTAGCCGGTTGTTAAAAAACAAGCATTCCCGCTTTTCGACAACCGGCTGAAAATTGATCAATATTATTCATGAAATTAATTATTCCCAAAATTTACTTGAATCAGACCGCCAATGCAAGAAAGATATCTTGTTTCGGTTTAACCGCTTATCCTGACGGAGGGAAAATACAGGCGCATGTCTGACAATTTTGTAAGTCATGTGCCGACAATATTACAAAATTGTAAAAATATATGCTTTTCTGTTGCGGTTTTTTAAAATTGTTTTAGGATATCGGCAGGTTGATTTTTAATCAAAAATGGTATGGCTTTTGCATTCTCTCTTTCCGCGTTGCAACCCGCTTACAAAGAAGAAGTGAAATTTTACAATAAGCTGAAAACGTAATATAAAACATCCTTGCTGATATTTTATTATTAGCAGCAATCAGTTCAATAGTCGCGTAGATAAGGAGAAAAACATGTGCCGGTTGTTTGCCATCGCCAGTGATACGCCGGTGTCGCCCATGATGGCGCTAAATGCCTTAGATGTCATGCGGGAAGGCCATGACGGGTCCGGCGTGGGACTGGTCCTGCGGGATCTGGGCGGACCGTTTGAGGAAATGAAGGATGCGCCCATCCTGTCGGGAATTTTTACTGAAAGCGGCATCAAGCGCTTGGACGCATATATGATTGATATCGGGTTTTTAACCAAGTACCGGATCACCATCAAAACCCCCAAAATCCCGCCGCCGGGGACCCCCAGGCGGGACATCTACCTGATCCGGGCCTATGAATATCCCGAGGAGTGGGAGAATCTGTCCGAGGCGGAAAAACACGAGCGACTGGTGAGGCTTCGGCTTTCGCTTCAGGAGATGGGCCGGGAGCAGAAAGACATGATCGTCTTTTCCTTCTGGCCGGATACCATCACCATCAAGGAGATCGGGGACCCCTTGACCGTTGGCAATTACTTGGAATTGGGGGATAAAAAGCTCAATGCCCGGATCATCCTTGCCCAGGGCCGCCAAAACACCAATTACGCCATTGACCTGTATGCGTGCCACCCCTTTTTCATCCAGGGGTTTTCCACCATGACCAACGGCGAGAACACGGCCTTTGTTCCCATCCGGGAATATCTGATGTCAAGGGGTGTGCCGGGATATACCGGATTTTATTCGGATTCCGAGGTTTTCGTCCACATCCTGCACTACACGTTCACGCGGCTCGGGCTGGGCATCGACGCCTACAAACACATCATCACCCCGCTCCAGGACGACGCGCTTCAGGAACATCCGGACGGAATGTTTTTAAAGCAGTTGAAGCACTGCTGCCGGAAGCTGATCATCGACGGCCCCAACTGCGTCATCGGCGTCATGCCGGACAACACCCTGTTTATGACCCAGGACCGCAAGAAACTCAGGCCCGGGGTGGTGGGCGGCGGACCGGGGATGTATGTGATGTCGTCTGAAATCTGCGGCCTGGACGCGGCCCTGCCGCAACGCAACAAAAAAAATGATTTTCAACCCATGCACTTAGATACGGTGGTCATCGATCCGGCGCGCCGAGAGGTAAAAATATGTCATCAGATGCAGCGATTGTCCCATCTTCACTAAGCATCAAGGATCTGCCCTGGCAGATCGCCTGGGACTTGGACAAGTGCACCCTTTGCGGGAAGTGTACGGCCATATGCCCGGTCCACGCCATTGAACCCGCGGTCTTCCGCAAACGGGTGATGGATACATCCGCCGGGGTCAAGGCCCGGCCGGAAAATCGCTTTCAGACCTATTACGGCATCCGCCAGAAAACGGCCCCGGCCTATCACTGCGTGGGGTGCGCCATGTGCGCCATGGTCTGTCCCAATGACGCCATCATGCCCATGCGCACCGATGAGGCCGACAAACTCAAATTCCACATCAACCAGGGAGGCGAACCCGAGCGCCGGGGGGGCCGGCGAAATATTGCGGGTGGGGTTCTCGACCAGATCAAGTTCATCCGGATCTCCATGCTCACCGACCCGGCTTTGGATGCCGGCCGGCATGAATTTGAGGTGCGCACCCTGCTGGGCCGGGTCCTGGCGCCCGAAGACAATATCCGGTTTGTCCGGGAACACGGATGGATTCCGCCGGTGCGCGAAATTTATCCCCTCATCATCGGCGGCATGTCCTTCGGGGCCTTATCGCCCACCATGTGGGAAGGTCTCCAGATGGGGGTGGCTTATCTCAACGAGGAACTGGGCATGCCGGTGCGGATCAGCACGGGCGAGGGCGGATGCCCGCCCCGGCTGTTGCGGTCCCGGTTCCTCCAGTACGTGATCCTCCAGATCGCTTCCGGGTATTTCGGCTGGGATGAGATCATCCACGCCATTCCCGAAATGAAGGTGGACCCCTGCGCCATTGAAATCAAATACGGCCAGGGGGCCAAGCCCGGCGACGGGGGGCTGCTCATGTGGCACAAGGTCAACCGGCTGATTGCCGCCATCCGGGGGGTTCCGCCAGGGGTGAGCCTGCCCAGTCCGCCCACGCACCAGACCCAGTATTCCATCGAGGAATCCGTGGCTAAAATGATCCAGTCCATGTACATGGCCTGGGGATTCCGGGTGCCGGTTTATCCCAAGATATCGGCTTCATCCACGGCCCTGGCGGTGCTTAACAACCTGACCCGCAACCCTTATGCCGGAGGGCTTGCCATTGACGGCGAAGACGGCGGCACGGGTGCGGCCTACAATGTGTCCATGGACCATATGGGCCATCCCATTGCCAGCTCCCTGCGGGACTGCTATCTCAACCTGGTCTCCGTGGGTCAGCAGAACGAGATCCCGCTTTTTGCCGGGGGCGGCATCGGCAAGAACGGCAACCTGGCCGCCAATGCCGCGGCCCTGATCATGCTGGGCGCCAGCGGGGTACAGGTGGGCAAATACATCATGCAGGCCGCGGCCGGTTGTCTGGGTTCGGAAACCGCGCGGTGCAACATCTGCAACATCGGCCTGTGCCCCAAGGGGATCACCTCCCAGGACCCCCGCCTTTACCGGCGGCTCGACCCGGAGGATGTGGCCCGGCGGATCGTGGACGTCTATGTCGCTTTTGACACCGAACTTAGAAAGATCGTCGCGCCCCTGGGCCGGTCAACGGCCCTTCCCATCGGCATGTCCGACGCCCTGGGCATCAATGACGCGGCCGTGGCCGAGCGACTTAAAATCAAATACGTGGTGTAAGTCAGACGGAGCATAATATGTCAGACAATCAATATTATCAAATACCTGGAGTCGAAAACGGCATCCGCCTCGAATCCAGGGTCTTAGAGGAAAAGATTCAGGCGGCGGTGGCGGCCGGCCACCGCCGGATACAGGTGGACGCTTACGGCCAGCACGGCATCGGCGGCCGGCTCTGGCAGGCAGAGACGGATAAGGTGCTTGTCCGGGTGACGGGCCATTCGGGCCAGCGGCTCGGGTCCATGGGTTTTCCCAACACCCGCATTGATGTCATGGGCCCGGCCTCGGACGATGTGGGCTGGCTCAACGCCGGGGCCGAAATCGTTGTACACGGCAACGCGGGCAACGGCGTGGCCAATGCCATGTCCCAGGGAAAAATTTTTGTGGGCGGCAATATCGGGGCACGGGGCATGACCATGACCAAACAGAACCCCCGGTTTGCTCCGCCCGAATTGTGGGTCCTGGGGTCTGCGGGTGATTATTTCGGCGAATTCATGGCCGGCGGCGTGGCCGTGATCTGCGGCATTGATCCCCAGACCCCGGAAAATATTCTCGGGTACCGGCCCCTGGTGGGCATGGTGGGAGGCCGGATTTTCTTCCGCGGTCCCCATGACGGCTACAGCAAGATCGACGCCCGCATGACGCCCATCAGCGATGCGGACTGGGCATGGCTGGATAAGGGGTTAACGTATTTTCTGACAGCCGTGGACCACTTAAACCGGTACCCGGAAGTGGCCGACCGGGACCGGTGGCAGATGATCGCGGCCCGGGGGCCAAAGGACAAGGTCATCCGGAAAATCCGGTCCATGGCTGAATTCCAAATCGATGTCTGGGACCGGGAGCTGGGAAGAGGCGGCCTGGTAGGAGACCTGATCGAAGCGGAAATGACCAAAATTCCCCTGATCACCACCGGAGACCTGCGGCGCTACGTGCCGGTATGGGCCAACCGCAAATACCGGGCTCCCTGTGAAAACGCCTGTCCCACGGGAATTCCCGTTCACGACCGGTGGCGGATGATCCGCGAGGGCCGCCTGGATGAAGCCGTGGACATGGCCCTGGCCTATACCCCGTTTCCGGCCACGGTCTGCGGCTATCTCTGCCCGAACCTCTGCATGAGTGCCTGCACCCGCCAGAACGCCATGATGCCCTCGGTGGACATCACCCGGCTGGGCAAAGCCAGCGTAAAGGCCAAAACCCCGACCCCGCCGGCGTCCACGGGAAAAACCGTGGCCGTGGTGGGCGGCGGCCCGGCCGGGCTTTCAGTGGCCTGGCAGCTCCGGCTCCGGGGCCATGAGGTGACGGTGTTTGACCGCTCCGAACAGATCGGGGGCAAAATCATCTCCGTGATTCCGGAAGCCCGCATTCCCAAAGACGTGGTGGCCGCGGAACTCGAGCGGGTCCGCGGTCTTATCCCCCACGTGCACTTGCAGCAGGCCCTGAGCAGAGACGACATTATCGGACTTAAAACCGATTTTAATGCGGTGGTGATCGCCACCGGCGCCCAGAAACCCAGGACCATCCCGGTTCCCGGCGGCCAAAAACTGACCCCGGCCTTTGAATTTCTGCGCCGGGCCAAAGTCGACGGCATTGATCCCGGAAAATCGGTGGTGATCATCGGCGCCGGCAACGTGGGCTGCGACGTGGCCGTGGAAGCCCGCCGCCTGGGGGCGGAATCGATTCTGCTCATTGATGTTCAGAAACCCGCCGCCTTCGGCAAGGAAAAAGCGCACGCCGAGGCCGCCGGCGCGGTGTTCCGGTGGCCGTGCAGGACCAGAGAAATCACCGATGAAGGCGTGGTGCTCGACACCGGCGAACTGTTGCCCGCCCACACGGCGGTGATCGCCATCGGCGATATGCCGGAGCTTGATTTTCTGCCCGACACCGTGAAAACCCACGGCGGGTTCGTGACGGTCAACGCCTATTTTCAGACCACGGACCCGGCCATTTTCGCCATCGGCGACATGGTCCGGCCCGGCCTTTTAACCGACGCCATCGGCGCGGGCCGCAAGGCCGCAGCGGTCATTGCCGGCATTCTCGAGGGCAAAACCCCGGCGGAAGCCGTCATTCTGGAAGAAGCTCAACCCGGGCAGGAGCGGATATCGGAATACGGCGGCGTGCATGCGGCTGCGTTCGATGGCCGGCAGGTGATGGACAAGGGCCGGGTCAAGCTGGAATATTTCGATCCCCGCATCACCGAATTTCATGATGTGGACGAATGCGGCGCGGAATGCGCGTCCTGCGGCGCGTGCCGGGACTGCGGCATCTGCGTTGAGGTCTGCCCCCAGGCCGCCATATCCCGAAGGGAACTGTTGACCGGCGGCTATGAATATGTCGTGGACCCGACCCGGTGCATCGGCTGCGGGTTCTGCGTGGGGGCATGCCCCTGCGGCGTCTGGGACCTGGTGGAAAACGAACCATTGCTTGTTTAATAAAAGAAATAATAAAGAAAGCCATATATTATGAAAGCATTGTTAGCGCTGGAAGACGGCCGGAGTTTTGAATGCCGCAGCTTCACCGGACACGGCGAGACCGGCGGCGAGGTCGTGTTCAATACCTCCATGAGCGGTTACCAGGAAATCCTCACCGACCCGTCCTACCGGGGCCAGATGGTGACGATGACCTATCCGCTGATCGGAAACTACGGGACCAATCCCGAAGACGTGGAATCGGCCCGGATTCAGGCATCGGCCTTTATCCTTCGGGAATACCAGCCGTATCCGAGCAATTTCCGGTCCACGGCCACCCTGGAAGACTACCTGGCATCCCAGAACGTGATGGGCATCGACCGCCTCGACACCCGGGCCCTGACCCGTCATATCCGCACCGCCGGCGCCATGCGGGCCATGATCTCCACCACCGACCTGGACCCGGCTTCCCTGGCGGCCCGGGCCGGGCAGTTGCCGAAAATGGAAGGACTCGACCTTGCCAGCACGGTTTCTTCGGATCATTCCTATTGCTGGAAAGACGGCCGGGTCGGGCCGGCGGAAGACTGGGATGCGGTCTCGTCTGTTTCAGCAAAGGCTGATTCCGGGAAACGATTCCGGGTGGTCGCTTTTGATTTCGGAATCAAATACAATATATTAAGATGCCTGGAACGCGTCGACTGCGATCTGCTGGTGGTACCGGCATCCACACCGGCTGAGGCGGTCAAAGCCCTGTTGCCGGACGGCATTTTTCTGTCCAACGGCCCGGGTGATCCCGAACCGGTGACCTATGCCGTGGACACCATCAGAGAACTTCTGGGATTTCGGCCCATATTCGGCATCTGCCTGGGGATCCAGCTTCTGGGACTGGCCCTGGGGGGCAAAACCTACAAGCTCAAATTCGGGCACCGGGGCGCCAACCAGCCGGTAAAAAACCTTCTCACGGGCCGGGTGGAGATCACCTCCCAGAATCACGGATTTGTCGTGGATCCGGGCACGTTAAATCCCGATGAGGTGGAGATCACCCATATCAATCTCAACGACCAGACCTTAGAGGGATTCCGTCATCGGACGCTTCCGGTCTTTGCCGTCCAGTATCATCCCGAGGCCGCGCCCGGGCCCCATGACGCCATGTATCTTTTCGATGATTTCATCACGGCGATGAACGCTGGAGGCGGACGATAAAATAATCAGGAAACGATAAGATTTAATGGTTATGACATCATAAATCGGGAGGCTCAAACACCAGTAATCTGCTCGCTCAATGCGCATGTTGCCGGCCGGATCGTTTGATCCGCTGAATTTCTCAAACTCGGGCTTCGCCCTCAAACAGTGAGAAATTCTTACCGCGGATCAACCGATCCGTCTTTTTCGGCAACACGCGCAAATCCGCTCGCAGACCACTGGTATTCGAGCCTCAACAGGATAATAGCAAAATATCAAGGAAAAGCGTTGTAATAATTTAATTTTGAATGAAATCGTTGATTTCGGGCGGAAAAGCCCTGAAAGACGCTCAAAGCGAAAAATTCGATTGGTTACAACGCTACCCGTAATGACAGGTAATAAAAATCAATGCCGAAACGAACCGACATAAGAAAGATCATGATCATCGGCGCCGGGCCCATTATCATCAGCCAGGCGTGCGAATTCGACTATTCCGGGACCCAGGCGTGCAAGGCCCTCCGGGAAGAGGGATACGAGGTGATCCTGGTCAACAGCAATCCCGCCACCATCATGACCGATCCGGAAATGGCCGATGCCACCTATATCGAGCCGGTCACCCCCGCCACCGCAGCCATGATCATTGAAAAAGAGCGGCCCGACGCCCTGCTGCCGACCCTGGGAGGCCAGACCGGGCTCAATACCGCCGTGGCCCTGGCCGAATCCGGGGTCCTGGAACGATTCGGCGTGGAGATGATCGGCGCCAACCTGGCCTCCATCCGGAAGGCCGAGGACCGGGATCTGTTCCGCAAGGCCATGGAAAAAATCGGCCTGCGCGTTCCGAAAAGCGGGATTGCGACAGACATGGACCAGGCCCGGCAAATCGCCGCTGAGCTCGGGTTTCCCATCATCATCCGGCCGGCATTCACCCTGGGCGGCACCGGCGGCGGCATTGCCTATAACCCGGAAGACCTTGAAGTTCTGGCCAATTCCGGCATGGATGCCAGCATGATCCATCAGGTGATGATAGAAGAATCGGTGCTGGGATGGAAGGAATACGAACTCGAGGTCATGCGGGACAAAAACGACAACGTGGTGATCGTCTGCTCCATTGAAAACATCGATCCCATGGGGGTCCACACCGGCGACAGC
Source organism: Desulfobacteraceae bacterium (assembly GCA_003597945.1). GTDB lineage: Bacteria > Desulfobacterota > Desulfobacteria > Desulfobacterales > Desulfosalsimonadaceae > SURF-33. Next base: position 22,988 of record QZJS01000017.1, on the reverse strand, counting down.
ATCACCGTGGCCCCGGCCCAGACCCTCACCGACCGGGAATACCAGGTCATGCGAAACGCCGCCATCGCCATTTTACGCGAAATTGGCGTGGATACCGGCGGCTCCAACGTGCAGTTTGCCGTCAACCCGGAAAACGGCGAGATGATCATCGTGGAGATGAACCCCCGGGTATCCCGGAGCTCGGCCCTGGCATCCAAGGCCACGGGGTTTCCCATCGCCAAGATCGCGGCCAAGCTGGCCGTGGGATATACTTTAGATGAGCTGCCCAATGATATCACCGGCGAAACCGTAGCGTCCTTTGAACCGGCCCTGGATTACTGCGTGGTGAAAATCCCCCGGTGGACCTTTGAAAAATTTCCCGACGCCGAGGATGTGCTCACCACGGCCATGCGGTCCGTGGGCGAAACCATGGCCATCGGCCGGACGTTCAAGGAAGCCCTGCAGAAAGGGCTGCGGTCCCTTGAGATCGGACGATTCGGCTTCGGAGCCGATGGAAAGGACAATCCCGACGGCGGGACCGACCTGCCGCCGACCGCGGAAATCGAAAAATTTCTGGCCAAGCCGACCTCCAAACGGATTTTTTATCTGCGATACGCCCTGCTTTCCGGCATGTCGGTTGACGCCATCTACGGCCTGACCGGGATCGATCCCTGGTTTCTGCACCAGATGAAGCAGATCGTGGACATGGAACAGGCTATTGCCGCCCGCAGGAGCAAAGGCGATATGGATGCCGCCTTTCTTAAAGAGGCCAAAATCTGCGGATTTTCGGATGTCCAGATCGCCCATCTTACCGGCACGGACCCCGAAGCGGTGCGGCGGATGCGCCAAAAGGAAAACATTAGGCCGGTTTACAAGCTTGTGGATACCTGCGCGGCGGAATTTGAGGCCGCCACCCCGTATTATTATTCCACCTATGAGACCGAAAACGAAGCCCGGGTATCGGATCGCCAAAAAATCATGATCTTAGGCGGCGGGCCCAACCGCATCGGCCAGGGAATCGAATTTGACTACTGCTGCGTGCATGCGTCTTTTGCCCTGCGGGAGCTGGGCATCGAAAGCATCATGGTCAACAGCAACCCGGAAACCGTCAGCACGGATTACGACACTTCCGACAAGCTCTATTTCGAACCCCTGACCCACGAGGACGTACTCCATATCGTGGAAACCGAAAAGCCCGACGGGGTCATCGTGCAGTTCGGGGGCCAGACGCCGTTGAACCTGGCCATGAACCTGCTGGCCGCGGGCGTGCCCATCATCGGCACCCATCCAGACAATATCGCCAAAGCGGAAGACCGCAAGCTGTTTCAGGCCATGCTCAACAAACTCGGGCTGTTCCAACCCCCCAACGGTACGGCCCAAACCGTGGCCGAAGCCGTCCGGGTGGCCGCCGACATCGGATTTCCGGTGATCGTCCGGCCATCGTATGTGCTGGGGGGCCGGGCCATGAAAATCGTCTACGACAACCAATCCCTTGAAAATTTCACCCGCCTGGCCATGCAGGCATCACCGGATCATCCGGTGCTCATCGACAAATTTTTAGAAGATGCCGTTGAAGTGGACGTGGACGCCGTATCCGACGGCCGGATAACGGTCATCGGCGGCATCATGGAGCATATCGAGGCCGCGGGCGTGCATTCCGGGGATTCGGCCTGCGTGCTGCCGCCCCACAGCCTGAAACCCGAAGTCATTTCCGCCATCATGGACGCCACCCGGGCCATGGCCGCCGAACTTAACGTCATCGGCCTGATGAACGTCCAGTATGCCGTCAAGAATGGCCGGCTTTATGTGCTGGAGGTCAACCCCCGGGCCTCCCGCACCGTTCCCTTTGTCAGCAAGGCCACGGGAATCCCCCTGGCCAAGATCGCCACCAAAGTGATGGCGGGCAACACCCTGGCGGAACTCGGTTTTACCAAAGAGGTCGTTCCCAGGCATATTTCCGTGAAGGAAGCGGTCCTGCCCTTTGACCGGTTTCCGGGCGTGGACGTGCTGCTGGGGCCGGAGATGAAATCCACCGGCGAGGTCATGGGCGTAGACGACGGGTTCGGCCGGGCCTATGCCAAGGCTCAGCTCGGGGCCGGCCAGAAGCTTCCCACCGAGGGAGTGGTGTTCATCAGCGTGCGGGATGAGGACAAGTCCGCGGTGCTGAACGCGGCAAAGGCGTTTTCCGATCTGGGGTTTTCCATTATGGCTACCCGGGGAACATCGGAATTTTTCACGGGCCACGGAATTAACAACACGTTGATCAACAAGGTTTCAGCCGGCCGGCCCCATGTAGTGGACGCCATCACCAACCGGCAGATCCAGATCGTCATCAACACCGGCACCGGTGACGCCACCCGCAAAGACGGTTACCTGATCCGGCGGGCCGCCATCAAGTTCGGGGTTCCCTATGCCACCACCATTGCCGGCGCCAGCGCCATGTGCCGGGGCATCGCGGCCATCCGGGAAAAAGCCCTGTCCGTGACGCCGATACAGGATTATTATGGAAAATAGATAATGATGCAATGATAACAAGTCGGATTTTTCGCTTCGAGAGTCTTTCGGGGCGCGATTTTCGCAGATGCTGAATGGCAAAAACTCGGCGCAAGCGCCTCAAACAGTTTGCCATTCTCAACGCATCCGTGAAAATCACTTTTCTCCCCGAAATCCACGATCTCACTCAAAATCAACTTGTTACCATTGCGTCTAAAACTGACATTTTGCAAGTGAATCTGTCTATCCTCTTTATTATCAATGGGATATAATTATGGAATATATCTGTGAAACGGATACAAGACCCCGGGAAGCCTGCGGCGTCTTCGGAATCTACAATCATCCCGAAGCGGCCCGGCTGACCTATTTCGGGCTTTACGCCTTGCAGCACCGGGGCCAGGAAAGCGCCGGCATCGCCATTGTCAGGGACCGGAAAATCCATTTTTACAAGGGAATGGGGCTGGTGCACGAGGTGTTCGACGACACCCACATGGAAGCCCTTTCCGGCACGTGCAGCGCCATCGGCCATGTGCGGTATTCCACCACCGGGGATTCGGTCCTGCTAAACGCCCAGCCCTTTGTCATCCACCACGGCGGCAAATCCTACGGCGTGGCCCATAACGGCAACCTGGTCAACGCCCATATCCTTAAAAAAGAACTGGAGGAAGAAGGCGCCATCTTCCAGTGCACCATGGACAGCGAAATTTTTCTCCACTTGTTCGTCCGGAACCTGAAACATGGTTTTGAACACGGCCTGGTCAATGCGGTAAAAATGCTCAAGGGAGCGTATTCATTTGTGATGCTCACCAGCCGGGGCGAGATCGTCGGGATCAGGGATCCTTACGGCTTCCGGCCCCTCTGCCTGGGAAAGCTGCACAACGGAAATTATGTGCTGGCGTCGGAAACCTGCGCCCTTGACCTGGTCCAGGCGGAATTTGTCCGGGAGCTGGCCCCCGGTGAAATCCTGATCATCAACGAAGAGGGATTGAAAAGCATCCACCCGCACCCGCCGGTCCGGCCCGCCTGCTGCATTTTTGAACTCATCTATTTCGCCCGGCCCGACAGCTCGATTTTCGGTAAAAACGTTTACCTCACGCGAAAGGACCACGGCCGGCGCCTGGCGACCGAAGCGCCGGTAAACGCCGACCTGGTGATGCCCTTTCCCGATTCCGGCAACTACGCGGCCCTGGGATACGCCGAGGCATCAAAAATCCCCTATGATCTGGCCATGATCCGCAATCATTACGTGGGCCGGACATTTATCCAGCCCACCCAGAGCATGCGGGATTTCGGTGTGCGGATGAAGCTCAACCCCGTCAAGGAACTGCTGGCGGGAAAAGAAATCATCATCATCGAGGATTCCATCATCCGGGGAACCACCGCCAAAACCCGGATCAAGGCCCTCAGGGAGCTGGGCGTCAAGAAGATTCACATGCGGATCAGTTGTCCGCCCCACCGGTTTCCCTGCCATTACGGCATTGATTTTTCCACCCGGGGAGAACTGATCGCCGCATCAAAAACCGTTGAAGAATTAAAGGATTATCTGCACCTCGACTCCCTCCACTATCTCAGCCTGGACGGCCTTCTGGCTTCCACCGGCGTGGACGCCGACGACAATTATTTCTGCAAGGCCTGCTTTGACGGTGTTTACCCGGTGGCATTCGACGATCATGTATCAAAAACCTGCCTCGAGGATGCAGAGTCGGCATCCGGATGACCGCCCATCGTATTCTCGCCATAACCGCTTTTTTTCTTGGCAAATGCCTGCGGCATGATGTATGTATGGAATGTTTTATGGATTTATCCTTAAATATGGGGGCTCCATGATCGAATCAAAGTATTTAAAGGATAATGTTCAAAATATACAACGGCTGCTGGCGATCCCGGGGCTAAAGGATTTTGAAACCCGGAATCTGGCCAAACTGCTCCGGCTCAGCAAGATCCGGGAATACGACAACGGCGAGCTGATCATCCGGGAAGGGGATGAAGATCCCTGGCTCTATTTTCTGCTGGCCGGCCGGATCCGGATCACTAAAAACAATGTCCTGATCTCGGAAATCAGCCAGATCGGCGAGATTTTCGGTGAGATGCGCATCATCGATGCGCAGACGCGTTCAGCCTCCGTGTATGCCGTGGGCAAAACCGTGGCCCTGGGGGTGGACACCTCGGCCAAAGGAAGACTGGAGACCGCCACCACCGAGGAGCGCGACGAACGGCTTGATTTTCTCCTGCTGCTTTATCGGATATTTGCCGAATACATGTCCATCCGCCTGCGGGCCACCAACGAGGAGCTGATCAGGGCCAAGCAAGAGGCCGAGGCGATCAAGCAGTTGCTACCTTAATCCATAGTGCCGGAGGAAAAATCCGACGCTCTGATCCGCTATCATCATGTTGATGCCCCAAACCGTTTCCTTTTCCAAAAACGCAATCAATGTTTTTTTTCATATTCTCACCCGCTGCAATCTGAGCTGCCGCCACTGCTATATCAACCCCGCCCAGCACGGCGACCGCACTCTTGCTTTAGAGACGATTGCCGCATGGCTGGCGGCCTTTGTGGTCCCGTCAAGGCCCGCCAACCTGGTCCTGCTGGGGGGGGAGCCGACCCTTCATCCGGATCTGGCCGCCATTGTTGCCGAGGCCCGACGCCTCGGATACGCCTCGGTCACCATCGATACCAACGGGTATCTGTTTCATGATATCATTAAAAAAGTAACGCCCGAGGATGTTGATTTTTTCAGCTTCAGCTTAGACGGCCCCACGCCGGAAATCAACGACCCCATCCGGGGAAAGGGAAGCTTTGCGGCCTGCACGGCGGGAATCCGGGCCGCGAAAGCACGGGGCTTTCACACCAGCCTGATTTATACGGTGAGCGCGGAAAATATCGCCGCCCTGGACCGGATGCCGCCCCTTCTGGCGGATCTCGGCATTGAGCGGTTTTTCATCCAGGTCATCGGCATGCGCGGCAAATCCGCCGCGCCGGGAAAAGGGCAAATTCAGGTAAACCGGGATACCTGGCTTTCCTTGATCCCGGATGTCGCGGCCCGGACAGCAGAACTCGGCATCACGACGGTCTTTCCCAAGGTTTTTCTGGCCCCGGATGAACCCTTTGAATGCGCGGGGCTGGTGGCGGAAAACTTTTTTATTTTTCCCAACGGCCGGGTCTACCGGTGCCCCCTGTGCGAGGATCATCCCCTCCATTGCCTGGAATTTGCCGACAGCCGGCTGATCCCCACACCGAAAATCAACGAAAACGATCTGTTTGCACTGAACATCCCCGAGGGCTGCGTCATGAACAAACTGATCCAGCCCGGCAATTTAACCTACCGCAAAGACGGCTCTCCCGCATACCGCATCGCCTGCTGCCTATTAAAAGAGGAGGTTTCGCCCGGGGTGTCCTGAAAAGCTGCCACCAAGACTCACGTCAATATCCGACTGGACGAGGAAATCGTGAATGCTTTCAAAGCAACTGGGCGCGGCTGACAAACGCGCATCAACAGGGCCTTGCAGGAACGGCTCGAGGAAGGGGGCGCATCTCGACGCATTTAAACGACAGCGGCGGGCCGAGCGCCGTCAGATGTTAAAGCGGATGGTGATGATGTCGCCGTCGGCCACCACATAGGTTTTTCCTTCAAGGCGAAACGTTCCGCGCTTGCGGGCTTCGGCCAAGGAGCCGGCGGCCATGAAGTCGTCATAGCCGGTCACTTCGGCCCGGATGAATCCTTTTTTCAGATCCGAATGAATCACTTCCGCGGCATCGATGGCTACCGTGCCGTTTTTAATGGTCCATGCCCGGACCTCATCCTCGCCCACGGTAAAAAAGGAAATCAGGCCGAGCAGATCATAGGATTTTCGGATGACCCGGTCCGTTGCAGGCGCGGAGATGTCAAATTCCACAAGCAATTCTGCCGCTTCTTCTATAGACATCTGAGCCAGTTCATGTTCGATCTTACCCCGGATCACCATGTGGGGATCATGAGCAAATACCGGATCATCCGGGGCGGTCTGGTCGTCGTCAGTATTGTTGAACAGCACCAGCATGGGTTTGGCGGACAAAAACGCGTATCCCCGCAGGACCCGGGCCTCGGCCAGTTGCGGGACTCGTCGCAACGGGATTTCCGCATCCAGGCTGGCTTTGCATTCTTCCAGCAGAAGGCGTTCTTCGGAATCGCTTTTCAGGGCTTTTTTGGAATCAGCAGCCATGCGTTCCAGTTTTTTTTCAACCACCATCAGATCGGCGATGATCAGCTCCTGGTCCAGGCTGGTGAAATCATCGGCCGGATTCGGATCTTCCAGGCCGAACTGCCGGAAATTGCGCACCACATGGATCAGCGCGTCCGCGTCCCGAGCTGCGGTCCAGGCGCTCTCGTCCCTGCCGCCGTCTTTTTTCTGAGCCCCCTTGCCCGGCAGAAAATAGCTCACCTGGGCAAAAATGGTTTTCTGGGGCGCAAAAATCCGGCTTAAGGCATCCACCCGGTCGTCCGGGACTTTGATGGTGCCCAGCCGGGTGTCGGCCTTGTTGCCCGATCCCGCGAAATCCCGGGTCAGGGCTTCAAATATCGTGGTTTTGCCGCTTCCGGCCAGTCCGATGATTCCCAGTTTCATGATGCGGTTTCCTTTATATCCATGCGAAAGAGCCGGCAGGTGTTGCGCCATATCTGCTCGGCCAGTGTTTTCGGATCTTCGCCTCTGACTTCGGCGAGTTTGAGCAGCACGGACCGGACAAAAGCCGGTTCGTTGCGGCGATGCTGATTCCGCTCAGGCGCCGGGGTCAGATACGGCGCGTCTGTTTCCACCAAGAGCCGGTCGGCAGGGATCTTTTTCACCATGTCCCGAAGGTTTTTTCCACGGGAGGCAATGGTGATGATGCCGGTGATCCCGATATGAAGTCCCAGATTCAAACAGGCATCCAGATCATGCCGCGTGCCGCTGAAGCAGTGCACCACCCCGGCCCGCCCAGCCGTTTTATAGCGGTCCGACAGGATCTCAATAAACCGGCACTCTGAATCCCGCTCATGGAAAATCAGGGGCAGGTTCAGCTCATCGGCCATTTCCAGTTGGCGGACAAACCATTTTTCCTGGATCTCTTTGGGGGAAAACATGCGGTTGAAATCCAGGCCGGTTTCCCCCCAGGCCCGCACTGTCGGATCTTTTGCCAGATCGACCAGGGCCGCGAGGGTTTTTTCCGAACAGGATTTGGCGTCATGGGGATGCACGCCCACCGAGGCCGCATATGTCTTGTTGGCCCGGGCGATGGCCACGGCCTGGCCCGATGTGGCCTCATCAATGCCGACCACCATCACCGATATCACGCCGGCTTCCGCGGCCCGTTTCACCGTCGCAACCATGTCTTTGGCGTACGCCGGGTCATTGAGATGGCAGTGGCTGTCAAATAATATCATTTCAAAATGTTCTCCAAATAAGATTTTGCGGGCCGGCCATATGCCATTGCGGACTATCACATAAAAGGACCGGATTCAAATTCCTTTTCAATGCAAGGCAGAAGTTGGGCTTTTACAATGCCTTCACTTTTTAGAAGAGATGATGCAGGAGGGGGCCGTTGCCGTGGCCCACGGTGATATCCGCGGACAGTCCGATGAGCCGGTTGACATAGGCCACGGCTTTGGAAAATGCGTCGGCAGGCGCTTCTTTTTTGGCCAGATAGGCTGCAAAGGCCGACGAGAGGGTGCAGCCTGTGCCGTGGGTGTTTTTGGTCCGATACCGGGGGTGGACGGCCACGCGTTCATGAATCTGGCGATCTGTGTCATTTCTATACAAAAGGATATCGGTGACTTCGGCGGAATGGGTGTCCGCATGGCCGCCTTTGAGAACGATACCTTTAAGACGGGCAAACCGACCCAGCAACTCCATTCCGGCGGTCCGCAGGTCCGTGACGGCTTTGCCGCATAAAATCGACAGCTCATGCAGATTGGGGGTGATATAGGTCGAATGGGCGATAACCAGGTCGGTTAAGGCGGATACGGCGGCCGGATCAAGGAGCCGGGCGCCGCTGGTGGCGACCATCACCGGATCGCAGACCACCATGCGGCCCGCCAGATAGGGGAGGATGGCCCGGCAGACATCGGCGTTGGGAAGCATTCCGAGCTTGATCACGTCCACCCGGATATCCGCGATCACCGCATCCACCTGTTGGGCCACAAAATCCGCCGGTACCGGCATGGCGTCCCGCACTTCCAGAGTGTTCTGCACGGTCAGGGCCGCAATGGCCGCGGCCCCGTAGACCCCCAAAGTTGCAAAGGTTTTCAGATCCGCCTGAATCCCGGCCCCGCCCGACGGGTCCGATCCGGCAATGGCCAGTACCGTGGGGACGCGTTCCATTTGTTTCTGTTGATTCATTGATTATCGCCTATAAAACCTTTTTCGATTGCAAACTATATATGAAATCTTCCAAATCCATTCCGGATTGCGCCGATTAAAGCGATATACGCCTCTCACGTCAGATCTTTTGAATGATCTCTTTTAAATCCGGATCAAGCATTTCCCATAAATGCGGATGGCTTTCCACCAACCTCGCTATATCGCCAAGGTCTTTTATCTTCTTGCTTTGTCGTCTTTCCGCATCCCGCCACGCCTTGATCTTCCCGCGCAAGGTATCTTCCAGCGATGCAACCCGCATGAGAATCCCGTGAATATCGGCCGGCACCGAACGGCCGGGAAAATCTTTATAGAAATCTTCGGTGCTCAATTGAATACTTACCTTGGAATGGCCGTAAAAATTGATCGACCACGTAAAAGATTCCGACCGGAATCCCGCCTCCTCAAGCACGTTCTTTGCCGTTTCCACCGATTCCGCAGCCACGACAATATCGACATCCCGGGTGACCATGGGTTCGTCCGCCCAATGATTCACGGCGATGCCTCCGATGGCGCACCATGCCACATCGGCCCGCTCCAGACAATCCACAAGACGCATGACGTCATCCGTGCCTCCCGCGGTCTGCCAGTCATAAAATTTTTTGGGGGTCATCTTGATATTCCTCAATGACAAACGGTTTCAAGCCCCGGCCATTTAACCCTTCAATGCCGCGATAACGGCGCGCATGAAGGCCGGCAGGTCATCGGGCGTCCGACTGGTGATCAGGTTCCCGTCGGTCGCCACTTCTTCATCCACCCAATGGGCGCCGGCGTGGATTATATCATCTTTGATGGCAAAAAAAGACGTGACGGTCCGGCCGGGCAAAATTTTGGCCGAGGCCAGCAGCCAGCCGGCATGGCAGATGGCGGCCACCACTTTCCCGCCGTCAAACAGATCTTTCACCAGTTGCACCATTTTGGGGTAGCGCCGCAGATGATCTGGCGCGTAACCGCCCGGAATGACGACCCCATCGAAATCTTCGGCCGATATCTGATCCACGCTCACATCCGGCTTTGCCGTGGTCCCGGGTTTGCCCTGGTAGACCTCGGCGCTGCCGGTACCGATCACCACCACCTGCGCGCCGGCTTCCTTGAGCCGATAATACGGATACCAGAATTCATAGGCATTAAACATGTCTTCAATCAGGATCGCGATTTTTTTACCCTGTAATTCCATGGTTTCCTCCCTTGCCAAGGTTCATGCCGCTCATGCGCCCCATGTTGCATCATTTTGAAATTTATCAACTTCAGGCAGCCATTGCAAGCACGCAAAATTCAGAAATTCAGTTTTGAATATTTTATATTGACCTTTTAAAACATATGGAATAATTAATTAATTTTTAAGACAATACGCCATGAAGGCGTTGTTTTTTGCGATAATATTTTCTACTGATTAAGCCAAACCATGAGGCCACGAAGGCCGGGGACCGCCAAAGGCCCGGTTTGCGTGGTTTTTTTTTGATTTTATTTAAATTGGTGAAAAGAGTGAACCGCTGATGATGCCAAACGCCGCCAAATGGATGGTATTGATCGGCGCGCTGATGCTGGCGGCATCCGTGCCGGGGTTGCCGGATTCGTCCCATGCCGGGGAAAAAAAGAAGGATATCTCCAGTATCCCTGTGGAAGAGCTGCGCGCCATCGAACAGGACAGTGATGAAGACGGCCGCATCGACCGCATCGCCCATGTGGATAACGAAGACAACCTGGTGCTCCTGGAAATCGACTCCACCGGCGACGGCCGCATGGATACCCGCCAGTATTATCGGGACGGCCAACTGGACCGCATTGAATCGAAAACCGCCGATCCTTCTCACATGACCGTCATCGACTATTTTGAAAACGGAAAACGGCGGCGGCATCAGAAAAAGGACCAAGACGGCCGCATCCGGGAGGCCATTGATTTTGACGAAAATGAACAGCCCCTGATCTGGGAACGGGACACCGGCGACGACGGCCGGATCAATACGGTATATCATTATGAAAACGGCCGGCCGGTCAAATCCCTTCATGATACGGCCGGCGACGGCGCCATGAATACCATCCGGCATTACCGGGACGGCGAATTGACCGAAGAACTCCGGGACACTATCGGGGACGGCGCCTTTGACGTCCGCATAACCTTTCAGGACGGCATGGCGACATCCCGGGAGGAAGACACCGACCAAGACGGAGAAATGGACCGTTTTACGGAATTTGACGAAAAGGGAACCCCGGCGCGCCAGGTTATTACCGAACCCGGTCGCGAAAAACCCGTGCGCGTCATTTTTTTCGATGACCAGGGCCGAACCCTCAAGGTCGAGGCCGACACCAACGGCGACGGTCGGATGGATTCATTTCAATATTACAAAGACGGCGTGATGGTAAACGTCGAGCAGGATCACAATGACGACGGCGTCATCGATACCTGGCACCATTATGAAGACGGCCAGATGACGCGGGCCGAACAGGACCGCGATTTCAACGGAAAAATCGACGCCCGAATGGAATATAAAGACGGACATCGGATTCGGGCGCAGCTGGACACCACCGGCGACGGCCGATTCGATACCGTTCAGCGGTTTGATGATCCCGACTGGTCCATGGTAGTGGAAATCTATAACGGCGACGGCAAGATCCTTCTGGAACGCCGGGCCTATCAAGCGGAGGTGATGCGCCTCAAGGAAGTCTTTGACCCGGAGACCGGCCGGCCGGCCCTGGTGGAAACATACGATGAAAAGGGCCGGATCACCCAAACCCGGGAGGCGACCAGAGACGACGGTCCGCTTGATATGATCTGGCATTTTGATGAAAACGAGGTGGGCGTGGCCTGTGAAAAAGACACCACCGGCGACGGCAAAATCGACACCTGGTATGATTACGTCAACGGCCGGATCCACCGGGTGGCCGAGGACCGCAACGCCGACGGCCGGCCGGATCTCTGGGAAATCTATGACGCCGCGGGCGCCATCATTTCCCGGAGCGAGGACATCAATCTTGACGGCACGCCGGATATTGAAAAAACGTACGAGACGGAATCACCATAGAACCCGGATGGTTATAGCCGAACACTGCTTATCGACCGCTGGAATTTGAAATCCAATACCGTTATATTTAAAAATACTACAAGCGGAGGCTGATCATGCTTGAATTTCTTGCCAAAGGGGGCATCCTTGTCACCCCCATTCTGCTCTGCTCGGTCCTGGCCCTGGCCATTTTCGCCGAACGGGTGATCCGGTTCGCCATTTTGCGCAAGCGGGGCCGGCACGTGGCCGAACGGGTGGCTGACGCCGTTACGGCCGGGGACATGGCCGGCGCGCGGCGGGCCGCCGGTGAAAGCCGGTCCCCCATGGGCCGCATCCTTTCCCAGGGCTTAGACGTCGGCAACCAGGACCAGGAAACCCTGGAGATGGTCCTGGTGCATGCCACGGAAACCGAGGTCCGGGATTTGTCCAGATATCTTCAATCCCTGGCCACCATCGCCAATATCGCCCCCCTTCTCGGGCTGCTGGGAACGGTCATCGGCATGATCAAGGCCTTCATGGTGATCCAGCAGATGGGCGGCAAGGTCAATGCCGCGGTGCTGGCCGGCGGCATCTGGGAGGCCATGCTCACCACGGCCCTGGGGCTGTCCGTGGCCCTGCCCACCATGGTGGCCCACAGTTACCTTGCGGCCCAGGTGGATCAATACGAGGCCCGGCTCCAGGACGGCACCGTGCGCCTCATCAAGAGCCTTTCGGGCCTCCGGAGGAAATAACCCATGCTGGTGCATCGGAAAAAGCGGGCCCGGTACGCAGTTCAGCCGCCCTTAACCGCCCTTATCGACATCGTATTTTTGTTGCTGGTCTATTTTCTGCTGACCACCAATTTCATCGTGGAAGAAGGCATCGACATCAATCTTCCCCAGGCCGAGGCGTCCAAGCCCCAGGTCCAGCAGGAAATCACCATTTATGTGGATGCCCAGGGCCGGGCCTTTCTGGAAAATACGGAACTTCCCATCAGCGAGCTGTTCACCCGGCTGCAAACCCTGATCCAACAGGGTCCGGACCGGCTGGTGGTGATCCGGGCGGATCGTTTTGTGGTGCTCAACAAGGCGGTGCAGGTCATGGACACGGCCAAGGCCGCCGGGGCCGGGCGGCTGTTTCTGGCCACGGAAAAAGGGTTGTAATCATGCGGAGGCGTTTTGAATAACGGAGACGTCAAAAAGCCCAACTGGCTTCTGCGGGGTTTTGTCCTGGTCTCCATCGCGATCCACGCGGTTCTGCTGTTTCAGATCGCCGAACTCTACCGGTCCCGGGAAACGGCCTTTATCGAACTGGAAATCCGGGACGCCCGGCCCCAGGCTCGGGACATTCCCGTGCCGCCCCGGCGCCGGACGCCGACCCTGCCGCCCACCGCGCCGGAAGTAACCCCCGTGCGCCCCGCCCCTGTCACGCCGCCGACGCCCGATGTCGCGCCGGTGCAAGACATGACGCCGGACGCGCCTTCACCGGAGGCCGTGGCCTGGTCCATGCCCCAGGGCGATCCCGGCCCTTACGATTCCGCCGCGGATTACGCGGGCATGGTGCGTCTGAAAATCGAAAGCCACAAGCAGTATCCCACGGCGGCCCGGAACCGCCAGCTCCAGGGCCGGGTGAAAGTCAGCTTCGTCATCAATCCGGACGGCACCCTGGCGTCGGTTTCCCTGATTGACGGATCACGCCATGAAATGCTTAACCAGGCGGCTTTAGACGCCGTCCGGGATTCGGCCCCTTTTCCCCGCCCCCCACGGCATCTGTTTTCCGGCCCGGTCTCCATGGAAATCGTCATTGTTTTTGAGCTGATGTGACTTCTTTGCATCGTCAAGGAATCAGCCGGCGTTTCCATATTTATCTGTCGTTTAATAAGTCCGGACTCTATCAAACAAAACCGACTTTTTATTTATTTCTGATGCCCTTTCAACAGCAAGCGGCGACCACACTATTTTCATTCAGGAACTCGCTTTAATAATAGATCTTTCGCCTTTTGGTGCGAGATCCCTTCTTCTTTTGCCAGTTGGTTGAGAGATGTTTGGACGTCTGAAAGAAGCTCAATTTTTTCCTGCATCGCTTCAAATTCATTTACGCCCAACAGTACGGCAACGCCTTTGCCGTGCTGCGTAATTATAACCGGGCGCTTTGTGTTATGGACTTGTTTGATGTAGGAAGCCATGGCATTTCTGACCTCCGACATTGACCTGATGTCTTGATCAATTTTGAACTTTTGCATTTTGTACCTCTTTTGATATTAATTTTGTACATAATAACATACAAAATCAGGAGCAATCAACTGTTTTTTATTCGGCATCATTCCGACCCGAATATCATATAATGACCAGCGGCTGAAACCGACTCCCGACTGCCCATTTGAGACTTGGCGACGTCGCGCAAGTCCGGATTAATGGTTGTAATGGGCAGCGACTTACCTTTTTTCCCGGCCGTCCGGAACCCACCCCTTCGAGACATCGCCGATGCTTCCGGCACCGAACCGCTGAACCCTCTCCCCGGAGACACCAACGCTCCGGGCGTGATCATGAGTGCAGGCCTGACCCTTGACTTTTAACCGCACTGCTGTAAATCTTACATCATGACGGTTTCGTGATACGTCGGATTTTTCACAGCAAATGTCGTTTGGGGCGCGATCCCGTCAAATCATGTTGCACGCGTAAAAATTATCATTTAAAGGAAGCCGCATATGCCGATATCTGATCAAGAATTCGTCCATACGGATATCATCCTCCGGCCGGTGGGGGTGGTGCGCAGTAAAATCGATACGCCGACATTTTTGCCCTTTGGCGATGATGATCCGGCGGCCCGGATGAAAAAAGCACGGAAACAGCATCAACAGATCAAAACCCTGATCGCCGACGTGGTGATTGATCCCGCTCTTGAAGGCATCCTGGAGGGAATTGAGGATTTTTCCCACATCATGGTGCTCTACTGGCCCCACCGCATTCCGGAAGAGCGCCGCAACCTGCGCCAGGTCCACCCCATGGGCCGCAAGGACATCCCCTTAAAGGGCATTTTCGCCACCCGGAGCCCGGCCCGGCCCAATCCCGTGCTGGTGTCGGTGGTCCGGCTGTTGGAGCGGAATGAAAACATAATGCGAGTTCAAGGCCTTGAGGCTTTAGACGGCAGCCCCGTGATCGATGTCAAGCCCTTTACCGGCATCTATGACGCACCGGAAAACCCCTTGTTTCCGGACTGGCTGAAACAGCTTCACGCGGATCTTGAAAGCGATGATGAGGTAATAAAATGAGATTATTTCAGTTGTTTTTTTTCTGCACAGGCCTTTACGGAATGCTGTGCCTGCATCATCCGGACCCGGCCCTTGCTCACGGCATCGACTATCGCCTGATCGACGATACCCGGGCCGTTGCCGTTTCTTTTTTCTATGCCGACGGTCAACCCATGAGTTATGCCGAAACCATGGTGTTCGGCCCAGAAAACACCGACATCGAATACCAGAATGGCCGGACCGATCAGCAGGGGCGGTTCGCCTTTTACCCGGAAACGCCCGGGGCCTGGCGGGTGGTGGTCAATGACGGCATGGGACACCGGGCCGAAGGGATTATCACGGTAAAGGCCCCTTCAACAAAAGACGGCAAATCCGATGCGGAAGGCGGGGGTGATCAACCGACAACGCACCCCCGTGTCCAGGCCGAATCCCACGAACATTCCCACACCGGCCTTAAGCTGATCGCCGGGTTAAGCCTTATCGGCAATCTCTGCTTTGCCGGTCTTTATTTCAAGAATCGGCGATCGGGATAAGGGTAAACCAACGATCCAGACTGAGTTTTATACACCCCAGGATTAAACAGCTTCTCCTCCTGCCTTTTGGCCGGTCGCGAAAAAACAGATGGTGAAATAGTGATTGACAAATGCGATGGCAGCCCGTAAAAGCAGTCCGACTGGTATAAACGCCGAAAGACATCGCTGATCAAAGATCAAAACACGATGTCCGGCAGAAAAAGGTTAGCGCACAGGTTAAGCCGCCCAGGAGAATCCGGGCGGCTTTTTTATTGGGATCGAAAAAAGTCAATTTTGCCCGCTTCGTGAAAATTTTCAGGAAGATGAGAGAGATATTCGATATCGCCCGCAAAAACGACTTTTGACGAGCATATCGTTATTTATCTGAAAATCAGCCATCGGCTGAACAAAGGCGGGAAAAATGAGTTTTGAAACATTGGGATTAAAACCGGAGTTGCTGCATTCGGTAACGGACATGGGATTTACAGCGCCCATGCCCATCCAGGAAAAAGCGATTCCGACACTTTTATCCGGTCAAACGGATTTCGTGGGCCTGGCCCAGACCGGCACCGGAAAAACCGGGGCCTTCGGCCTGCCCCTGCTGCAACTGGTGGATGCGGCCAATCCCCAGCCACAGGGCATCGTGCTGTGCCCGACCCGTGAGCTGTGCATGCAGATCACCGATGACCTGACCCGATTTGCCGCGCACCTAAAGGGTATCCGGGTGGTGGCCGTTTACGGCGGGGCCAGCATCGCCAACCAGCTCAGCCAGATTAAAAGGTGCGCCCAGATCATCGTGGCCACCCCGGGCAGGCTCATCGATCTTATCGGCCGCAAGGGGATTCGTCTTTCCGAGATCGCCTATGCGGTGTTGGATGAAGCCGATGAAATGCTCAACATGGGATTTCTCGACGATATCAACGAGATTCTTTCCATGATGCCGCCCGAACGCAACATCTGGCTCTTTTCCGCCACCATGCCCCCGGGCGTGGCGACCATTGCGCGCAAATATCTGGACCATCCGGTGGAAATCACCCTCGGCGCCCGCAATGCCAGCCCGGAACTCATCGCCCATCATTGCTATGTCCTGCATGAAAAAAACAAGTACGAGGGATTAAAACGGATCATCGACATGACCCCCGACATTTTCGGGCTGGTCTTCTGCCGCACCCGGAAAGACACCCAGGCCGTTGCCGAAAAGCTCATCAAGGACGGGTATCCGGCCGAGGCCCTTCACGGGGAATTATCCCAATCCCAGCGGGATTACGTAATGCGCAAATTCCGGCAGGGGACCGTCCGGGTTCTGGTGGCCACGGACGTGGCGGCCCGGGGCCTGGATGTGGATGATATCACCCATGTGGTCCACTACAATCTTCCCGATGAACCCGACGTCTATACCCATCGCAGCGGCCGCACGGCCCGGGCCGGAAAATCCGGCGCGTCCATGGTCCTGGCCGGTCCCCGGGATCTGAACCGGATCCGGGAAATCGAAAAACGTCGCAATATCCAGTTCATGCGGAGCAAACTGCCGGACGGGCAAACGATCTGCGAAACCCAACTTGTTGATATGGTTAAAAAAATCGTCGGCGCCGAGGTGAACCACGCGGCCATGGCCGATTATCTGCCGGCCGTGTACACGGCCCTGGAGGGATTTGACCGGGAAGAGATCATTCAACGCTTTGTGGCCGCGGAATTCAACCGGATATTTAAGAATTACCGGCATGCCCGAGATATCAACGCGTCAACGGAATCCCGACCCGCCAAAACCGTAAAACCAGGGAAACCCTTGCCGGCGCGGCCCGGCGTGCGGCCCGGTCCCGACAAAACCCGTTCCCGGCTCAAAAAAATTCAGCGGGTCTTAATCAACGTCGGACGCATGGATAAAGTCAACGAAGGCGCTATTCTCCGCCTGATCTGCGATCAGTCCGGCATCAAATCCGGCATGGTGGGCGCCATTGACTTAAACCGGGAATTTTCCTTTTTCGAAGTGGAAAAAAACGTGGCCCGGCGGGTGATCAATTCCGTCAACAACACCAGCCTTGACGGGCGGGTCGTGCGGGTCAAAATGATTGATAACTGAACTTTGCCGGCAGTCGACGGCTGATCACGAAATGATGTTCTCCTGTTATTTGCCTTGATTGCTTTTTTAAGGAATAGACCTGTTCGTAAATGCTGTCGGGGAGTTAAAGTAATGGGCTGACATCAGACTGAAAAAAAAATTTAATGAGGCGTTTTGTAAAGATCGTCATGGTCCAGGATGCGCAACAGATTTACGGGGCAGGTCCAGTCCGGCGCACCGTTCACCCGATATGCCGAAGGTTCAAAGGATATCCGGTATTTTAAATCCACGCGGGCGGACCATGCCGTCGGATCATTGGTGATCCGCTCAATATTCAGTCCGGGATGAAGGGGATTGGCTTCCAGAAACTTCAAGCATTTGGCGATTTTTTTGATCATCGCCGAATGCTTTTTAAATTTTTCAAGATCAGCGATGAATTTTTTATTCGGGATCAGAGCCGGCATCGGCAAATTCCTTGTCAAACCATTCCGGGAATGTGGCCGGTTCGGATTTTCTGGCCTCTTTAATTTTTAATATGCCGGCATCGCTGAGTTTGATGCTGCGGTATATTTCAACCGGAAAAAGCGTGATGGCTCCGCCTGGCGCCACCGTCAGCTCCAGGTGGGTACCGGGCTGGAAACCCAAATCTTTCCGTACGGAAGCCGGTAAACTGATGCTGCCTCTTTTGTCGATGGTTACGAGCATGACGTCCTCTTTTGGATATCGGTTAAACCGCTGATTGCTTGCAGTCTAAAATATGTGATAAATGACAAAATGTCAAGATGACAAATTTGTTGTGAAGAGTAAAATTTTCTACGCGGATCATTACCAACCAGCAACCCTGCTCCGGCCTGCGCCTCAGCATCGCCCCTACCGTACCTTATCGTATGGATAGCATTTTTCCCCAATTCAGGGTATCTGTATCAGAAAATTATGGGATGGAAGAATGCTGTATGTTGCGGTTGGCTGATTTTTCCTGGAGTGTCCCATGGCTATTGCATGGAGCACTGATAAGTAGCCGGTAATGAGCGAGGAATAATTTCAAGCTGGAATCAGATCAAAAAAGGCAGAGACTCGATTCAAGAGCCCCTGCCTTTTCTTATTACGAATATTTGTAAGTTTTTATGCCACTTGTCGTCGGCGGATCATCCAGATGGCTGATCCGGCCAATATCAGTGACATGATAATCATGCCCCATTCAGAGAGGGTGGGGATGGGTGACGACGTTCTACAAGGAACAAAAGCCAGATCATCAAATACAATAACATTCGATGTAAAACTAAAAATGACATATTTAATACGGGGGGCGGATACCGACAAAGTCTGCAATGACGAGCTGATCGGCAGGGTGTCTGAACCTACCAACATATCAGAACCATCATATGCATCAAGGGTGGCGCTTCCTGAGTGCGCAGGGCCAGCGCCGAAATTTGCCTGAATCTGGCAAACTTCAAAATCAAAATCGATCCTTTCCGGTCCGCGAGGTATACCGCCATCACTCAATTCTGAATTTAGATTAAACGCCAAAAAATTCGGGGCACTGTGGCCGGTAACTGAAAAAAATCCGCATTCATCTAAAATAGCCCCCCCATCGAGCGGAATCGGGCCAGAAAAATTTACTCCCATCGGTGCATAAAGTGATGAAAGTCTAATAGTAGATGCAAAATTGCATGGCGCAGCAACATCATCAAAATTGATGACAATTGCCCCGGGTGGTGGAGCCGTGACACTGCGGGCCGCCGGCGGTGCTTTAATGGGTTCCGGCGCTTGAGAAACTTCCATACCATCCAGAAAAGCGCCATATGCCTGTCCGATTCCAAATAAAAGAACGCAACTTAAACATGTCATGATAATAAAATTTTTGGACCTCATTGTTCCTCCTTAATTTGTATTCGGTTTTTATATAAAGTCAGGAATTAAGTAGTGCCTTACAGAAAACCCCGATTTTTCATCGGCAGGACAAAAATTATTTTTGTGCTCTTTGAAAAATTCTTTCAAAATCACACCTGGTATTAATTTTTCCAATCCGTTTAAAGCAGAGGATCTTTTAATAAAGGTGATTGGCCAGCTTATAAGCGCAGCTATTCTACCAATGACTCTGTTTTATTGTTTACGCCGCATTGCGCATTGAATTGCGATGGCTACTTCCTTGAGTATACTGGCTTTATTCAAAGCGCGATTATATCGATCGTAGCACATATATTTTGCCAATAAAATTAAAGGATAGAGTCTGCCGTTGCCTGATGGAAACCAATATAAAGATAGATTCGTTGTGGGAAAACTTTGGGAAATGTGGTACGGCATGTCTTTATTCCCTGACAAATTCTTTAACGAGGATACAAGGCATTGCCGAATTTTATGATTTTTAACTTAATAATTAAATTGATAATGAGTATAAGTCAAGTTATTTCTGCCGGGATGCGTTTTGACTATAAAGGCCTGACCAATGGAAGACCACATTATAAAATCGCATTTCGTGTGAAATAAAAAAGTTCTGGGGCATTTTAGTCGTTTCTTAGTGTTTACCTGACAAACCATTATGCTTGAAAACGGCAGTATTGCATATGTCTTGTGAGGTGAGCACTGTCGATAAAACAAGGAGCAATTTATTTTATTCCGGCGAAACGCCGTATCTTGGGGTACGATTATCTGAGGGCATCATGATTCCGAGTAAAAATCTGGCATAAACGGTAAGATCAAATTCCGATTTTTACACTTTTATAGCCCGAATTCGACTTTAAATTCCGTTGCTTTTACAACCGGCTTAAGCGCTCTGTTTTGTCTTACCAGTTCAACAATGCCATAACGGGAAATTGTATTTAATGTGCGCGAAACATTGCTTCTTTTTCTTCCGGTTGCCAGTTCGAGTTCTTTCAGGGAGTCCGGTTTTTGATCTTTAATAATTCTTAAAAGATCCTGATTCTCGTTACTTAAAATCTGAGCCATTGATTTTACCGATTCAAACCAGATCTTCGGTTCATTCCTTTTGGTATCGTATTCCCCTTTTGCAATGGCGATGGTCCGCTTTTTATAATCTTCTTTAGACATTATCCCTATTCTTAAAATTTTTCCCGCCATCATATCACCTCATTTACGCCAATATCGCTTCTACGGCTACCCAGAAGTCTTCCAAAAGCTGTCCGGCTGTTTCAAACTCATACGGATGAGTTTTTTCGATTTTATGGAAATGATCCCAGGTCACTTTTCTGGCCCTGTATTTTTTGCGTTTGGGTTTAATTGCATGAGCGGTATCAAATCCTAATCATAGGCTTCCAGTCCGCATTTCATCGCGCCTTCGATGGTGCCGTCAAGATGCTTCTTCACCCGGGAAAAAGAATTCGTCGGAAGAATATGCATCCCGGGTGAATTTGTATATGGCGAACTCCCAATCATCCATTTTGCCGGTGTATTTGAGACGGCATATCGGGCCGACATTGCCGAAGTCGCTTCTGTCAAGATATAGATAGTTTCCCCTGAACCTGGCCACATAGGCACGGCCTTGGCCGGATAAATGTTCTTTATTGAACCGCTCAACAATACGCTCAACTTCTTCTTCAACCTGTTTTAAAATTTTTCCGCTCATTCTCACTTCTGTCCCATATTTTTAAAAATTCAAATCTTTTCAGATGATTCCACGCCTTTCGGGTGATGGCCGACAAATACCTGCTCTTTTCCGGAAACCGCTTTCATGGCGATCTCCTGAACTTTTCCATAGGCATTGTCCATTTGCCGGGACAACATTTCAATCTGCTTCTGCTGGTCGGCCACGAGTTTTTCAAAAGATTGAATTTTTGTGATGAGTACGTTTTTCTCTCCTTCATACCCCTTGATCAGAATTTCCTCATTTTTCCTGGCTTCGTTTTTCAGCTTTTCCGTTGTGTCTTTCACCGCCTGAAGCACCTTTTTCTCCAGTTCCGCCGGAAAAGCATCCACTTGCGCCTGCAGTGCGTCCAGCATTTTTTCCCGCTCCGCCACCTGATTTTCCCGGAATTGAAGATCGGATTCTCTTTGTCCGACCTCTTTTTCAAAAGCCTCCTGCCGGTCCTGAAGCTGCTTGTTCAACTTTTCAATTTCATCATTCAATTGCTGTTTTTTCAGTTCTTTTTCACGATTAAAACCGTATTCGAATTCCTCTTTCTCCCGTTTTCGCTGTTTTTCGAGTTCCGCTTTCTGCTCCTTGATCTCCCGATTATACACATCTTTCTCTTTTTCCCAATTCAGTCGGGTGGTGGCAATTTCATCGGCCAGCATTTCCTTTTGCCGGGCCATCTCGCTTTCAAATTCCATCTTTTTGAGATTCTGGGCTTCCAGAAGCGCGGCCAGGGAATGGGCGGATTTTTCAATTTCATAGATATCTTTCAGCTCGGCATTGCGTATCTCCACCGCTTTTTTAATTTCCGTGTACCGGTCTTTTTCTTTTTCAATTTTTGCGGCCATATCCGCCAGAAACCGGCCGATTTCATCTTTTAAATCATATACCCGCCGCGTGATATCTTCCGACGCCACTGCTTTTTCCACTGCATCCATCACTTTCTGCTCAGTTTTTACTTTCTGGGCCTGTTCCGGTTTCAGGGTCTGTCTGGCCTGTTTTTCAAGCTGCTGCTTCAGGGTTTCATAAGCTTCCAGCATTTCCTTTTTGGTGTTTGCCATTGAAATGGGTTCAATTTTCGGGTCGTTGGCTGTCATTTGGCCCTCCTTTCTCTCCGGCACTATAAAATTAGTCAATATTTTGAATCAGTTATCATCACCGCTGGCGAAACGCACCAATATTGCGTTTTGCCAACCATTCTCCGAAACAGCACCGAGGGCAAATTGAAAAAGAAACCCCGGTCCGGCCGCTTTCAGATTCGAAGCGTTAAGCCGGAACGGGGTGGAAGGTTGTATTTTATGCGTCTATGGTCTGTTACGCGTTCAGAATTTTCTTCGCGGTTTCGTCGTTGGCTTCGGTGACCAGGGGAATGCCGGTGATGTCGGCGGTTTCCCGGTTGCCGGAAAACAGGTCCGTGCGGGCGATCTGGTTGAGGGAGAATTTCCGGGCTCCGGCCATAAGCTGCTGCAAGCCGCAGGCCAGTTTGTCCGCCAGGGTCCAGAAGGCGATGGCGCCGTAGGGGATGTTTTTCATCTCTTTTTTGCCGACTTTTTTCTGCACATCAAAATAAGAGGCGAAAAGTTCCTCGGCGGTGGCCCCGATATCGCTGACGGTCTTGGGCAGTTTATCCCAGTTTCCGCTTAATTTTTCCCGTCGCTCCGGATGCAGCGCCCCTTCGATGTTGGAACCCAGGAAACCCGGAATCATGATGGCCCGGCCCATGCAGACAAGCTTGGTATAGGGCGCGCCCAGA
>QZJS01000073.1 GCA_003597945.1 Desulfobacteraceae bacterium | reverse complement strand
CAATGAAAAAGCGGAGCATATTCGATAATATGTGAGCATTTTGAAGCGGCCTGCAACGCAGCCATCGGGCCTCAGATGGGGTTTTGAAATGGCTTCTAAACATTTCCCCCATCCGTCTGGATCAGTAACCCGGCGTTATCGCGCGGAAGTCCCGGCGCCAAACTAAATTATTACCGGAAGTTTCTGATTTTCATTGACATGTTCAACTGTAATCTATAAATTATTCAATGCTACAAAGGCTTCTTTGTTATAGGTGCAATATGTTTTTTTTCAAATCATGAGGCAAGTATGGCTTACTCTGGAATTTTCAGGAAAATAACTCACGGATCTTATCCCTTAACCAGGATGTTCAACTTGCTGCCGTTCTTCCTGGTTGCAAGCCTCTTTTGGCTTCATATCTTCGCCGTTGAAGCACAATCACAAAAGACGGAAGACGGTTTCGGTTTCTACGAATTCGGGGCCGGCGATGTCCTGGAAGTCCTTGTTTTTGATGAGCCGCAACTATCAAGGACTGTTTTTGTGCGAACCGACGGCAGAATCTCTTTACCGCTGGTTGGGGAATTAATGGTTGCCGGCATGACTCCTGAAGCTATTGCGCAAAAAATTACTGAAAAACTCATGAAAATTATCGAAGAGCCAAAAGTGACGGTAATTCTTTCCGAAAATAACAGCAAAGTCTATTACATTCTCGGTCAAATCGCTGCACCCGGTCAATATACGATTACCCAGCCGGTCACCGTGCTGCAGGCAATCGCCCAGGCCGGCGGATTTCTCGAGTGGGCTAAAAAAAACGAAATCAAAATTTTTGGCGGGCCGCAATCACCTGAAAAAATATTATATTTTAATTATAACAACTTCCTGAGAGGAGATAGTGTCGAGCAGAATGTTGTAATCAAACCGGGAGACACCATTGTTATTCCTTGATCACCGGCACTATCTTTTCAGGCCCCGGACTGAAAAACATTACTGCGGTGGACTTACATGGAAGCTTCCAATAAAGAAATGATTTCGAGATCAAAATGAATACACAGCAATCACAACTTGATGTTTTATTTAAATATCTGAATCTATTTATTATCCGGAATAAATTGATAGTCCTCTGCCTCCTGTTGGCGCTCTCTCTTTCATACCCTGTTTATCTCAAATCCCCGAAAATTTATCAGTCCAGCGTTTCCATCATGTTTCAGATCAGTAATATAAATCCATCTCTTCAGCCTTCCTCGGCGCGACCGTCGCCGGATGAAGGACTGCAGATCAGAGAGATGGTAAACACCGTGACCCAGAAGGTGTTGAGCAGGGCCAATCTTGAAAAAATAATCCGGCAATACGATTTGTATCCTGAAATGCAAAAAAATGTTCCCATTGAGGATATTATCGCGAATTTGCGCAAAAACGATATATCGGTAGATGTACAGCAAAGGGAAAGGGGTAATGTGTTCAGCGTATCTTTCAAGGGCGCGGAACCCCAAACCGTCATGAAGGTTGCAAATGAGCTTGCCGCCATATTTATCGAGGAAAATCTTAAGGCAAGGGAGGAGCGCGCCCAGCAAACGGCCACTTATATTCAGAACGAACTCCTCATGTCCAAAGAAACGCTTCAAAAAAAAGAGTCCCAGATGCGGGATTACAAGCTGAATTACTATAATGAAATGTCCGAACAACGCGCCTCCAATATCGCCCGGTTGAGCGACCTTCAGCGGCAATTTCAAGCGATACAGACAAATATTGATAATCGCGAACAAACCCGATTGCTTCTTTCCGAACAACTGGAGATCCGCAGAGACATCCGGAGCGCGCTTGCCCGGCCTGCTGACAGTAATGGATCTGACTCCGGCAGAGGCGGGTTATGGGATCGCCTGGAAACAGCGCGGAATACGCGCCAGGAATTGCTGTCAAGATATACGATCGAGCATCCAAGCGTGAAACGCATTGAAAATCAGATCAGACAGCTCGAATCAGAGATTGAAAGCCTTGCGGCGGCCGCTCCGGACAATGCAATAGACGGGGATTTGGCGTTCGACACCCGCGCTCAGGATATCACCCTTCAAATCAAAGAGCTTGATATCGGGCTGAAAACCCTTCGGGATGAAAGCGAAAACATTCTCAGTCAGATAAAAACCTATCAGGAATGGATAGATGCGGCCCCTGTTCGGGAGGCGGAATGGTCCGCGTTGACCAGGGACTATGATGAACTTAGAAGATATCATGACACGCTTCTTGCACAGAGTCTGGCCGCGGAAGCCGCCGCAAGTCTGGAAAGACATCAAAAAGGGAGTCAGTTCAAGGTTATTGATCCTGCGTATTTGCCGATAACCCCCGTTAAAGGGCCTTTTCGAATCTTTTTTCTTGCGTCGGCGATCCTTGGACTCGCCATGGGCGCGGGCCTGATTCTGTTTTTCGACATTATAGACACCTCCTTCAAGGACAAGAATGAAATCGAGTCTTTCCTTCAGATTCCGGTAACATGCGCACTGCCTTTGCTCGTCACGGAGGCGGAAAAAAGGGATAAAAAGATAAAAGATATGTTGTGGTATTGTTTTTTTGGCGTCTGGCTTCTCATCTTGATGGCGACAACGCTTTACCTGAACCGCCAGGGTCTGCTTTTTTTATGATTTCGGGCTCATCGACAACATATTTAATATAAAATCAGTCATTAGGATTATTATGGGCAAGTTGACGAGGGCATTTGAAAAAAAATTTAAAGATGTGGAGGATATCAATACCACGATTTCGAACTTTCCCCCCGGTAACCGCTGGGATCAGCGGCTCCGGCTTTCAACGAATTTGCGTTCTCCATTTCTTGAGAAGTTTCGGAGTCTTTCGGCCCCCATTCTTTATAAATCCCCGGACCATCAACCCAAAAAGATTATGGTTACCAGCGTTATGCCCGGTGAAGGCAAGGGGTTTATCTGCGCCAATCTTGGCGTGGGGATATCACAGGCCATCGAATACCACGCGCTGCTGGTGGACTGTGATTTACGGCGGCCGACCCTTGCTCAGCTTTTCGGCCTCACCAACGAAACCGGCCTTGTCGATCATTTGCAGGATAATGTCGATCTTTCGCTTTTGATCCGAAAGACCGGGCAACCGAAACTCTCCGTTCTCCCCAGCGGGAAACCGCCGCAGAATCCATCGGAATTGCTGAGTTCCTCCCGGATGGCAACCTTAATCAACGAACTGGCAGAGCGCTATCCCGACCGTATCATTCTTTTTGATACCCCCCCCTCCATGGCTGCCTCTGAAACGAGTGTCCTGGCAAAGCATCTTGACGGCGTGATCCTTGTGGTTCGCCATGGCGCCGCCCCCAAAAAAGACGTCAAAAAACTCGTTGATGCATTGGGACCTGAAAATATTCTGGGCCTTGTATATAATGCCTATCCGGAAAATAGAATTGAAACCTTTTTTAACAAGCGGATGAAATACGGGTATTACGATAATTACTATTGATTCCCGTTGATCGGATAAATGCCAGGGGATGCATAAGGTTAACTATTGATGTCCTCGCCGAAAATCTTTTTTGCGAACCCATCAACTTTACTGAACCATCTGAGCCATGCCCCATATTTTTAAAAAATATTATCCATGGAGAACCCTGCTGTTTGTTTTTGGTGAAGGGCTGTTGATTTTTCTCACCATAAACCTTGTCGTGATTTCCTGGATCGGGTTTTCAGACTATAAGCTGTTTTTAATTTTCTATTTTTCCCGGGCTGTTATTGTATCTTTAATCTTCCAGCTATGTTTTTATTATTTTGATCTGTACGACCTTAAAATTATACCAGCGCTTCCTGATCACATGCTGAAGGTCATCCAGACGCTTGGTTTCAGTTGCATCATGCTGGCCTTTATTTTTTACCTTTTTCCTTTTCTGGTTATTTCCAACAAAATTTTCTGGTGCATACTACTGGCGGCCAGCCTGGCAATTTTTTTCTGGCGGTTTTTTTATTTCAAGATCCTTGAACGACGAATGTTTGTCCAAACCATCGCATTAATCGGCACCGGCGTGTTTGCCGGAGAAATTGTTGCCGCCATAGAGAAAAAAAAAGATTCCGGATTCAAAATCGTTGCTTTTGTGGGAGACAAAACATCTTCTGTTGTGCCGGATGGCGTGCCTGTTTTTACCAACATTAAAGGGTTGAAACAACTTTGTGAGGATCGGGCCATCGGAAAAATCGTGGTGGCATTAGATGAAAAACGGGGCATGCTTTTACATGAATTGATTCCGTATAAATTTCTTGGCATCGAAATTATCAGCGGAGCCCGGTTTTATGAAGAAATCACGGGAACGGTTCCGGTGGAACGGGTAAGTCCCTCCTGGCTGGTGTTTTCTGAAGGATTTTATGTCGGCCGAATGAAAAAAATGCTGAAACGCGTGATAGATCTATCGGCGGCACTATCGATCCTCTTGGTTTCCTTACCGATTTTCTTGCTCACCGCACTGATTATCAAACTTGAATCCCCAGGTGAAATTTTTTACCGCCAGGAGCGCGTCGGCGAAAACGGAAAATTGTTTAATATTATCAAATTTCGATCAATGGTTAAGGATGCGGAAAAAAACGGTCCGGTATGGGCGGCCGCCAATGATTCCCGGATAACCAGGTTTGGCGGGTTTATCCGAAAAACCCGAATTGATGAGCTGCCCCAGTTGATCAACGTGCTTAAGGGGGATATGAGTTTTGTCGGCCCAAGACCCGAAAGACCTGTTTTTGTAAAAGAACTGGAGGAAAAGATCCCGTTTTACAGTAACCGGCATGTTGTAAAACCCGGCATCACCGGCTGGGCTCAGATCTATTATCCCTATGGGGCTTCAGTGGAAGATGCGATCCGCAAGCTGGAGTATGACCTTTATTACATAAAAAATTTTTCCATTGCCATGGACCTGTCGACGATTTTTCGTACCATAAAAGTGGTATTGTTCCATAAAGGCGCCCGATAACCTGCGCCTGAAATTTTTCGCTTATAAAAAGGTGCAATAAAAAATGCAGACGAGTTCAACGCAGGAAATATCCAGGCTGGCGCAAAACAACAAGATACTGTTTGATCTCCTGCCGGACATGCTCTTGATCATAAAAGATAATTTCGTGATAGAGCATATGAATGTCGCCGCGGTCGCTAAATTTGGAAACCAGAACGGCCGAAAATGCCACGAGATAACCGCTGGGCGTGAAAGCCCTTGCGAAACCGAGATGTGCCTCTTTCATTGCCGCAACCCTGAGCAATATTATGGAAAAATGTTTGAAAGAAAGCTCCATGATGCCTTTTATATGGAGTACTGCTATGTCCCGTTTGAAGGGTATCGCCATGACAAGCTGACCCTTTTGATTATCCGGGATGTTACCGAGAAAAAACTGCATGCGCTTAAAATTGAAGGATACCGAAAAAATATCGAAGAAATTCTGAAAAAAAAGATTGCCATCATCAAGGCAAATGAAATTGAACGTAAACAATTATATCAAGAGGTGAATTACTTTAAAAAAGAAATAGAACGGTTTGTCGGCCGCGGAAAAATGATTGGTGAGAGCAAACCGATTCACGCCCTTCGGGAAATGATCTACCAGGTTGCCCCTTCTGATGCCACGATCCTGATTACAGGGGAATCCGGTACGGGAAAGGAACTGGTGGCGGATCTGATTCATGAGCACAGCAGCCGGGCGGACAAGTGTTATTTAAAGTTTAACTGCGCGGCGGTGGCGGAGAGTCTTCTGGAAAGCGATCTTTTCGGCTACGAAAAAGGCGCGTTTACCGGGGCCACGGAGCGCCGTATAGGGAAATTCGAGGAAGCTGATACGGGAACGGTTTTTCTTGACGAAATCGGTGATATCAGTCCCAAAATGCAAGCTTCCCTTTTGCGCGTTTTGCAGGAAGGCGAAATTCTCAGGATAGGTTCCAACACACCCATTCCAGTGGATGTCCGGGTTATTGCCGCTACCAACGCCGACTTGCCCGCGGCGGTGGAAGCGGGGAAATTCCGTCGCGATCTTTATTATCGGCTGAATGTGATCAATTTGCACCTGGTCCCCTTGCGCGAACGAAAGGAGGATATTGTTCTTCTGGCCATGAACTTTCTTATGAAATACAGGGAAAGGTTCAACAAAGAGGTTAATTTTCTGCCCACCAGCGTGGTGGAATTATTGCTGGAGTATCATTGGCCGGGAAACGTTCGAGAACTGGAAAACACCATACAACGTGCCGTGCTGCTTTCCAAAAACGGCATGATATCGCCAACGTTAATGGGTTTTCTATACGAAAAGCACGGTCAGTCTAAAGTCGATTCCGCCTTTTCAATGAAAAAATTCCTTGATTGCCCATTAAAGGACAGCATTTCGATTTTTGAAACAGAACTGATTTCTACTGCCATCAGACAATGCGCCGGGAATATGGACAATGTTGCCGGGAAGCTCGGCATGTCAAAATCAACACTTTATGAAAAATTAAAGCGCTATGGAATAAACCCCAAACAAGCAAAAAACAATGTTTGATGCTGGCCTGATTTATGCATTGCTTTTGTTACAATTTATTTTTCAGAATAACCTTAATTTTTATCGAGAGTCCTCTTTACTATGCAAAAAAATAAAAAGCGGGCCTTGCAATCATGCTCCCATTTTGTAAACAGAATGAAGACTTGCAGCCTTTTTGTCGACGGATTTTATATCCCTCCGGAAGAAACGATTTTGGCCTATTGCAAGTCGTCAAAATATAATAAATGCCCCATTTATAAACGGCATCACCAAAGAGATAAAGGCCGAAAAGCGATAGACTCGGGAGCCAAAATTGCTGACAGCCGGCGGCGATTTGAACGCATTAGTGATCAGCGAAAAGTTCTGATCTGCACCTGCGACGCGCTGGACGGCAAAAACGGAGATTTTGCCGAAACAGCCTTGACTGTTGATTACTGCCAGGGGGGCATGCGAATTATTGTAGACAAAGAGGTCCCCGCTGATATCCCGCTGATTTTCAAGTTTGATAATGATTTTGTGGTGCCCCGGCTCCAGGGGCTGGCCCAGCTTTGCTGGCAAAAAAATCTTGAAAAATTTCCACAACACATTGAGGCCGGACTTGCATTCAAAGATGACTTTAGCCGGCAAAGTCTTAACCTTTCCATAGAACACAATAAATCCAATCCAGTCAATTTTTCCGAAATATCGCATTAAAATTCCGGATTTCCGGATTGACTCCTGCATTTTTGCTGCTTTCTAATTTTTTACTATAATTCTAATATTTTATACCAATGCATCCCTTCCACCCTTTCACAACCCCCCTTTAAAAAAGGCCAAAATCCTTTATTTCAGCCTCTAGTTTCCACGGCTTGGCCGCCTTGGCTATGTATTTTATAAAAATCCAGCTTTCCGGAATAAACAGCTTCCCATTACATCAACGTATCGAATAAGAATGATTGGCGTAGAGGCGCTCATCAAGCATAATTATATGAATTAATAAATTAAAAACCCTCTACCCTGCCTGAAAAACACGATTGTCTTTGGCCTCTATGCCTAAATAGCATAAAATTATTTATTTTCAGTATATTACTATCACCATCATCACCGGTCTTAAATATCGCGCAGAACAGATAGTAATATTGGCATATAAAATGCATTCGAATATGTTCTCTTAAATATTAACGAGATTTTTCGAAACACCGTTTTCAAGGAGATCAAAAAATGAAAAAGACTCTGATTTTGTTAAGCTTACTGATGTTTTTAGGGTCGGCAGGCGCAGCATATGCCATCCCGTATACCGATGTATATAATGCAGGGCATCGATATATGAGCGGCTCAATATTTAATCCGGATACCGTCTACTGGACTTTTGACATTACAAAAGACGGGTTTGACCCGGAAACCCAGGATATAACATCCGCGGCAATTACGCTCAACCTGGAAGATGACAGCGGATTCGATTTTTGGGAGTTTGCCCATCTTAATATCGGCGATAATAGATTCTTATGGGAAGTCAATAACGGCGATATCTCTTTTACCATAAGCTCGCTGCTGACATTAAGCGAAACCGGCAGGGTGGCCGCTTCCCTGTCATGCGTTTTCGGCGATTTTTATTTTAACACGGCTACACTATTAGCCCACGCCGCAGACGCCGCCGCGACAGTGCCGGTTCCCGAACCGGCCTCCCTGTTGCTCGTGGGCATCGGTCTGGCCGGCATGGCCGCTGTTACCCGTCGCAAACTGAAATATAACCAACCATTATAAAAATTCAGACCTCATTTAAAAAATCCGTTCCGCTGAAAAACGCGGAACGGATTTTTTGCTCAAATCAAACAGACTAAAAAATGCCTTGAAGATTCTCCATTATAGAGGATCATCAGGGCATTGACATATGGCGCCCTTTAAAATGCTTATCCATGACTTTTTGACAAATTCCGCAAAAGCAGATGAAAATAAAATCGCTGTGGTTCACGGCCAGGATTGCCTGAGCTATGGTGCGCTTAATGTGTTATCAAATGGTTTTGCGGCCGACTTATGTAAGCAAGGCGTTCAAAAAGGCGGCCGTGTCATCCTGTTTCTTAATAACAGTATCGAATATTTAATCACGTATTTTGCAATATTAAAAGCCGGCGCCGTTGTTGTGCCGCTGGACACGAAACTTGTTCCCCGGGAATTTCTGAATGTCTATAAAGACAGCATGCCAACAGCCATAGTCACGGATGATAAAAATTACCCGTCACTAAAAAGAATTATCGATCAGGACCACACCAATGTAAAATTACTGCCGATCAATAAAAACAGCCTCGCGGCAACGGACCACATCTTTGCCTGCCCGGGCTGCGACGAAAATGATCTTGCCATGATCATTTATACATCCGGAACAACCGGGGACCCCAAAGGAGTGATGCTTTCCCATCTGAATTTATCATCTAATGCCGATTCCATAATCGAGTATTTAGGCCTGACGGAAAATGATAAAATCATGGTGGTATTGCCGTTTTTTTATTCATACGGAAATTCTTTGCTGACGACCCATATTAAAGCCGGCGCCACCCTTGTCATCAACAATCAATTTTTATTCCCCAATATGGTGCTCGACGATATGGTTGCACAGGAAGTGACCGGCTTTGCGGGGGTGCCGTCATCCTTTGCCATTCTGATCAACAAATCCTCCATCCGGAAATACCGCTTCCCCAAGCTTCGATACATCACCCAGGCAGGCGGGGCAATGCCGCCGCAAATGATTGAAGATTTTACAAAAATTATGCCTGATATTCAATTTTATGTGATGTATGGTCAAACCGAGGCGTCAGCGCGCCTGACATATCTGGCGCCACGTTATTTAAACGAAAAAATGGGATCTGTCGGTAAAGCCATCCCGGGGGTTGACGTGGTTGTCGTCAACAAGGCCGGAAACCCGGTTGTTCCCGGAATAAAAGACGGAACCGGCGAAACAGGCGAAATTTGGGCAAAGGGCAGCAATATCATGCTGGGCTATTGGAATTTACCCCGGGAAACAGCTTCGGCCCTGAAAGACGGCTGGCTTTGCACCGGAGATCTCGCCCGAGTTGATGCGGATGGTTTTATTTATATCATTGACCGCAAAAAAAACATTATCAAAAGCGGCGCCAACCGAATCAGCCCCGTGGAAATCGAAAATATTGTTCTGCAAATTCCCGGCATCAAAGAATGTGCCGCGGTTGGCGTTGCCGATGAGTTGCTCGGCGAGGCCATCTGCCTTTTTGTGGTGGCCGATGATTTAAGTCTTGAAAAAAAGAATATTTTTCTATATTGTAAAAAAAATTTAGCACCTTATAAACTTCCGAAAACAATTGAATTTGTATCCGAACTACCGAAGACTTCATCCGGAAAGATTAAAAGACAGGCCTTAAAAGGTGCAAAATTACCTGACCATAGATGTTGAGGATTATTTCCAGGTAGCCGCCTTTGCGGACATTGTATCTCCACGAGATTGGGGATCCATGGAACAACGGGTAGAGGCCAATATTGCATCAATTCTATCCTTGCTGAAAACACAAGACACCCGTGCTACCTTTTTTATTGTGGGATGGACCGCGGAAAAACATCCCGAGGTGGTCCGGGCCATCATGAGCCATGGACACGATATCGGATGTCACAGCTACTGGCACCGGAATATCTATGATCTCACACCTGAAGAATTTCGGGAAGATACGCTAAAAGCCAAAACCATTCTTGAGCGCATCTGCAACAAAAAAATTACCGCCTACCGGGCACCGAGCTACTCCATCACCCAAAAATCGTTATGGGCTTTGGATATTCTCGAAGAAACAGGTTTTACCATTGATTCCAGTATTTTTCCCATCCGGCACGATATCTATGGAATTCCCGATGCCCCGCGTTTCCGCTATAAGCTCCCCCAGAAAGGCATGGAGGAATTTCCCATCTCCACGGCGATTCTTTTCGGGCAAAAGTTTCCGGTCGCGGGCGGCGGCTATTTCCGGCTTTTTCCTTACTGGCTGACGAAATACGCCCTGAAAACAATAAACAAAAAGGAAATGCAGCCTTTTGTATTTTATCTGCATCCCTGGGAAATCGACCATAATCAGCCAAAATTTATTAAAGCAAAGCGGTTTTCCAAATTCCGGCATTACAATAATCTGGATAAAACCATCACCCGATTTGAACGGCTGCTAAACGATTTTGATTTTATCCCCCTGCCGAACAACGGGGGAAACGCATAGAAGGTTTTGCTGCCGGCAGCAAAACCTCTTGAAAAAACAACCATTACCCTGCAAGGGACGCCCTTCGGCTGTCCCCGAAAGGGACGAAGTGCGCCGTCTCTCTTCTTGCCGGAAAATAAAAATTTGCTACGGCAAAAAAAGATAAACTGGGATATTTTTTAATGGTTTACGCAAGCCGCAATTCCTTTACATTCATAATTTCTTTTATGGCGATGATTTTAGGTATATCGCTTTCCACGCCAACGGTTCATTCAGCCGATGTGATTCTGATGTGGGACAGACCTGATGACGCGCGAGTCAGCGGTTATAAAATATTTTACGGACCTGCGGATACGGATTTCAAAGCCGTTCCCAATGAAACCATCCTTTCCCCTGCTCAAACATCCTGCGATATTTACAATCTCAAAGCCGGAACTACTTATGGATTTGCGGCAAAAAGTACGGATAAGGAAGGCAATGAGAGCGTTTTTTCCGAAACGATATTTTACGATGTTCCGATAGAGCCGCCAAATGATGATCCAAACGGCCATGATGACGACGATGACGAAGATGATGGCAATGGCGGTAATGGCGACGATGGTAACAATGGTGATAACGGCGACGGCAGCGATGATGATGATAATGACGGTGAAGGCGACAAAAGAGGCGGTGGCAGTGGCGGATGCTTTATCCGTGTGGTTTCGGCACCGTAGCTTTTGAACTTTTGAGTTGCTATAAAATGACAAAAAACATCAAATGGATTGGACTGATCGCGTTTTTATTGATTGTTTCATCCGTCGCCATTCACCAGACTCCGATCTATCCTGCCATCCATGACAATCTTTTGGGTTTTCTCACCGATACCAATGATCTGCCAGACCAGAAAACCTTTGACGCAATCTACATATTAGGAGGCAGCCAGGAAAGCCTGAGTTTAAAATATGAAATTTTAAACTCACTTTATTCCCAAGGCCGCTGCAAAGAAATCGTTATCTTAAGTCGCTCAGGGTATACGGAATACAATCCGTCGCTAAAGCGGAACATGACCCACGACGAATGGTCATTAATCATTTTAAACAAATATGGAATTCCCGAGGAAATGGTCCAGATCGTTAAAATAGACGACGGCTATTTCGGGACCTACTCCGAGGCGGAATTTGTATCCCGAATGGCGGGCGAAAAAGCGTGGAACAGTCTGCTGCTGATAACGTCCCCACATCACACAAAGCGTGTAATAAAAAGTTTTACCAGTTTTATTGATAAGAAAATGCTGAATATAGAGTTATGGATAACCGCTTCAACGGAACAGGTTGGTTTATTTGATCTCTGGGTGGAACTTTTTAAGCTCAAATTCTATCAGTTCTTTTTGCTGACTTAGAAGAAGTCCCGCGGCCCACTCTTTTCAGCACCAGATAATAAAGGAATCAAATAATAGGGTATGGAATTTATCTTCTGGTTTTCAATAGTCTCAATTATCTATGCTTACATCGGCTATCCCGTGGTTTTGGCTGTGTTGGCCGTGTTCCGGCGAAAAACGGTGCGGCGGGACCACACATATTGCCCGCCCTTGTCCCTGATTATCACTGTGCATAACGAACAGGTTCGGGTGCTGGAAAAGATTCAAAATACCCTTTCCCTGAAATACCCGCGGGAAAAATTAGAAATTATTTTTGCCTCGGATGCTTCAACGGATAAAACAGAAGAGATCATTCAAGCGTACCCGCGTCTAAAACTGGTCCGATCTCCTGAAAGGAAGGGCAAAGAATTTGCCCAAAAGTGCGCGGTGGAGCAGGCTGCAGGCGAAATACTTGTATTCAGCGACGTGGCCACCATTATAGACCCTGAAGGTCTGAAAAACATCGCCGCCAACTTTGCTGATCCAACCGTTGGGTGTGTGAGCAGTGAAGACAGATTTATTGATGAACAGGGCCGGGTCAGCGGAGAAGGCGCATATGTCAAATACGAAATGCTCCTCAGGCGCCTCGAATCAAAGGTCTATTCGCTGGTCGGATTGAGTGGTTCTTTTTTTGCGGCCCGCCGGGAAGTCTGTGCCGGTTGGGCCGTGGATCTGCAAAGCGATTTCAACACGCTTCTTAATTCCATGAAACTTGGCCTGAGAGGAATTTCAGACCCGAACAGTTTAGGCTGGTACCGCAATATTGCCGATGAGAAAAAGGAATTTAACCGCAAGGTAAGAACAGTTGTTCGAGGGTTGTCGGTTTTGACGCGCAATCTCCGTTTCTTCAACCCCTCACAGTACGGACTTTTTTCCTGGCAGCTTTTCAGCCACAAGTTATGCCGTTGGCTCGTACCCTTTTTTCTTGTGACCGCCCTGGTATCAAATGTTTTCCTCCTTCAATATTCTGTCCTTTATATCTATCTGTTTGGATTACAAATCGCCTTTTATTTACTGGCAGGCGTCCATCTGGTTTTTGAATCAAAAAACAGTTTGCCGCCGCTGTTAAAAAGTCTGAAAATTCCTTATTATTTTCTGGTTGTCAATGCCGCTGTCTTTATGGCCTGGATCAAATTTTTCCAAGGCGAGCGTTCCGTTTACTGGGAACCTTCCAAGAGATAGCACTTACTATATTGAGATGAGTGTGAATCAGGCCGTAACGCCGCAAACAAGTTTTCCGTTATCTTTCTGGCTGAAGTCGGGTTTTGTTTTTGCTCTGTGGGGAATTGCCTTCATGCCGGTCTACTCCAGCCTTTGGGATACCTGGATGATCAGTTCCAACGATTCCCATGGCCTGCTGGTCCCCTTCATTTCAATCTTTCTCGTCTGGAGCAACAGAGAGCGATTATCCCAAACAACGATCAACAATTCCAATTGGGGCCTCGTGATTCTGGCACTGAGCCTTGTTCTCTATCTGCTGGCCCTGGCAGGGCATGTGGCCGTGGCCCAGAGGGCCATGATTGTTACAAGCCTTGTTGGGCTTATTTTATTTAATTATGGAACATCAGTATTTACTGTCTTGGCTTTCCCTCTGTTTTTTCTGATCTTCATGATACCGGTACCGGTTTCCATTTATGGGCTGGCGGCATTTCCATTACAGCTCTTTGCCACCAATATCTCCCATAACATCATCCAGGCATTGGGCATCCCGGTCCTTCAGGAAGGCAATATGCTTTATTTTGCCCAGGCTCAGTTGGAAGTTGTCGACGCGTGCTCCGGGCTCCGCTCCATGACCGCGTTTATTATGCTCAGTGTGCTTTTTGCCTATCTGATTAACAAAGGCTGGGGGCGCCGCTTCATTCTGATTCTATCTGCCATTCCCCTGGCAGTAGCCGCCAACCTGATACGCGTAACGGGTACCGGCATACTTGCCCACTTTTATGGGGAAAAGATCGCCAGGGGGTTCCTGCATGATTTTTCCGGGCTGGCCGTGTTCGCTTTTGGTTTTATTCTTCTTAGCTTTGAATACAAGCTATTGAGCCGGCACAACAACAGATATGAAAAATAAATCATTTACCATCACCGCGCTGCTTTTTTTAATAACCATATCCGCTGCCACCGCCATCGAGGCGCGGAAGGTTCCGGTGGTGGTCCAGACCAATCTGGAAAACATTCCGATGCGCATTGGCCCCTATACGGGAACAAACGATGTTTTTGCGCAATCGGTTTACGACGAACTTAACGCGGATAAGCACGTTTATCGCCACTATCAATCCCCTGACGGCCGGGTTATCGATCTGTATATCGGTTATTATGGCACGGCAAAAGGCGGCCGAACGGGTCATAATCCATACGCCTGCTTGCCTGGCGCTGGATGGGGTATTGTAAAAGACGAAAAGGTTGATATTTATGTCCCCTATAAAAATGAGCAGGCTCAAGTCAACTATACAACAACCCTCAAAGGGGATGTATATAATGTCATGCTGCACTGGTATCATTCAGCGGGAACCGAAACTCTCGATTCTGGGTTCAAACGAAATATCCATCGTTTCATCAGCCGGGTTACCAAAAACCGAAATGACGGCGCTTTTATTCAAGTCTCCATGCAGTCGCAAAAAGGACAGGTAGAACAGGATTTTTCACTAATTAAAGAATTTGCCGAGCAAGTCATCGCCGTGCTGCCTGAATATTGGCCTGTAGAAAAAGATGGTTAAGCAGACATATTTCCCAATGCAATGATAGGGAATCGAAATCAGCGAGGAGCAAGCGATCAAAGTATCCCGGATAACAATTATGCATATCATTTCCGGCGATTTATGGGCCGGTGCGGAAGCCATGGCCTATCAGCTTTTATCCGGATTGAACAAACTGGACAGAATTGATCTTTATCTTATCATCCTGAATAAGGGACGTCTTGAGCTGTCATGCAGGCAACTGGGCATTAAAACCTTCCTGGTTAACGAACGGACTCTGCCGGCAACGGCCATTGCCGGCAGAGTCATCAGGATAGCCCGAAAAATCAAACCGGATATCATCCATGCCCACCGATACAAAGAAAACATTCTTGCCGCTAGCATGGCCGGGTTTTGCGGAAGGCCCAAACTGGTCGCCACGCAACACGGCCGATCGGAAGCTGATAACCCTTCCTTCCGCAACCGCATTATCAGCAGGCTGAACCATGCCTGCCTGCAGCGGATATTTACAGAAGTGGTTGCCGTATCAAAAGATACAGCGGAATATCTGCTTCATGCCGGCGGTTTGAAGCAACGCAAACTGACCATTATTCCAAACGGCATCACAGTTCCCTTAACGCCGCGAGTAATGAAGGATACAGGAAATGACCGGCCATTTACAATCGGGTCAGCCGGCCGTCTGTTCCCGGTGAAACGCTTTGACGCCCTCATCGAAATCGCCAGGCAGGTCTGCCGGGTAAAAAGCCAGACCCGCTTTGTAATTGCCGGAGAAGGACCTGAACGAAAAAAATTAATGGCATTAATTGCGCGATACGAATTAAACGAACAAGTCCAACTGCTGGGCCATGTTGAGGACATGCCCGCTTTTTACAATGGACTTGATCTCTATATCAACACATCCTTGCATGAAGGTACTCCAATGTCCATACTGGAAGCAATGGCCGGCGGCCTGCCCGTTATTGCTTTTCGCGTGGCCGGGCTAAAGGAAATTATCACAGACAGTAAAGACGGGTTCACCATTCCGGCAGATGATACCATCCTGTTTGCTTCCAGAATTATTGAATTAATCAACAACTCAAAATATCTTAATGAGTTAGGATTAAGCGCCTATAAAAAAATCATCGACCATTTTTCTACCACAAAAATGGTCGAGGGTTATCGGGCGCTGTATTACAGAATGTTAAGAACAGCATAAAATGAAAGAGAGGTGCATGATGATTTATAAAATACTGTCGATCATGGTTATCATGATTGTCTTTACAGCGATTCATCGGTTCGGCGGATTGTCGGCATTCGCGGAGCAGCCCCTGCCCACACCGGAAAAACCGGCGAAACTGATATTTATTCATCATTCTGTGGGTGGATACTGGCTGGCTCATGAAAATGGCGGATTGGCTGCTGAACTCAATAAAAGGGGTTTTTATGTCAATGATATTACCTATGGATGGCAGCCGTCATGGGTTGAAGATACATTGGCAAAACGAACCAGAAATAAAATTTATTCTCTCCTGAAACGTAATCCTGGGGGAGCATATAAGATAGGAGACCGGACAGACATCGGTCACTTCTATGACTGGTTCATTGGGCCTGATTCCCAAAAAATAATGGAGGCTGTGTATGCCGAAAACAATGAAACCACAACATTCGGTGATCATTCCAACAGAATCGCCAATCCCGGGTTGGACCTGGAAAATGAAATCGTGATGATTAAACCCTGCTACCCCAACACTCTCTATCTGGGCAATGGCGATGATCAAGCAGCTACGGACAAGAATCCACCGCGAAATTTTGCAGCCGGGTCCCCGGAGCATACGATTGCCAATGCTAAACGGACCTATAATGATATCATTCCTTATTTTAAGCAGCGACCCG
Source organism: Desulfobacteraceae bacterium (assembly GCA_003597945.1). Taxonomy (GTDB): domain Bacteria; phylum Desulfobacterota; class Desulfobacteria; order Desulfobacterales; family Desulfosalsimonadaceae; genus SURF-33. The sequence continues at coordinate 25,767 of QZJS01000073.1, read as the reverse complement.
ATAAATTTTTTGTCATGGTCACCGCGCCGCCGCGCATGGAATTGCCCGATAACGGCAAAATCGCACGTGCGTTCTCCAATTGGCTGGTGCATGACTGGTTGAGAGAAAATGATCATGAAAACAAAAACGTCATGGTTTTTGATCTTTACAATGTTCTGACATCAGGACCGGATTGGACGAAAAATGATCTGGGCCAGGAAGACGGCAATCATCATCGGATGTGGGATGGAATAGAGCAGCATATTGTGCAATTGGACCATCATCTTCTGGTTTATCCGCGCAATGGCGACAACAACCATCCTTCAAAGGCGGGGCTCGAAAAAGCAACACATGAGGTTGTTGATCTTTTTGTCCACCGCTATCAAGAGTGGGTAGCAAGCCATTGATACTTAAATGAATTTATTGATAAATTTAAATTAAAATGAAGTCTTTTTTGTGAATGATACGAGTAAAAAGTTAGTTTCTCACGGCAGTGCCTATCTGGCGGGAAACATTCTGCGATATAGCGTCAGTTTTGTCATGCTTCCCATCTATACGCGCGTATTGACCCCGGCAGACTATGGCACAATCGAACTCCTTTCAATGGTGATTGATTTTGCCGGCATTATTTTCGGCTTGCGGATCGGTGAAGCCATTTTCAGGTTTTACCTGATTGCCGACGATGACTTATCCAAAAAACAGGTCATTTCTTCCGCAATGGCCCTCACGGTGTTAATGAACGCCCTTGGTTTTTTAGTTATCTACAGTACGTCCGGTTACCTCAGCACAGCAATCTTCGGTGGGCTCGAACAGCAGAATCTGCTGATGTTTTTTTCGCTTTCCTTATTGTTTCAACCTCTTGTAGAAATCCCAATGACCTATATCAGGGCACAGCAACGCCCCTGGCTTTTTGTCGCCTTCAGCACACTCAAGCTATTCCTGCAATTATCGTTAAATATCTATCTGGTTGTTTTTTTAGGATTGGGCGTAAAGGGGGTTGTTCTCAGTGCCGTTATCGCGGGTGGAACCATGGCTTTGCTTCTCGGGAGCTATTGCATTGGTAAAGTGGGTATCAATTTATCATTGTCCCAGTCAAAGGCACTGATCGCATTCAGCTATCCTCTGATCCTGGCCAGTATTATTTCATTTTATGTAACTTTCGGTGACCGCTATTTTTTGAGCATATATGGCACATTGGCCGATGTGGGCATTTATGCGCTGGGTTACAAATTCGGATTTTTGCTAACCTTCATTGGAACTGGCCCCTTTTTTTCCATCTGGGATTCGGAGCGATACCAAATATTGAAAAAGCCTGACGCAAAAAATATATTCCAGGACGTTTTTATCCTTTTTACCGTATTTTTATTGATAATCGGTGTTGGGATATCTGTGTTTGCCAAGAACATTCTTATGATAATGGCAAACCCTGAATTTTGGGGGGCGATAAGGATTGTGCCGATAATATTGATGGCATATTTTTTTCAAGGGCTAACGGCATACTGTAATCTCGGGATTCTGTTCCACAAAAAAACGTTTATAATCACAAAAAGCACATTCCTGTCGGCAGCCTTGATCACGGTTCTTTACTTCCTATTAATCCCGGGCTTTGGGGCTTCAGGAGCGGCCTGGGCAACCGCGCTAACCTTTGCAACAAGGTTTTTGTATATTTATTTTCACGCAAAAAGTCTATATGATATGGAACTTCCTTGGAAAAAGATTTATCCGCTTTTCCCTCCCAGCCTTCTTGCTGTTCTGATTGCCCTGTTCGGGCCGAATCAAATCATCTGGTCAATTTTTTTAAACATTCTTATTTTCTTTTTATTTGTCTATATTCTCACGCTGCTACCAGTTTTACCCGAAAAGCAGCGGATTTTTTTGCGTAGATTGCTGCTACGGCCATGGCAGTTTCCCAGTGAAATGCGAGGCCTTTTAAAAAGCAGTTTTTAAAGAGGGAACTACTATGTCACAACACCCCCGTTTTCTGGACATGGCGAAGCGACTTTTTTGGGATCTGATCGATAGAAATGAAAGAAAATATTACGCATATTGGGTGATATCCCAGATTCCGTGCCTTTTTGGCAATATGCTCAGGGGAAAATACCTGTCCAAACGTTTTAAGTCCTGTGGCAAAAACCTTAGAGTGTTTGCCGGGGCACGTTTTCGCTCAATGGAAAATCTTGTTGTCGGTGATGAAGTCGAGATCGGATATGACAATTTCATTCAGGCCTTGGGAGGGGTAACTTTGGGCGACAATGTCATGCTGGCACCCGGTGTCAAAATTTGGAGTGTAAATCATAATTATAAGGATAAAAACACTCTTGTTTACGAGCAGGGCCAAACAAAAGCTCAGGTCATTATCGGCAATGATGTCTTTATTGCTTCCAATGCCTTTATTTCGCCGGGCGTGACCCTACCGGATGGCGTGGTGGTATCAGCCGGGGCTTTGGTGGGTGTTAAAAATTACCCGCCATATGCAATTATTGCAGGGAATCCTGCCCGGGTAGTCGGATATCGGAGAGAAACCAAACGGGACGAGCAGCTTGACGATGAACCAACTAAGTGCGAGATAAAAACGTCCAACGACCTAATCAATAATGGCTGATTTTAAAAAAAAAACCATAAAGCAACGTTCATGCAGAAGAATTCTGGCGCGATAAAACAGACCGGTTTCATCGGCAGTGCAGAAAATTTCCTGACGCTCTTGGATATTCCGGGCGACAGAATACTTGTGGTGGGCAATGCATTAACCTATTGGCAACGCATTTTTCCAGACACCCGCTATCTGGAAAATTTTTCTTTTTTTTTCACTAAAGGCCAAACTTTTGACTTGATTCTTTATCATTCAGGAACTGCGCTATTCCGCTCAAACCTTCGTTCCGATCTTCGAATTCTTAAAAATCTGATTGCTCCCCATGGGAAAATTTTATATTTCGCGGAAAACTTTTATTCACCTTTTATTGTGAAAAATATTATTAAAAACAAGGATTTAAGTGGGATAAAACGTTTATGCCGTTTGCCGCCATCATTCCATCGATTCTTAGAGAAGGCTTCCATGCCGGTGGTGAAAATTTTTGACGGCTTACCGGCATACGATGCACCAGATGAACTAGTGATCCCGGGAAGCAAATTTCTCGAAATTCCCATTCATGCCAATGGTCTGTATCGGATGGCCGGGCGATTGAATCAGTATCATCTCATCGCCAATGGAAGAATATATCTTATTTCAAATCATACACTGGAAAATAGTGATATCGTTCAAGCAATCAAACGACATATCCAAGCCTACCTCAAAGCCATATCCTGCTCATGCTCTGTGGAACGCCTTGACATCAGGTCGAGAGGGAATCTGGTGATTTTCACCACTGAAAAAAACTCTTGCAGAAGCTTTATTTCCAGGCTTGTCAGCGAACCTAATGCACGAAAAATCGTTCGTCGGAATCATCAATTTTTAAAAATTCTTCACAGCTTGCCAGATATCCCAAGCGCCGTAAAAAAAAAATTCCCTGAACCAATTGGTGAACTGGAAACCGTTAGTAACTCTCTTTTCACTGAGACGATTATCAATGGACAATTGGCCTGGAAAGCGAATCAAGAATCCTTACGCGAAAAAATATTCGATGAGGCATCAAGGTTTATAGGTAATCTGCAAATATCCACGCAGCGATCTGTTCTTATAGTAGAAGATATAATTAAAAATCTTTTTCATGATGATATCGAATCTATCAAAAAATATAACAATGAATTATCTAATATTATGTTAGATTTTGTAAATCAGATTTGCAATATTCTTGCCGGTTCTGTTTTTTATCTAACGATATCTCATGGCGATTATGGATACGGCAATATTATGGTAAATCGGTACTCAGGAAATCTTACCGGTGTTATTGACTGGGATACCGGAAGAATAGAAGATTTTCCGGGAATAGATTATTTAAATTTACTTATACAAAAAAACCGATCGGATCGTGGAAAGAGCATCGAAGAATCATTCATTGATATCTTCGAAAAAATAATAGACACTGGCAATTTAGATGGTAAGGGTTTTTATGCTAAAAATTTCGGCATAATTGGAAAACGAGCAAAAATTATTTTCCTCGCTTGTTTAATTCGTTTCATAAGCAGATCCACCCAATATCCGAATATTTATTATTCCTATCAAAAAGATTATATAACTATTTGCAATTATTTAAAAAAATATAATTAGAGCAAAAAAAATAAAATTATATGAAACATTCAGTATACATTTTTTCATATCTTTTCCCTCCGGATTATACTGGCGCATCAATTCAGGCAATCAACCTGGCAAAAGCCTTAAGAGAGTGTGGAGAAAAAATAACTTTCGTAACAGCATCCCAGGCTTGTTACAAACATCATTCGAAACAATATGAAGGATTCCCAGTAATACGGCTTAAGTGTAAAAGGGAAAATGCCCTGTCGATTATAGTTTTTTGGAGTAAAATATTTTGGCTCTGCTTTGCTCACCGTAAAAAATTCGATTTAATTCACGTTATTGGTTTGAATACGCTTCTTAATGTAATTCCAATAATCGGAAAACTGCTAAACAAGCCAACATTGGTAAAAACCACTCTCTCCAACGAAGCCAAACAGTTTAAATTTATGGAGTCGACTGGAAGAGAACATGCCTTCAATTATTTTTCGGTAAAAAAATATGATAAAATTATATGTATTAGCAGTATGTTGGAAAACGAAATCAAGAATTTAATAAATGCTAAGGGAAAAGTGGTCTATATTCCAAATGGGGTTGACACGAAAAAATTTTATCCAATCGAACATAATAAAAAATCTAAATTGAGAGAGCTATTTCGCTTACCAATAAATACCGTAATATTTTCATACATAGGTGTTTTGCATAAAAGAAAAAATTTAGAGTGGCTCATCAAAAACTGGCTGCAGGTTTGTTTGCAGCATAAAAATGCAAAATTATTAATTGCGGGTCCTCATGCGCGGAATACTTTAATGGCAGATGGCGGTGGCGCTGAATATGCCGAATATTTGCAATTTTATTCCTGTGAACTGGGCGGGGATCAGAAAATATTTTTTTTACCGTTTCGCAAGGATGTTGAAAATTATTTCAGAGCATCAGATTTTTTTATCAATCCCTCGTTCTCAGAAGGTTTATCCAACTCAATGCTTGAGTCAATGGCTTGCGGTAATGTACCTATAGTAAATAAAACTAGTGGAGTTGATGATGTGATTGATGAAGGTATTGATGGATTTATTTTCGATGTTAATGATGAAAAAAGCTTTCAAGAAATTATTGTAAAGTGCTGCAGCCTTAGCAATGAGCATTACAAACAGTATTCTGCAGCGGCAGTAAAAAAAATTAGGCTAAAGTTTTCCTTGGATGCCATAACGAAACAGTATATTAAACTCTATAATAATATTTGCCATGGTCCGAATAATTAGCCAATTTTTACGTAATATCAATATATTATATTTTTGAACTGGAAATTCTATACTATATATCATTTCCACAGGTTAATCATGAAAAAATTATTAGAATTATATATATATATTCAAAAAAAAGGTTTCAAAGACACTGCCAAAAGGATTAAGTCTCGGTATACCAAAATTATAAAATACAGGATTAACGCCATCGATTTGGATGACAATCTTGATAATTCTATTGATAAAATTGAATACGCCGTGATTATTGATGACTTAGCGCTTCTTGAAAATCTCAGGAAACCGCGGGATGATTTACCTCGCGAATTTTATATTGATAAAACCCACGGCGGTAAAAAATTTTTTCTATTCCTTTTAAACTCTGAACCAGTATATATTCATTGGGTATTCGGGAAAAATGAATATTCAAAATTTTGCAATATTCAAGATGAAAAAACAGTCGAACTTCAATTCGGATATACAATGCCGGCTTTCAGAGGAAAGCAGATTTTAGCAAAAGCACTTGATTATACATGTCAACATTTACGCTGGAAAGGATACAAAAGAGTTGTAAATGTTGTTTCTGAAGGAAACGTCAACTGCATTCGCGGAATGAAAGCCTCCGGGCTCAAGCCAATAGCACATGTAACCTCCTACTTTTCATTTATAAAAAAAGTTAAATTATAGTATTCCAATTTTTAAATTATGCAGACGAGCAAGCTACATAAACTGAATATAAGCAGCATGCTTAGATATGGATTACGTCAAAAATTGTCATTCTGGCTTCTGCTTTTATATTTTTTATTCGAATATTTAAGACCCCATAGCATGTATCCTGCAATTAATATTATTCCCTGGATGCAGATATTGATCATCTTATGGTTATTCACGGTTATGCTTGAAGGGAAATTTTTTTCCGTAAAAAATACGGTCAATAAAGCCGTAAATGTTCTATTCATTGTCATCTTGTTGTCTTCCGCATTAGCAATATCCCCAAATATCGCGTTCAGCAATTTAAAGCATATAATTTTATTAATACTTAGCTATTATTTAATTATTTATTCCATCACAGATGGGAAACAATATTTTATTTTTATTTTATTCTATTTGTTGATAAATTTCAAATTATCGCATTTCGCATTCATCAAGTGGGTCGCCCGAGGCTTTGAATACGAAAAATATGGTGCCGTTGTGGGGATGGCATGGCTCAGGAATCCAGGAGAGCTTGCTATCCAGATGTGTATAGCCTTCGCGATCAGCACTTATTTTCTTATTTCTGTATGGCCTTATATCCACTGGTTTAAAAAACTGATACTGATATCTGTACCTGTTACATGTTTCGGCAGTGTTATAGCTTCAGGGTCTAGAGGGGCTTTCATAGGACTTGCCTTTGTTTTGCTGGGCATGTGGTTTTTCAGTAAAAAGAAAATATTCGGGGCTATTGTCTTAACCCTGGTCATAGTAAGTACTCTTTTTTTAATGGCAGAAAGAGATATGGAACGCCTGCATAATATAGGAACGGAAACAGACAGTACAGCCCATAACCGTCTTGAACGCTGGGCAAAAGGGCTTGAAATGGTAAAAAACTATCCTGTTTTTGGCGTCGGCTATTTTAATTGGAGCGAGGCTGATGAAAAAATGTTCGATGGAAGCGGCGCCCTCTCTCACAATATTTTTATTGAGTGCGCTTCTGAGCTGGGAATAACAGGATTGTTTATCTTCTTGCTTCTTATCTGGTTGACGCTAAAAAATAATTGGGAAACCCGAAAAATAGCCGTTGATAACTCGATGGAACAAAATAAGATGTATTACAATATGGCTAAAGCTTTGGATCTGTCGTTGCTGGCTTATCTGGTAACGGGTTTTTTTGTAACGGTTTTTTATTATCCATATTTTTGGATTAATCTCGGCATGACTGTTAGTCTGAACAATGTCGTGAAACATCAAATAAATCAAAATTCACCTGAACCGCCACCATCCTATGAAAATTCACTGGCCTGATAACAAGCAGTTTGCCTATACTATCTTTGATGATACCGATGTCTCCACTCTATGCAATAGCGCACCTGTCTATGAATTGCTGGCCGGGCTTGGATCTTAAGTTTTTCAGGAAGCCCTATGAAAATTTCCTGGCCTGAAAACAAGCAATTTGCCTTTACCATTTTTGATGATACGGATGTTTCCACTCTAGGCAATATCACACCTGTCTATGAATTGCTGGCCGGCCTTGGTTTCAGGACAACGAAATCCGTTTGGCCGCTGTCTGCCAATGATCCTGCCAGCGACTATTTTGGCTCCCATACCTTAGAGGATGGCAAATATTGTGACTACATTAAATCCCTTCAGCAGCGCGGTTTTGAGATAGCATATCATGGCGCCCGGATGGAAAGCAGTTCCAGGAATATGGTGCAAAAAAGTTTACAAAAGTTCAGGACCGAGTTGGGCGTTTATCCACGCGCATATGCCTGTCACGCGGGTAACTGCGAAAACCTGTATTGGGGGGAGGCTCGCTTTACCATAAAAGCTTTCAAGCTGCTTTTCCAGCTTTTAAATCAGTCAAAAATCAGATATTCTGAGGGCCACCGCCCCGAGTCCCGTTTTTTTTGGGGGGACCTGGCAAAAAAATACATAAACTATGCCCGCTCTTTCAGCTATGATGAAATCAATCTTTTCAATATTAGCCCCCGCGTATGCTATGCTGATTCCAGAAAACCGTTTCTAAATTATCTTTTCATTTCCAGTGATGCCGATAATGTAGAAGAATTTAACAACTTGATTCATTTAAAAAATCAGGAAAAATTAGAGAGACAGGGCGGCGTCTGCATACTGAGCACCCACCTTGGCAAAGGGTTTATAAAAGAAGACGCCGTTAATCCAGCGACCAAATATTTGCTTGAGCGGCTTTCGCAAAGAAACGGGTGGTTCCCAACGGTATCACAACTTTTGGACTATTTGACAGGAACTTGCCGGGAGACTGAAATTGATTTTACTCAAAGAATCAACTTGGAATTGAAGTGGTTTCTGCATTCCTTCAAACGAAAATTGACCGCCCGTACTTATGAGAAAAGTGAGTTGGATTATCTCTTCCCTGATGAATAACCCGGCTAAACATTATAATATTCTGCACCTGATCGATACAACAGGGCATGGCGGCGCGGAAACTGTTTTTAAAACGATAGTTTCCGGACTTGATCAACCACGTTATAAATCCTATGTCCTTTTGTCTGATCATGGCTGGCTTTTCGATCAGTTGTCAGCAGAGCCCGGGGTGAGGGTTCTTGTTTTCAATGGAAAGGGGAGATTTAATTTTTCTCTTTTGCAAAAGATCGTTAAGGTCATTCGTAAATATCAAATTAACCTTGTCCACACCCATCTTTTCGGCTCATCCCTTTATGGTAGTCTGGCCACTTGTGTTACCCGGACACCTGTAGTTTCGACTTTTCATGGCATCCCCGACTGGCGGCCTGATGATTTGTTTAACAAAATCAAGCTTTCCATAATTTTTGCCAGGGCCAAAGCTGTTGTATTTGTATCTGAGCATCTAAAAAATTATTTCTTGACAATGGCTTATATCCGTCCAAGGAGAACAGCCTGTATATATAATGGAACTACCACGCCGAAGGTATGCAAGATTGATAAACACCAAGCCAAAAAGGAACTGGGCTTTTCAGAAAGCGATATTTTGGTTTCAGCAGTCGGCAACATAAAGCCTATAAAGGGTTATGATGTTCTTTTAAGTGCGGCTGAAAGTCTCGTTTCAAGGTTCCCGGATGTTAAATTTGTGGTTGCAGGAGCACCCGCAGATACTACTTACTATCAAAATTTATTAAATTTGCGTGTGAAACTAAATTTGGTCGATTCTTTTTTTTTCATTGGCTACTATGAAAAACCAGATATTGTTTATAAATCTTCAGATCTTTTTGTCTTGCCGTCTCTTTCAGAAGGCTTTTCATTGGCAATTATTGAAGCCATGGCCCACAAGCTTCCGGTCGTTGCAACAAAAAGCGGAGGGCCTGAAGAAATACTGGAAAATGGTGTAACCGGGAAACTTGTGTCTCCGGGATCCTACACAGAACTCGCTCAAGGTATAACTGAAGTGTTGGAAAACCAATCTTTCCAGAAAAAGATATCAGAAAACGGTTTCGGGGTTTTCTTGAATAAATTTTCCGAAATAGGAATGATTCAACAGTATCAATATCTGTATAAATTTTCAATCAACACTTAATATTTTAGTATAAAATATAATCGTTCTGCTCGAAAAATCCAGTTTTCCCTGCGACAATAGATGTCGTTTCCAATGAAAATCTTGTTTAAAACTACCGAAAATCGCAGAAAATTTTACAGTTATGAAGAAATGCCCTGATAGGTTGGAAAGGGTGTTATTGGAGGGATGCTGCTGGCAAACAGCAAGAATGTTCAAATATAGATATGGAGGAAGTAAAGCAATGCCCCCGCATTTAAAATATCAATCGGGTATAAGCATTATAATCCCTGCTAAAAACGAGGCAAAATTTATTGGGAGATGCATTGACTCTTTGATTAATCAAAGCTTTCCAGGGCCTTTTGAAATAATCGCCGTTGACAATATGTCAACAGATAAAACGCGTGAAATAGCAATTTCAAAAGGAGTAAAAGTCGTAACATCAGATGCGAACTCTCCTGCCGCAGTGCGTAATTTAGGTGCCAGTGTAGCTATCCATAGTATTCTCGCTTTTATAGATGGCGATTGTGTGGCCCCGCAAAATTGGCTCAAAAATGGTTATCACTCCTTATCAAAACACTCTTCAATTGGGGCGTGTGGAGGGCCATGCAAAGTACCAAATGATGCAAATTGGATTGTTAAAGCATGGAGTCCCGAAATAGAAGATAAAGCCGAGTTTAAAAAAGAAAGCATGTTACCTGGTGCAAATATTATTTTGCCCCGTTTAATTTTTGATTCAATTGGAGGCTTTAATGAAGCATTAATTACAGCTGAAGATGATGACCTGTGTGTCCGGATTAAAAAAAAAGGATTTGATATTATATGGGACGGGAGGAATATTGTCACACATCATGGGTACCCTGATTCTCTAAAAGCGGTGTTCTTTAAAGCGATGTGGCATGCTACTTACCAGCTGAGTGCCTTGAGTTTTTGGAAAAATAAAATTGCGATGCTCACAGTCTTTTGGTTTTTATCTTTTATAATAACGATAACTTCCCTACTCCATGGCCCCCGTTTTCTCCTTTATATCAGCTTGTTTGGGTTTATTCTGGCTCCCGCCTTGCTTGCTTTTTCCAGAACAAAGCGATTAGTTCTTTTTCAGCTTTTTAAGGTGTTTGCCCTTACATACATAGTTTCTTTCATAGTTTTGTTGGGGAGAACTTCAGCATTATTATCAGGAGGCTGTGCTTTGATCCAGGGATTTCTAATGAAAAATTCAAAGATTTTAGTCTAAAAAAAGGAATTTCTGATGAAAATACATGAAGTTTATTATCACTCGCCGATTGTTGTCCAAAACATTTTATGTTCCTTGTACGGGTTAAAACTTTATTTTGAGCGGTATTCAGGAAAATTTAAAAAATACCAGGGGTACCTTGATAAAACACAATACTTGAGTGCTGATGAGATTCATGCAATTCAAGTTAAGGCCTTTAGACAACTTTTGCTAAATTCAATTAAAGGTGTGCCATATTATAAAAAGCAGTTTTCTGAGCTTGATATGGCATCGATTAAAAATATGGATAGTCTCTCAATGCTTTCTATTTTGCCTAAGAAACAAGTGAGGGAGTCGCCTCATCTTTTTCTATCAAGCAACAAGCAAAAGCTGGTTAAAATAAATACGAGTGGTACGACGGGCTCGCCCCTATCAATATACGTGTCATCCGAGGCAAGAAAAAAAAATTACGCCTTTTTTGATAGGTCTAAAAAATGGGCAGGTTTAAAAGGAAATGAAAAGAGCATAACCTTTGGTGGAAGGGTAATTCTCAGCTCGCGGCAAACTCTCCCCCCTTTTTGGCGGTCAAACTTTTTTAATAAAAATGTTTTGTTCTCATCGTATCATATTAGTGAAAATACCTTGAGTTATTATATCGAAGCGATTCGAAAAATTCAACCTGTCTATATAGATAGCTACCCTTCAAGCATATATCAGATTGCTAAGTATTTGATAACAAACAATATTAATGATATTAAATTAAAGGCTATAATAACTTCTGCTGAAACTTTATTAGAGCATCAAAGAAATCTAATTGAGCAGGCATTTAAATGTAAAGTGTATGATCAGTATGGAGGTGCGGAACAAGTTGTTTTTGCTTGCCAGTGCGAGGAGGGAGCATTACATGTTAATCCAGAATACGGTTATCTGGAAGTGGTAGATGAGAATGATCAACCATTGGAAAAAGGGGAACTCGGAGAGTTTGTTTGTACTGGTTTTATCAATGACGCGATGCCGCTGATAAGGTACAAGGTTGGTGATATGGGGATACTCAGCGATGAAAAATGTCCTTGCGGCAGGAATTTCCCGGTTATTAAAAAAATGGTTGGAAGAAATGACGATGTTCTTATTACACCTCAAGGCAAATATATTGGTCGTTTAGATCCGATTTTTAAAGGAATGGAAAATACAATAGTGGAAACCCAGATTGTTCAGGAGAAAGTAGATCTTATAAAAATCAATATTGTAAGGGGAAGCGGTTATAAGGATTTTCATGGGCAGTATATCATTAATGAGCTTAAAAAGAGAATGGGAGAAGGTGTTGAGTTCGTTGTGCAATATATGGATGAAATTCCTAAGACCAAGGCTGGTAAATTTAGAGCGGTAGTTTGTAACATCAAAAATAATCGAAAAGCAGTCGGTTGGAGATGATAATTTGCGATTAATGTTTGTCGGGGATATATCTCTTGGTGAACATTTTTTATCTTTTGGCCACGGGCCAAGGACTATGTTTGAAGAAGGGGAAGACATTTTTAAAAATGTTAGGTGCGTTTTCTCGTCCGCCGACTTTGTGATCGGAAATATAGAGGGGCCGCTATCGGATATTGGCTACAAGCAGAAAGATCCCTTGAGTCGAGTTTTTCGGGGAAGTCCACTGTCTATTAAGCAACTCTATGATGCTGGTGTCAATGTTGTAAATGTTGCAAACAACCACAGTCTGCAGCATGGGAAAGAATGCTTCTTAGATACACAAAGAAGGCTTCAAGAGGTAGGTATAAAAACAATCGGCTTGGCTGATCAGCTAAAACCGGAGAATACAAAATTGATTACGGGAACAGATGGTTGCCGGGTCTGCCTGCTTGCTGCTTCAGATGTTGTTGATAATACCTGCCCCAATCAAGATTTGTATGCTTATTATAATGAGGATAGACTGAATAATGCTGTAAAAGTATTGTCCAAACAATTTGGGGTTGTTATTGTGATCCTACATTGGGGCCATGAAGGCGAAACAAGAGCGAATAAGGCCCAAAAAATTGCAGCAAAAAAGCTTATCCAATCCGGTGCGGATTTAATTGTAGGTCATCACCCACATGTCTTCTTTGAGATTGAAAGAATTGACTCGGGGGTGGTGGCATACAGCATAGGAAATTTTGTATTTGATCTGCCATGGGACAGGAAATTAAGGCGTACCGGTATCTTAGATGTAGAGATAACTCGGGACACTGGCCTGAGCGACATTAAGGTTTGGCCAGTATATATTGACACGCACGGGCAGCCTCTATGCGCTAAAAGGGCTCTATATATACCGAATAATGTCAAGAATTTTGATTTGTATAAACACTCTGGCCGATTGTCAAATCAGGCTTTAAAGAAAATGGCCTATTTTTTCTATTTCATCCTTAAAGGTCACACTTTATTGAAACTCAGATTCCTCATATGGAAAATAAGAAACTTTATTCATCAAAAGTAATGCATTTTGTCCATTGGAGCAGAAGCGGCATTACCTCCCTGGTAAAATCAATTGCCAGTCATCAATCAAACAAATATGAGCACGCCTTTTTATTACTTTTAGATGACAAAGATTTTGGTCGTCATTATAACGCTATAGACCATAAAATGGAACTCAAGGCTAATCGGAATTTTCTAAAATCCTTATTAAAAGCTTTCAGGTATTATAAAATAATACAGCCCAGTATCGTGCAAGCTCACTCTTTTACTCCTTTCATAATATCATGCTGCCTTTTTTGGAAGAGCCAAATCATATTTCATGCTCACAGCACTTATCCTTATTTTAGTCAAAATGATTTTAAATCGGTTTTTAAACGGGGGGTTTTGAGGCTGTTCCTTAAAACCAGAAAAAATAAGGTCTTGGTAGTTTCAAAAGAGATAGAGAAGCTATTGCAAGATAGGTACGATATTGATGCGCAATATATAATGAATGGGACCCCTGCGCATGGTCAAAGGCGACAGGCTTTTTCTGAAGAAAGATCCTGCGGAAGATTTTTCACTGTTGCCCGCCTTTCGAAAGAAAAAAATATGGATTTGAGCATTCTTCTTATTCATGAGCTGATAAAAATAAATTATCATGTAACTCTTGATATTTATGGTGAAGGTGAAGAAAAATCCAGATTAGAAGCTTTTATTTTGGATTTAGGCCTCGAAGGAACTGTAAGGCTAAAAGGATTTGTCGAAAATCCGGCTGTCCTGCCCCCATTCTACGATTTTTATGTTTCTTCTTCGTTAATTGAAGGTTTTCCGTTGTCAGTTATAGAAGCGCTTCGAGGGGGCAATATTGTTATTATGACTCCTGTAGGCGAGCTAAAAAATATCCTTGAGGATAGGCAATCAGTTATTTTTATTGACTTTGATCTGCCGACCGCCACGGATAAGGTTATCGAGTTATTGGATATGTCCGAAGAAAAAAAAGATTCATTGCAGAAATCAGCTGAAGCATTGTATCAACAATATTTTACTATGGAAAGATATGTCAAAGAAATAGAAGAGATATATGATCAGTTATTGGGCTAAAGGCAGGGCGGCCCATAATTCTTGTCTCCAGTTTCGAGTCCTAAACCCATCGTTATTTCAAACCAAAATAGATCCCCGGTTAGGGTTGGAGAGCCGGCATGTAGCCCTGCACAATACATACCGGCTGTCTCTCGTCTCTTCAAGTTTTTTCGTACTTTTTCGGGCCAATTTATAGCTTCTCAAGCTCATCCATAAGTATTTATCATCGATTAGATTGCCTACTGGCTGATAATCGTAAGTTGTGTGGGTGGAGATAGTTCATTTAAAGGAATATCAGTTACGGGGCCATTATATGAGTCCGAAATTATAATATTGTCCATGTAGGTCGGTTGGTCAGTAGCAGATCGATTATAGTAAATATGCTGTAACTCAAAGATATTTGTGGCTGCTTTTGCAGCCGGATCATTGTAATACTTAAAATTTTTGATTTCAAAAACTTTATTACCGTCAACCCATGCCTCAAGGACGGCATCAGCAGTATTCGCATCTGTATTTAACTTTGCGTGGATTTCGATACAATACCAGACTCCTGTTTGAAAATCGAATTGAGCATCAGTTCCATTCAAACCTATGCCGTTGTTAATATCGTCCCATGCTCTGTTGACGCCTGGATATTCGCTGCCTGCTCCTTCCTCTGTTTCATATACCCAAACATAGGCAGCGCGTTCCACATTATTCATATCAAAACGATCTTCCAAATTTATAATATAATTTCTCCAATTGTTACTGCTGCGGTTAAAAGAAAAATGCGCCGTCAGACTATCCCCTGTGCCCTGCCTATAAAATTTGGTAAATTTATGCTGTGTATCAGAGCTATTCCAATCGCCCGTCCATTTTTGATACCACCGAATGTAGTATTCTTCTAAATCTGGAGTATTAATAATTGTCGTATCTCTGGAAAAACTTTCATTTGGACAGCTTCCTGAATAAGGAGTCTTTAGCGAAAAATTTGAATCTGCAACAGCACCAATAGCAGTCGGCTCACTGCTAAGTATGGTATTATGATAACTCATTGGATCACTACATCCTGTTCCTTCGGGACTGTTCACATTACCGCCTATCCTTGAAAAATATCCCCCACCGGGATGCGCATTTTCAGGTCCTAAATACTGATACCCACTTTCTCCGTCAAATTCAAAATAGACTTCTGCATGGGAAAAATTATTGAAATTCATCGCTATTATAAAGGCACCTACCGCTATAATAATTCTCTTCATTTTAATATCTCCTTTAAATAAATGATGCTAATCTGATATTTTAATTTAATTTATCGCAGATTTTTTGATCCCGCTTCTTAATTTTAAAAAACAAGACATCTATTATGCCACAACTAACTCAAATTATTAGAAACTTTTTTGATTAATTAAATTTGTTGAAAGACATAAAACCCCACTCCTAATGAGCGGGAATAAACGCCATATACCCGACCACTTCTTTGATGTGGTTTACTTCCCTGTCCTTGGACTGCTCCTCATCAATCTGCACCTCTATGCCATTGGCATCTTTGTTCTGCCAGCGCACATTGGCCGCATCGCCGCCGTTTCTGGTCTGCATGTCTCCTACAAATATCGGAGGATTGTCAAATGACGGATAGAAGGGGAGATAATATAACCGGTGAGTTACTTCATTGGGTGTACTGTCAACGATGTAATTCATACCATCCACTTCACCGGAGGAAGGTTCCCATGCGATGTAAGATATCGTCTCATCGGCCTCATGACTACTTCTTCCAAAGCTTTCCTGGTTCTGAAGTTCAAATTCAAACGCATTTAAAGAGACATTAAATATTCTGCCGGTTACCGCTTTTGCTGCGTTTTCGGTGGTCACGCCGGAGATTACCACCGGAATTTGATTAAATGTCTGGTCAAAATTCGCGGTTTCCAGGCTCCTTGCCTCAAACGTTCCCGCCTCTACTTTAATGCCGTTGGGCAATTCATAGCTGCCGGCTTCCATTACCATGTAGCCCACAGTTTCATAAGTATGCCGGCCATCAAGATAATCCCATTCCTGAATCCTGATTTCAAAACCGTTCAAGGTCACATTTTTTATCCGGATCACTGACGGATCGCCGCCGTTTAAACTCATGGGCTTGGCGACAACCACCGGGTTAACAAATATTTTGGTAAAGGGAACAAACTGCCATTGATCGTTGACTTCCACTTCATCGATTTCCATGACAAAGTTCTGCATGGGTTCAGGCTCGCATTGTAAATCAGAGCCGTCGCAATCCTGGTCGATGCCATCGCCGCAAATCTCCGGGGCGCCGGGATAAATCGTGGGATCGTTGTCATTGCAGTCGCCCTGATTCGGGGTGAAGCCATCTCCATCATTATCCATATCTCCTGGACTTGCTTGCGGAGGACACGGCAGATCGCTGCCGTCGCAATCCTGGTCAATACCGTCTCCGCAGATTTCCTCAGCCCCGGGGTGAATTGAAGGATCACTGTCATTGCAGTCCCCGGTTATGGCGATTAATTCTGAAACCAGATAATAAGAGGGTGACGGACGCTCAACCGCCTCCATCCACGTCCCATCGGAATAACCGTCACCATCCTCATCCTCATACCAGGTTTGCGGACATTGCAGATCGCTGCCGTCGCAATTCTGGTCGATGCCGTCTCCGCAGATTTCAACGGCCCCGGGATGGATGGAAGGATCATTGTCATTGCAATCACCTGAAATGGCCCTTAGCTCTGAAGCCAGATAGTAATGCGGGGACGGACGCTCAAAAGACAGGAGCGAGGTTCCGTCGGAATATTTATCCCCATCCTCATCTTTATACCATGCTTTGGGATATTTCAACTCGCCGCCGTTGTATATGATTTCAAGTCTTGGCCGTTGGCCGGGGTCCGTGGCTTCGCTGGCGGCGAAAAAGCGGTAGCTGTCCGAGCTTGCCACCGAGTCAGAATTCAGCATGAGCCCGAAGTTTATTGCAGGGTCGTTTACCCATTGCTGCAACATGCTTGTCACATTCCACTGCTTATACCCGGAATTCTGATCCAGGCTGTTGACATCTTCCGCCGGGGTGATATCGGCCTGGGCCAGGGGGATGCCGTTGTAGCAGCTACCATTGGCGGTCCATTCGTTTGCGCCATCATAGGTGTAGCCGTTTGCCTGGAGCAAATCCGGATTATAGTTGATGACTCTGTGAACGGATACATCGTAGGAAGCATCTCCTCCCGCCTCCGTCTGATAAAGTGAAAGGGTTGCACTCTGGATCTGCGCTCCTGCCGGCAGCCCGGACAGATCGAACTGAATCAGGATGGCATTTGCCGACATGTTGGCCGGCCAGGTATAGGTGTTCAACTGTGTGCGGGTGTAATGCACGTCTGTATTAAGGTTGATGAAAGTATCCTGAATGGTTCCCGGATAATCCGCATCAGGCGTGTCGCCGAAAACTCTGGTTTGCGTGTCAGGATCCGGGTCGGGAGATCCCACAAAATAAGTGACGGTTTCGGAAAAGTCACTTTCATTGCCGTCCGCATCAAAGCTGGTGGCCGCAAACGAATACTCAAAACCGGCTTCCAGATCGGTAAACGTGTAGCTGGTGGTATCGGCCGAGTTGATTGTCACATAGGGCGCAAGCTTGAATTCCGTTCCGGTTTTGCCGCAGTATAAATTATAGCCCACCACCCGTTCATCATCCGGTTTTGTCCAGGAAAGTGTTACGCTTCCTTCAACGACTACACACATCAGATCGGAGCCGTCGCAATTCTGGTCGATGCCGTCTCCGCAGATTTCTGCGGCCCCGGGATGGATGGAAGGATCGTTGTCGTTACAGTCGCCCGTAATGGCGATTAATTCTGAAGCCAGAAAATAGGACGCCGGTCTTTCAACAGACTCCATGGCGGTTCCATCGGAATAGCCGTCTCCGTCCGCATCCTTATACCAGGTTTGCACCTCCGGCGCTGCGGCGACCAGATGCGTAATGGTTTCGGAAAAGTCGCTCTCATTGCCCTCTGCATCAAAACTGGTTGCTGCAAAATCATAAGATTGACCTTCCGTCAGATCTGAAAAGAGGCAACTGGTCTGGTCGGGAGAATTGATCGTCTGCGCAGGAGCGGATTTGAAATTGGTTCCGGATATTCCGCTGTAAATATGATAACCGGTCACCCGGCTGTCATCGGGTTTACTCCAGGCAAGGGTTAATTCAGCGGCATGCGCATGAGATGATAAAAGAATAACCGGAAAAGAGATGATGGTCAAGATAAGAAGGCATAACCGGATGTGTTGGTGTATTTGTTTGTTCATTTTTCAGGCTCCTTAAATGTTTTTTCCGCAACCGCGCGGGAAACAACATTCAAGGAGATGCTGAATCCGCCCGGCAAGCCCGCTGCCCTGTCTCGATCTTGAGTGACAGGGCCGGTACCTTTGCGTGCTACCCTTTCGGATAGTTTGCCTTTATCAAGCGTTTAACTCACTGGTATTTCTTCTGTTTTATTATTAAATTGCCAAGTCGACGAACACTTTTTACTGTTTGAAATGCAAGCCTTGTGCCAATTTATTCACAACCAGCCTGAATGGCCCCTGAAAAATTTTTTCACCCGTAAAGCATTTAAAATTTGTTTTTTGATCAATTGGTTATGAAATAAATAAATTTTTAAAAAATTTCGCAATCAACTGATCCATAAGAATTTCACCGCGCGAAATTCTTTTAATGGTATATTTCCGTGAACAAACTGTATACTTAAGTATAACATTTCGACGATTCAGATGAAATAAAGGATTCGCTATGGGTGAGATTTATGGCACGTCCGCACTATGCGGGCTATGCGGAGCATCCGAGCCCGAATAAAGGAATGTGTTACAGGGGAGCCCGGGTTAGCGGAAGCTTAGATAAGTGCCGGCTTTTCAGGGGGTTTTGGTTATTCCGTATTGCGTTATCAGGCGGGAAAGATAGGTGCGCTGGATGCCCATGATCTGGGCCGCCCTGGTTTGGTTTCCCATGGTGTTTTTCAGGTTGACCTCGATGAATTGTCTTTTAAAATCTTCTAACGCCTCTTTAAGCGTCTTTCCAAAACTGATCTGGGGCGGGACGCAATCCAATATGATAAAGGAGAGGTCTTCCGGAAGGACCTGCCGGCCGTTTCCCATCACAACCGCCCGTTCAATGGCGTTTCGCAGCTCCCGGATGTTGCCGGGCCAGTCATACGTCATCATTTTTTCAAGGGTGGCCTCGGGGACTTCGATGGGACAACTCGCCTTTTCCGTTTTAAACAGATCCGCGAAATAGCGCGCCAGCAGCGGGATGTCTTCCTTGTGGTCCCTTAAGGGCGGCATGCGAAGTTCAACAACATTCAGCCGATAATACAGGTCTTCCCTGAATTTGCCGGTTCGGACCTGTTCGGCCACATCCCGGTTGGTGGCGGCGATTATCCGAATATCAACCGCGATGGGCATATTTCCACCCACCCGGTAAAAGACGCCGTCCTGGAGGGCCCGGAGCAGTTTGGCCTGCATGCCCTGGCTCATTTCACCGATTTCATCCAGGAAAAGCGTACTCTCATCGGCGAGTTCCAGCTTTCCGATTTTCTGTTCGCCGGCGCCGGTGAACGCGCCTTTCTCATGGCCGAAAAGCTCGGATTCAAGCAACGATTCGGTCATGGCCGAACAGTTTATGGCGACCATATGCCGATTCTTACGGGAACTGGCCGCATGAATCAGGCGGGCAAGAAGCTCTTTTCCTGTCCCGCTTTCCCCGAGTATCAGCGTGCTGGCCGTTGAATCGGCGACTTTCATGGCATCGGCAATCACCTGCTTGATCACTTTACTGTTGCCGATGATTTGATGCTTCAGGTCAAGGTCTTGTTTCAAAACGGTATTGTCGCGTTCGGCAAACTGAAATTTCCGGGCATTCAGGATGGCAAGGGCCGCCAGATCGGCAAAAACGGTCAATAATTCCAATTCATTTTGCTGAAAAGACTCCCCGTCCGATTTATTGATAAATTCGATCACGCCGATGACGTTATCTTCGACTTTCATGGGAACGCACAGAATCGAACGGGTTTTAAACCCGATCTGGTCGCTGATGCCGCGATACCAACGCTTATCGCGTGAGACATCTTCGATTAACAGCGGCTGTCCGGTTTCGGCGACATGTCCGGCGATCCCCTGGCCGAGCTTTACGGCAAAATTTTTTACTTCATCTTTTTTGGTTCCGGTGGCCACCTTGAAATAGAGTTTTTTGGTTTTCTGGTCCAGCAGAAGGAGCGAGCTGGCCTTGGCCCGCATGATGCGCGTACCGGTTTCCAATATCAGCTCAAGCAACTGGTTGAGATCATAGATATTGGAAATCCACGTGGTGATGTTCTTTAAATGGTCGATGGAAAGATCAACGCTCGGCTTCAACGATGTCATACCCCTGATCCTGCGTCATTACTTTTTTTTCAGCAAGCCGGATTTACCTGCCGGTGAAATATCGAGTTCAGATACGCATTCCCTGATAATGCTTTTTTTGATCTGCCTGACAGAATTAACATACCCGGTAAGCAGCGCCCGGTCGGCAATGATGTTGATCAAGCGCGGATATCCCTTTGAGAAGCGGAAAATTTCACGAATCGCGTTTGGTTTAAAAATTTTCTTGTCGGTTCCGGCCACCGCCAAACGATATTCAATATAGTGTTCGGTTTCATTCAATGACAGCGGCGGAATGCAATAATTTACCGCGATTCGTTGCCGGATTCCCCTGTTTTCGGGATTAAGAAGAATATCATTGAATTCAAGCTGGCCGACAAAACAAATATTGATCAGGGTGCTTCCATTTTTTTCAAAATTTAAAAAAAGCTTGATTTCCGCCAGAAGCGAGGGGCTGAGCAACTGACATTCATCAATGATCAGCAACACCCGTTTCCCCTGATAGTGTGATTTGAGCAAAAACTCACTAAACGCATCAAGAAACGCCCCCTTTGTTGTAAAATCACCGGGCAGTCCGAATAACCGCGCCACATAATTAAAAAAATCCAGGCTATCCAAAACAGGGGTGTAAACCACAACAGCCAGATCATTCTTATCCAGCCCTTGCAGAAAGGATTTGATGATTGTTGTTTTCCCGACGCCGACATCGCCGGTTAACAACAAAAAGCCCTTGTTTTCCTGAATGCCGTATTTGAGTGTGGCAAGCGCTTCTTTTTGCTTTTCGCCGAACCAGAGAAAGGCGGGATCCGTGTTGATCTGAAAAGGCTTCCGAATAAGCTGATAATATTCTAAATACATCTCCATTCCCATATTAGGTCGCCCGACCGGATCATATTCATTATAGGCCGGATAGGCCGGAACATTATGCTCCATTTCGATTTCGGTGGATAGCAGGATGACATCATCGGAAGGGTCATCCGCGGCGGCCGGGACGGTTTCATGGGGAGCAACAGGCGTGCTGTTTTCCACCTGAATATCATCGGATAATATTTCGACGTCATCGGGCGGGTCATCCGCGATGGCCGAAACGGTCTCCCCGGCGGCGGTAGAAGCGTTGTTTTCCGTTTCAACTTCATCGCACAATGGGGGAGCGTCATCCGCCGGATCAATAACCTCGTTTTTATCCCAGCATGCCTCGGCCATATCCATCAGATGGGTTTTGACGCGTGTCCGGGTTCGTCTTTCCGGCAATTCCGTGAACTTTATTGCAATGCCTTCCCACCCGGCAATTTCCCGTGCAGCAGACTCTCCTCTTAACTCATTGAAATGGGCGTCGATAAGCACCCCTTCATTAAAATAGAGGTATCCTTTTTTCTGGTTTTCGGCCTTTGCTTCCATGCGGCAGGTTTTTTGTAAAATCTCGATTAAGGGAAGTAGGCTGGCCATGGTCATCCCCTTAAGATTTTTACCCTCGTCGCGCAGGGTGAGCCCCACAAAGATTGCCGACAACAATGAGCTGATTTTAAATGGTTTTTCAATATGATAGAGTAAGGATTGCTGAGCCATTTTCTCTTTAAACCATGGCTTACCGTGGTCTGTCATGACGATGCAGGGGGTGCTGGAATGCTTTTGGGTCATATAGGATAGAAGATCGAGAACATCCATGTCCTTGAGGCGGATATCGGTCACAAGCACCGAGATTTTTATTTTATCGAAAAAAACCATCGCCTCTTTCCCCTGGTTCGCGATGGTCACGCCAAAATGGCGCGTTTTCTCCAACCCGGCTTTCAGGGTTTCCGCGTGATCAGCGTCTTTGCTAAGGATGAGTATGTTATCCATTTTAAAATAGATTTTATTTGGAAAATTAATTTAGAGGGATTTACGCCGGGCAACAAGTGATGTTAAATTATTACAAATACAAGATAGATTGTCAAGTTTATAGAGGATAGGAGATTTCAGGAACTTTTTCAACCAGCACCGGCGGTAGATGCAAATATTTAGTCGTTGACCGTTTCTGGTCGATGTCTTTATAGACGCTGTTGACTTGTTCGCTTGTTAAGCCGGTAAGCGAGGCAATGGTTTCCGCGGGAATGTGATTATTTTTCCCGTAAAGACAAAGATCCATTTTTTGATAAGGAAGAGCGAAATAAAACTCATCCTGATCCTGAGAAAGGGAATAGGTGTCGGTTGTCGGCGGCCGTTGAATGATTTCATCCGGAACACCTAAATATTTGGCCAGTTTATAAACCTGAGATTTATACAAATGGGCGATCGGCTTAAAATCAGCCGCGCCATCGCCATTTTTAACAAAAAAACCCTGATCGTATTCCAGGCGGTTCGGTGTTCCGGCAACAGCGTAATTCAATCTGTCCGCGTGGTAATACTCAAGCGTCTTGCGGACCCTCTGCTTAAAATTAGTCGCCGCCACAACCGAGAGATAGGATTTAACATCCAGTCTTTTTTTTACCTCATTGCCTTCCGGCGATTTTGCGACAACGGTAAAAAAGGTAAATCCCCTGCCGTCAATGATATTGGAAGTGACGATTTTCGACTTCCAGTCTTTTCCATATTCAGGAATGATGGATTGAACGGCTGCATTATACCTTTTATAGAATCCGAATGCTTCTAAAATCCCGGTAATCTCCTCATAGATAAATTCCACGCCAAAATGATCGGCCACCATCCTGCTCAAGTCAAGGGTATCATCGGATGAATGGACTTCCGGCATAAGCAATGCCAATACGCGTTCATTTCCGATTGCCTGCCGGCAGAGAGCAACGGTTACGCTGCTGTCAATCCCGCCTGACAAGCCCACCACAACGCCTCGTTTTTTTAATTTTTTGGATATGATATGCTGGATTTCATGCTTAATCCGGTTTGTTTCCGCCTCGCAATCAAGATCCAGAAAATCTTTTCGGCTTTGGACATTTTTTTCCATAAATTTATCCTTGTCAATTTCCGCCTGAATAACCGTCAGGATCGGACTGATCGATTATCGATCACAACATCCGGCTCCAACGAGGCGCCTGGTGTTAAGGAAAAATCGTTAAGATATTGGGAATCAATGATCTGGGTTGATAATATACCGGCAAGCGCCATACCATCAACCTCATTTACATGTTTTTGGGTATATAACTTATTCACAAGCGAGTTAACTTTTGCTGCGTTGAAATATCCGGTTTTTTGAATTTCCATTTCCCCGAGCATGGTTTTTATAAATTCGGAATTATTTTTATTTAAAAGGCTTTGCTGGATGGGCGCCCGGTAAGGATTCTTCGGGCGCTCGATGATATTTTTCGGTAAAATGTCCTTAAATACTTTTTTTAATATATATTTTTCATTCAGGCCCAACATCTTCCATACGGAAGGGACCCGCGCCATGAATTCAATGACGCGATGATCCAGAAAAGGCGGCCGGGTTTCCACCCCGTTTGCCATTGCAACCCGGTCTCCCTGGGAAGAGAGGAGATAATTGCTTAAAAAAATAATGCTTTCCAGGTACTGTGCTTTAGCAAGACTGCTGCTCGCATCAAAATGATCCGGCATCAGCCGCCGTATTTCTTCGATACCGTCATAGTCTCCGATTTCGTTTTTCATGTCATCGGAAAAAAAAGTTTTAATTCGTTTGGTATTGTTCCATCGGATAAGATGGGAAAACAATGGGTCATCCGCTTTGTTTAATCCCTGGGAAAAAAATTTGATCAGGGAGTTTTTCAATAATGGATTTTTGAAGATATTCGGATAAATTCGGGTGATCAGGTCCGCACGTTTGGGATCTTGCGGATTTCGCGCCCAGAATTTGCGGATCAGCGCTTCTTTAAAGATATTATATCCGCCGAAAATTTCATCCGCGCCTTCACCGGTCAGGATGACTTTTAATCCGTTTTGCGAAACATACTTTGATAATAAAAAAAGGGGAACCGGGGCGGTTCTTAACACCGGTTTTTCAGAATGCCATAACATTTCGGAAAAATGGGTGGCAATATCACTATTTGCGATTGAAAGTTCTTTATGATTAACGTTTAGAAACGACGAAAGCTGTTTCTGATAGACGCTTTCATCAAAATCGGATTCCTCGAATCGAATGCCGAATGACTGGACATCATGATTAAATTGTTTGGCGATCATCGCCGTTATTCCGGATGAGTCCAGTCCGCCGCTTAAATATGATCCCACGGTAACATCGGCGATTAAGCGAATTCTCACGGCGTCCGACAGCAACTGCGTCAGTTCTTCGGTCAGCTCTTCGGGGTCATGGTCGATAAGTTCAGCGCGCGGATGAATCGGGAAGTGCCAGTATTTCTGCAACTTCATGTTATCTTGATCAATTTGCAGAAACTGGCCGGGCTCCAGCTCATGGATATGCTTGAAAAAGGTAATGCCTGGAAGTGGCGCCCAAAACGTAAATATCTGATCCAGCGCAATGGGGTTTACTTCCCGTTTGACGGCCTTTTCCATGAAAAGGGATTTTATTTCCGAGGCAAAATAGAGGCATCCATTCTGCCTCGTGTAATGAAGCGGGCAGATCCCCATTCTGTCGCGAGCAAGAAACAACTGCTTTTTAGTGGAATTCCATATGGCAAAAGCAAATTGCCCGTTTAATAATTGCAGGCAATTCACCCCGTGTCTTTCATATAAATGTAAAACGACTTCCGTATCCGTGGTGGTATAAAATTGATGTCCATCATCTTTGAGCGTTTTTCTTAGCTCCTGATAATTAAATACCTCACCATTAAATACGATCCATAATGTCTTGTCTTCATTATGGATAGGTTGTGCCCCACTGTTCAAGTCAATAATTGACAGCCGCGCGTGCCCCAGGCCTATATGATCATCAATATAAATACCGGACTCATCGTGGCCCCGATGGCGTAAAACCGTGGTCATTTGGCTGAGCGTATTCAGCGAAATTTTCCCGGAGCCATTGATATTAAATATGCCGGTTAAGCCACACATTTGGTTCAGCCTTCAGTTTTGACGGCCTTGGAAAAAGTCCAATATCTGCGTTACGCGCAATCTCTCAGAATTTCACGTACGCTAAGTACGCTGCATTCTTCGATATTGCGCAAGCCTTGATCTTGAACTT